>NZ_JAPFCG010000022.1:0-119067 GCF_026240995.1 Pseudomonas sp. DCB_BI | reverse complement strand
AGGCGTACGGCTTCTTCCACGGCGATTTCGCAGAAGGGGTTCATGGACATCTTGACGTTAGCAAGGTCGACGCCGGAGTTGTCCGCCTTGACGCGAACCTTGACGTTGTAGTCGACCACTCGTTTGACAGCTACAAGAACCTTCATGGATTCCTCGTTACTCTCCGGTGAATAGATAGTCGCCTGGGGCCATGCCCGGCGATGCGCGTGGGTACAAGGGCACCTCTAAAAACGTACCGGGAAGCAGCATCTTCACTGTGACCGAACAGTCTTGTCCGGACTCTTGCGACAAATACTCACGGGTCATTTTCTGTCGTGGCGTGTAAACTCCACTACAAACCGGCCTAAGCCCGCAAAACCCTGCTCCACACCTGGTCTTTAGAGGTGTACCTGCGCCCGGCTGCAAGCCTACGGCGAACGTAAAACCGCTCGTATCTTGACCGTAACACCCAATCCGGTCAATACGGCAAATCGGTCACCCTCCAGCCGCGCTCCTGTGATTTTACTGGCCTGCGGCAAATTCAAACAAACGTTTGTATTGGACCCGCCAAGTGGTGTAGATATAATGCGCGGCCAAGACAAAACGGTGTAGTCCGTCATTTGCGCAGCTACAGTTTCGCTCCCGTGATGAGCCACTGCGCGCAAGCACCCATAAGACAAAGCAACAGCACGAGCCTTGATGAGTAGGAGAGAACCAGTGGAACGCGAATACATGGAATTCGACGTGGTCATCGTCGGCGCCGGCCCGGCGGGCCTGTCCGCCGCCTGCCGCCTGAAGCAGAAGGCCGCCGAAGCCGGTAGCGAAATCAGCGTCTGCGTGGTGGAAAAAGGCTCTGAAGTCGGCGCCCACATCCTCTCTGGCGCAGTGTTCGAGCCCCGCGCCCTGAACGAGCTGTTCCCCGACTGGAAAGCGCTCGGCGCACCGCTGAATACCGAAGTGAAGCGCGACGACATCTACGTGCTCAAGGATGCCGGCAGCGCGACCAAGGTGCCTGACCTGTTCGTGCCCAAGACCATGCACAACCAGGGCAACTACATCATCTCGCTGGGCAACCTGTGCCGCTGGCTGGCCCAGCAGGCCGAGAACCTCGGTGTGGAGATCTACCCGGGCTTCGCCGCCCAGGAAGCGCTGTTCGACGACAACGGCGTGGTTCGCGGCATCGTCACCGGCGACCTCGGTGTTGACCGCGAAGGCAACCCGAAAGACGGCCTGTATACCCCGGGCATGGAACTGCGTGCCAAGTACACCCTGTTCGCCGAAGGCTGCCGTGGCCATATCGGCAAGCAGCTGATCAAGCGCTTCAACCTCGACAGCGAGTCCGACGTCCAGCACTACGGCATCGGCTTGAAGGAAATCTGGGAAATCGACCCGGCCAAGCACGAGCAAGGCCTGGTGGTGCACACCGCCGGCTGGCCGCTGGACGTGATGGCCAAGGACAACACCGGTGGCTCGTTCCTTTATCACCTGGAAAACAACCAGGTGGTGGTCGGCCTGATCGTCGACCTGTCCTACGCCAACCCGTACCTGTCGCCGTTCGACGAGTTCCAGCGCCTCAAGCACCACCCGGTGATCAGCCAGTACCTCGAAGGCGGCAAGCGCATCAGCTACGGCGCCCGCGCCCTGGCCAAAGGCGGCATCAACTCGCTGCCGAAAATGGTCTTCAATGGTGGCGCGCTGATCGGTTGCGACCTGGGCACCATGAACGTGGCCAAGATCAAGGGCAGCCATACCGCGATGAAGTCCGGCATGCTTGCCGCCGAAGCAGTGGCCGACGCATTGATCGCCGGTAGCGAAGGTGGTGATCAGTTGAACAGCTATGTCAGCGCCTTCAAGGCCAGCTGGCTGCACGAAGAACTGTTCGCCAGCCGCAACTTCGGCCCGGCCATGCACAAGTTCGGCCCGCTGCTGGGCGCGGCGTTCAACTATGTCGACCAGAACTGGTTCGGTGGCAAACTGCCGTTCACCCTGCACGACACCAAGCCGGACTACGCTTGCCTGAAGCTGGCCGCCGATTCGCAGAAGATCGATTACCCGAAACCGGACGGCAAGCTCAGCTTCGACAAGCTGAGCTCGGTATTCCTCTCCAGCACCAACCACGAAGAAGAACAGCCCTGCCACCTGAAGCTGACCGATCCAAGCGTACCGATCGCCAGCAACCTGCCCTTGTACGACGAGCCTGCCCAGCGCTACTGCCCGGCAGGTGTATACGAAGTGGTCACTCAGGAAGACGGCAACAAGCGCTTCCAGATCAACGCGCAGAACTGCGTGCACTGCAAGACTTGCGACATCAAGGACCCGGCCCAGAACATTACCTGGGTCACCCCTGAAGGCGCTGGCGGGCCAAACTACCCGAACATGTAAGGCCCCTGCCCTTGTGGCAACGAAAAGCCCCCGGTCCTGATGGGCCGGGGGCTTTTTGTTGGCTATCCGCGCCTAGAGACAGTGTCATTTGGAAACCCAAGCAAGGCCGGGCAACCGCCTCACGCAGTCCTGACTTCCTCAAAGAGCTCCGGGTGACGGTCGAGCAACTTGAACAATTTGATCAGCGCCACCGGCGGTTTGGTTTTGCCATTCTCATAACGTGAAAAAGCATTGACTCCTCCACCGAATATTTCCCCAGCCTCCCGCTGATCCAGATCAAATTTCTTGCGTACGGAAACGATGAAATCGGGATCAACGTCTAGAGCATTGACTTGGCGATTGAAGGCAGACATCAGATCGCTGACTCGCATAGCCTCGTCATGACTTAGCACTGCCTCACCACAGACAGAACAGTAATCGCCCGTCACATCAGGGATCAGGGTCGATTCCCCCTTATACCGGTAGGGCATGTCCTGAGTGTCTAGCGCGAGCTCGGCACCTCCGCAAATTGGGCATCTCATGTTCACAACTCCTTGAAAGACACGATGAGCGCGTCATCTACCACTGACAGTTTCAGGTACAGATATCCCTTTACCGTAAGCGGCCGATAGACATCTTGCCAAACGCGGTGGTCGGCATAACTGGTCATGCTTTTGTAGAAATCTCTGCGCTCCAGACCGGTGATGACCTCCAGCATGTCCGCATATTCCATTCCCAAGGCCTGAGCGCCTCGTAAGGAAGCGGTTGTAGGGCTGATGCGGCCAGCGCCCACCAGCGCTCTTACACGCTCCAGCGGGCAATGAGGCGTTCTCTTTTCCATGAGAAATTAACCTTCCAGGTTAAATTTGGCTAATAGGTTATTCCAATAACCCCCGCCCGGAAGTCTGCCTCAACGCCCCGCATCCGTTACCGGCTCATTTGTCGCCACACATGACCGGCATCGGCTCCGCCGCAAACACCAAAGGCTCACGACGCCCGAAATACAAGGCCGTCAGCAGCCCCACCGCACCCATGATCAGACAAAACCCGACACACACCCACGGGCTCCACGGCATCAGCGCAATCAGCGCCAGCGGCGTGGTGCTGGCCCACAGTGCGTAGGCCACGTTGTAGGTGAAGGAAATCCCCGAAACCCGGATCTCGGCCGGGAACAGCCCGACCATGACCGAGGGCACCACCCCCACCACGCCACAGCTCAACCCTGCCAGCGCATACGCCAGCCAGGTCATCCCCCACTGCCCCACCAGGCTGGCGTACAACGCGCCGATACCCAGCGGCAGCAACAGGCTGTAGAGCATCAGCGCGCGCCAGGCCCCCACACGGTCGACCAGCAGCCCGGCCAGCACGCAGCCGATGTTGAGGAAGACGATGCCCACGCTGCTCAGGGCGAAGGTGTACCCGGCACTCATGCCGAAACGCTGCTGCATCACCGTCGGCGTGATCACCACCAGCACCACCACCGCCGAGGTCAGCACACAGGTCAGCAGCGCGGCGGGGATCAGCGCCCGGCGGTGCTCGCCCAGCACGCGTCGCAGCGGGAACGTCACAGGTTGCGCCTGGCGCGCGCGCAGGGCGAGAAACACCGGTGTTTCACTGAGCCACCGGCGCAGCCACACACCCATCACACCAAACACCCCACCCAGGAGGAACGGGTAGCGCCAGGCGTAATCGAGGATTTCCTGCGGGGTGAACAGTTGCGCCAGCAAGGTCGCGGTCAGCGCCCCCAGCAGGTAGCCGAAGGTCAGCCCCGCCTGCAGAAACCCCAAGGCATAGCCGCGTCGCCCATTTGGCGCATGCTCGGCGACGAAGGTCCAGGCGCTCGGCACTTCCCCGCCTACAGCAGCCCCCTGGAGGATACGCAGGGCCAACAGGACCAGCGGTGCCGCGTAGCCAATGTCGGCGTAGGTCGGCATCACCCCGATCAGCAGGCATGGCAAGGCCATCATCAGGATGCTCAGGTTGAACACCCGCTTGCGCCCCAGGTGGTCGGCGAAGTGCGCCATCAGGATGCCGCCCAGCGGACGCGCCAGGTAACCGGTGACGAAAATGCCGAAGCTTTGCAGCAGGCGCAGCCACTCGGGCATTTCGGGTGGAAAGAACAGCTGGCTCAGGGTCAGCGCAAAGAACACGAAAATGATGAAATCGTAGATTTCCAGCGCGCCGCCCAGCGCCGCCAGGCCCAGGGTCCTGTGGTCGCCGCGGCTGAACCGGGGCGGGCGAGCGGTATCGATGGCAGTCATGGCAGGGTCCGCAAATCGGCAAAGGGCAAGAGCATAACAAATCGCTGCCCGATTGCCCGCTGGCGGCTTGGCTAGCGGTTGAACACCGTGTGCGCGAAGTTGGCCCGTGGCCGTGGCCTGACAGCATTGGCAGGCGCGTTGCCCGGCAGCGGCAACTTGCCCACCAGCAGGGGTGCATCGATGATTGCCATGAACGTCTCCAGCGCCTCGTTATCAGGCGCCTGCGGCAGGCTCAGGCTGACCGCCTGGCGCTCGGTTTGCGGCACCGCAGGCACTTTCAACTGGCTGGAGTGGTACAGCAGGGCGTGCTGGATCTGGGTGCTGACGCGACAGAAGCGCGCCAGGTCGACGCCAGCATGGCTGGCCAGTTCGATATTGCCCAGCAACAGGTTGAAGGGCTGTAAGGCGCACAGCACCAAGCGCTGTAGCTCCTCGAAGCTGTCCACTGGGGCTATCCGGTAATAGCCCAGGCCATTGAGCAACCGCTCCAGCTGCAAGCGCTGGCACGGGTGTTCATCGGCGATGAGAATGCGCAGGGTCTTGTTTGCCATGGGCGGACCTGGGCAGCTGGGTAATGGGCACGCTCCATGACCATACTGCGCCAGTGACGGCGACTGCCACAGTAACGCAGGCAGCGGTCTTCTTTGATAGAAGTCGGAAAAGCCGCATAAATCAAGTGATTGACTGACGGAATTTGCATTCGCCTTTAGCCAGGCAATCAGGACTCCCACTGCCGCATGCGCACCCGGCAGTGCTTCATGGCATTGACGATGTGCTTTTCCACCAGGCTGCGCGAGATGCCCAGGCGCTCGGCGATCTGCAGATGGGACAAGCCTTCGATCTTGCGTAGCAGGAAGCTTTCGCGGCAGGGGCCGGTCAGTTCGTCAAGTGCCCGCTGCATCAAGGCCAGGCGCTGATCGAGCTGCAACTCCTGCGCTAGCGCCGGCACGTGCCAGCACTCATCACTGTCCAGAACCTCCAGCGGCTCGGCCTGACGCACCAGATGGCGACGATGGCGGTCTACCAGCAGGTTCAGGGCGGTGCGGTACAGGAAGGCGCGCGGATGCTCGATCTGCCCGTTGTCCGTTCGCTCCAGTACCCGCAGGTAGGCATCGTGGGCAACGTCCTCCGCCGCCTGACGGTTACCCAGGCGCGCGGACAGGAAACTCACCAATTCACGATAGTAACGTTCCACAACCACACCTGGAATCGTCCTGCACACCCACGCTGGGGCCGATGCAGAACTGAGTGATATCAGCGCGCGATCTTACAAAATATAATGATTCTCAGCAACGCATGGTTGCACTGCGTTTATCGTCAGCCCGACGCCTGCACGAGTTTCAGATTGCGGGCGTACCAAGGCCGCTGCGGCACCCGCGGTCGCAAGCGGGCAAAGAGGTCTTCGTTGCCGTATATGATGCGCAACGCCAGCTTCATGGTTTCCGGGTCCATCTCGACACTTCGACCCGGCCGCAGGCCCGGCACCGTGGAGCAGCCATGGGTATCGGGACCAAGCCATGGGTCCGCCACCTCCACCCAGCGCCCGGGGGCGAACCAGGATACGCCGTTCACCTGCAGGCGACGGATCTCGCCCGGGTGGATCCGCTCATGGGCGCGAAACCAGTCGTCGATCCGGTCGTCGATCCAGCCATGGAAATGCCAGAACACCGGATTTACATGTGACGAGAACGGGTCGCCGAGAAAGTCGTTGCGTGCCTCGAACCAGCGCTCGGCAAAATCACCCGGCGTTCGTGCGGCGGGCACCGGCATACCGTTGGACGGGTCGCGCGGCACCGCTGCCCAGCGCATGTGCAACCAGTCATGCAGGCCCAGCTCCAGCTCTGAGCCGAACTGCCCCAGGGTCAGCTTGCCCAGGTAATCCGGGTCACTGTATCGCGACTCCCAGACCTGGAAGTTGCCATGGAAGGTGTCCGGGCTCTTGATGGCGCGTACCCACTGGGTGTATTCCGGGTCGTCATGGGCCAGCCAGGTCGGTGGCAGGGCGTTGCCGTCGTGGTTGTCGTAGTACCGCGCAAACCCGATGCGGTCACGCTCGAGTTCCGGCTGAGGCAGCGGGAACCGGGCCCACGAGGGCAGTGCCTGCAGGGCCCTGGCACTGCCAAGCATGTGCCGGTGCATGAACAGGAAGTCCTCTCCGGAGCCGTTGCGATCCTTGTGTCGGCCACGTGCATCACGCTCCTGGCCACGCGGCCCGGGCTGCCAGCCCAAGCCACGCAGGGCGGACTGCTTGTCTTCTTCCAGCTTGTGCCACTTGTCCCGTGAAGCGTGCCAGAGCTGGTGGAACAGCCGGTGCTCCGGTGCTATGAGCCAAGCCAGCAACTGCGGCGACAGCGGTGTGCGTTCGCGAGCCTCCGGGAAGGGGCGCTTCAAGGCCAGGAAGCCATTGTCCAGCACAGGCAGAGACAGGGCGCGGTCCAGGGCCGAGACACGGCCGTTGAGCGTTGCCGGCCCGGCATTGCCAAAGGCGCCCCAGACCTCATCGATCACGACATGGCATTCATAGCGCGCCTGCCCTGCACCGGGCTCGGTTGAAAACAGCCGCCAGCGCAACGTCCCGGGCTTGTCCGTCAGCAAGTCACCCATCACCCGATAACGTGGTTCCTGCTCACTGCGCAGCCGTTCGGCGGTGTCCAGGTAGCCGCGCAGCCCCCGGCCATTGCTGGCGACATCCAGAAACAACTCCAGCTCGCCGTCGGGCAGGCCCTGCAGCTGGGCATCCATGCCCTGTGCAGTCCAGCGCCAGACGCCCCGCAGGATGTCGCCCAGCTGCTGCAGGCGGGTATCGGCCAACTCGACAACAGCCTCGCCAGGCGTTTCCGGAAACGCCTCGGCATCCCGCTGGCGCTGCACATACAGCGCACCGGGCACCGCCACGCCCGTCAATGCCACAGCGGCGATGAACCCGCGTCGAGAAATCGTCATTGCCACTACCTGTGCCTTCATTGCGGCCATGGAGCACGGCCCGTCCAAGGCTAGAACGTTGTACCTGCGCTGAAATTTAGCGCCGCGGCCGGGGCGGCTAAATTTCCTTCGTGTCGACTCGTTCACCCCAGGTAGCGGCGGCCCCTGTGCCATCCCTCGACGGTGAACCTACTGAGACCAAGATGACGACACCACGCTGGAAAAAAGCCCTGTACATCAGCCTGGCTGCGGCAGTCGCCGCGGGTGCCGGTCTGGCTGCCTGGTACCATTTCGCGACCCCTGGCGGTTACCCCCGGGAGGTGGTTCGTCAAGCCAACGACTTGCAAGAACGCATCATCTCGTTCGACAGCCATGTCACCTTGCCGCTGGACTTCGGCAACGAAGGCAGCGAAGCCGACAAGAATGGGCCGGGCCGCTTCGACCTGGCCAAGGCTGCCCAAGGGCGGTTGTCTGGCGCGGCGCTGACCATCTTTGCCTGGCCCGAATCCTGGACGGGCGCAAACAGCCCGCATCGCCCCACGCCAGGCTTCGTCGAGGCGGCCCGGCATACTCAGGAGGTGCGCTACAACGCGATCACCGCGATGGTGCGCGACTTCCCTGAACGCGCTGCGGTTGCCTACACCCCCCAGGACATGCGGCGCTTGCACGGCGAAGGCAAATTCGCGGTGTTTCTGAGCATGCTCAATGCGTATGCGCTGGGGGACGATATCGACCAGCTCGACCGCTGGGCGGCACGCGGGGTGCGCATGTTCGGCTTCAGCTATGTCGGCAACAACAGCTGGGCCGACTCGTCTCGTCCCCTGCCATTCTTCAACGACACCGTCGATGCACTCGATGGCCTGTCCCCCATCGGCAAGCGCGCCGTACAACGGCTCAATGACCTGGGCGTGATCATCGATGTCTCGCAGATGTCCACCAAGGCACTGACCCAGGTCCTCCAGCTCAGCCGTACACCAGTGGTGGCCTCGCACTCCGCACCGCGGGCCATGGTCGATATCAACCGCAACCTGTCCGACAAGGAAATGCAACTGATCAAGGACGGCGGCGGTGTCGTGCAACTGGTCGCGTTCTCCAGCTACCTCAAGCCGCTCAGCGCGCAAACCCAGGAAAAGCTCAATGCCTTGCGCGCACGCTACGCCCTGCCCCCCTTGGCAGACCTGAACTACGCACTGATGCCAGGTGACCCGGTCATTGCCGGCTGGCCGGAGCAGAAAGTCGGGCAGTACGCCAATGAGCTCTACGCAATCCTCGATCAAGAGCCCCCGGCGACGCTGAAGGACTACGGTGATGCCATCGACTACACCGTGCGCAAGATCGGCATAGACCACGTAGGCATCAGCTCGGACTTCAACGAAGGCGGCGGCATCGACGGCTGGCACGACGTCAGCGAGGCACGCAACGTAACCGCCGAACTCATCACCCGCGGCTACTCCGAAGCCGATATCGCCAAACTGTGGGGCGGCAACTTCCTGCGCGTCTGGGAACAGGTGCAGAGCGCCGCCCACGGCACCGAACCCTCTCAGCGCTAAGCCATCGAGCACCGTCATGAACGACCGCCGCACCTTTCTCAAACAGGCTGGCATCCTTGCCGCCAGCCTGCCGCTTGCCGGCCAGCTGCTACCGGTTGCCGAGGCGGCCACGGCGACCCCGAGCGCCGGCAACCAGCGTTGGGCCGATTTTCGTCGCCTGTTCGAACTCGACCCCAACTATGCGCACTTCGCCAATTTCCTGATCACCTCTCATCCAAAGCCGGTGCGCGAAGCCATCGAGGCCCTGCGTGCACGTTTCGACCGTCACCCGGCGCGAATGGTCGACTGGGATGCCCAGTCGGAGTGGAAACACGAGGCTGAGGTACGCCAATGGGCGGCACGCTACCTGGAGGTGGCGCCACGCCAGATTGCCCTGACGGGCAGCACTACCGAGGGCCTGGGTTTGATCTATGGCGGCATCAAGCTGGCGCCCGGCCAGGAAATCCTGACCACGGTGCACGAGCACTCCGCCGCCCGACAGACCATGAACTACCGCAGCGCCCGCGATGGCAACCCGGTACGCAGGCTGCGCCTGTTCGAGCAGCCCTGGCAGGTGAGCACCGACCAGGTGCTGGGCACCTTGCGTGCGGCCATCTCCCCGCAAACGCGTGTGCTGGGCATGACCTGGGTACATTCGGGCAGCGGGGTCAAACTGCCGGTTGGCGAAATCGGCGCGCTGGTACGCGAAATCAATCGGAACCGGGATGAGCGCGACCATATCCTGTATGTCATCGACGGGGTGCACGGCTTCGGTGTCGAGGACATGCGCTTCGCTGACCTGAACTGCGACTATTTCATCTCCGGCACCCACAAGTGGATGTTCGGCCCGCGCGGTACCGGCATCATCTGCGCTGCATCCTCGGCGCTGGGGCAACTGCACCCGAGCATCGCCACCTTCTCGGAAAACGAAGACTTCGCCACCACCATGAGCCCGGGCGGCTACCACGCCTTCGAGCACCGATGGGCCTTGGGCAAGGCATTCGAATTGCACCTGCAAACCGGCAAGGCAGCCGTGCAGGCGCGTATCCACGCCCTCAACGAATACCTCAAACAACAGCTGGAAAGCCTGCCCGCCATCGAACTCGTGACCCCGCGCAGCAGCACTCATTCAGCGGGTTTCACCTTCTTCCGCGGCAAAGGCCAGGACGCCGACGAACTGGCCAGGTACCTGACTAGCCAACGCATCGTCGTCGACGCCGTTTCGCGCGATGCCGGGCCAGTGGTGCGCACTGCGCCGGGCCTGTTGAATACCGAAGCGGAAATCGACCGACTGGTCGACGTGCTGCGCCAGCGCTTGCGCGCCTGACAGGCCGCGCCCGGCATCGCGATCCCATGCCAAACCTGCACAACAACAACCGACGAGGCTTACCGTGGACTTTCAGCGCATACTCGAAAAACTGTTCGTCAATGCCCATGCCGTCGGTATCGAAGGCGTGTTCCAGTTCGACTTCGGCCAGGGGCTCGCCTACTGGTCCGAGGTACGCGACAACCCATGCACGGGGGGTGGCCGGCATGAGGCTCCGGACGTCACGATCGAAGTGGCCCAGGATGACTTCCTCGGCATCATGGCGGGCGCTGTCGACGTAGAGGAGCTGTTCGCCAGCGGACGCCTGAAAATAACCGGCAACATGGGCCTGGCGACCCTGCTGCCGCAGGTTATCAGCAGCGCGCGGCAAGGCACGACCGCCAGCAAGGCAGCGATGAACCAGCGCTACCCCACGCCAGGACGCTACAGCGAGGAGGTCTCGGCAGCCCAACCCGCGCTGCATGAGGTACAACGCCTGTCACGGGCCGAAATGCCGCCGTCGCGGTTTCACCATGAACACCTTTCAACGGGCGTGCCAGTGGTGCTGAGCGATGCCCTTGGCGACTGGCCGCTGTTCACCATGGGCCGTGACGCCTCGCTGGCCCACTTTGCCGAGCTGCAGGGCATCACCCGGCATGGTGACTACGTGAAGAAGACTTTCTCTACCGACCGCGACTTCCGCGCCACCTCCATGGCCGACTTCATCGCTTCGCTCGACAAGCCGGCCAAGCCCGGCGAGCCGCCCGCCTACATGGGTAACAATATCGTGCCGGAGAAGCTGCAGGCCCTGATCCGCTACCCGGACTACTTCGATCGCCAGCGCTTCATTCCACCGCGCATCTGGATCGGCCCCAAAGGCACCCTTACACCCCTGCACCGGGATGATACCGACAACCTGTTCGCCCAGGTCTGGGGGCAAAAATCGTTCATCCTGGCAGCACCGCACCATCGTGCCGCACTGGGCACCTGGTCAACCAGCCCGAAGGGCGGCCTGGACGGCTGCGACTTCAACCCCGATGCCCCCGACTACGAGCGCTTCCCCGAAGCCCGTGAAGTGCCCTTCTTGCGCGTGGTATTGCAGGCCGGCGACTTGCTGTTCCTGCCCGAGGGCTGGTTCCACCAGGTAGAGTCGGTGTCCACGTCGCTGTCGGTGAACTTCTGGGTAGATTCCGGCCGCGGCTGGTAACCGGCGATCACGGCAACCTAATTCGCGGGGCCAACAGCTCGTCCACAAAGAAACACCCCTGCAAAAGGCCCCGCATGTCCAGCCTGACCCAAACGCTGCAACAAGGCCTGCGCCGCCTGCTGGGCAGCCGCCCGGCCGCCAGTGCCTATCGCCTGTTCGACCTGGTGCTGCACCAGCGGATCGAACTGAGCCCATCCTTCGTGCGCATGGTGTTCAAAGCCCCCGAGGTGGCCCAAATGAGCACGCGTGCGCCCGACCAACGAGTGAAACTGTTCTTCCCCGGCCCGGATGGCTCACTGCCCAGGTTGCCCGACAGCCAGCACTGGAAAAGTGCGCTGGAAGCGCTGCCCGTGGCCCGACGCCCGGTGATGCGTACCTACACCATTCGCGCCCTGCGCCGCGAAGCGCATGAGGTGGACGTGGATTTCGTACTGCACGGCGTCAACGGGCCGGCTTCGACCTGGGCGACTCACGCCCAGGTGGGCGACCGCTTGCAGATGCTGGCCCCGCACCTGGCCCATGAAGGCCAGCTGGGCGGTTATGAGTGGAAGCCACCCGCAGGGGTGCGCAACGTGTTGTTGGCCGGCGACGAAACGGCACTGCCGGCTATCGCCGGCATTCTCGAATCCCTGGCAAACGACGCGGCGGAGCTCAACGTAGAGGCCTTCATCGAAGTCCCCCTGGATGCCGACTGCATCGCCCTGCAACACAGCCCGGCCGCCCGCGTGCACTGGTTGCCCAGGAACGTGCTGCGCTGCGCGCACGGCCAGGGTCTGCTGCATGCCGTGAGTGAACTGGCCAGCCTGCCACAAGGCCATGCCGCACCAGGCATGCGCCTGAAGGAAGTGGATATCGAGAAACGCATACTGTGGGAACAGGCCAGCAGCACCGGCAGCGCATTTTACGCCTGGGTGGCGGGAGAGTCGGCGACCGTGATGGCCATACGTCGGCACCTGATCAAGGAGCGTGGGTTGCAGCGCGAGTGCCTTACCTTGATGGGCTATTGGCGGGCCGGGCGGTCCCTGGGTTGAGTTGGTACAGCCGGGGCCGCAAAGCAGCCCCGGCAACCGGTCAGACTGCCGCGATCAACGCCTCGGCAAAGCGCTGCGCCACCTCATCGACCTGCTCGCCGCTGATGATCAAGGGCGGCAGGAAGCGCACCACCGCGCCATGCCGCCCCCCCAGCTCCAGGATCAACCCGCGCTTGAGGCACTCGCGCTGCACCTTGGCCGCCAGCTCATGGTTGGCCTGCGGGTAACCCAAGGCATCCCGTTTGCCATGCGGGTCCACCAGTTCCACCCCAAGCATCAAGCCACGCCCGCGAACATCACCCAACTGCGGATAATCCCGTTGCAACTGCAACAGGTGCTGGCGCAAGCGCAGCCCCATGGCCTCGGCATGCTCCGGCAGGCGGTGCTCGACCAGGTAGTTGATCACCGCCGACCCCGCCGCCATGGCCATCTGGTTGCCACGGAAGGTACCGGCATGGGCGCCCGGCTTCCAGGTGTCCAGCCAGTCGCGATACACCACTACCGCCAGCGGCAGGCTGCCGCCGATTGCCTTGGACAACGTCACCACGTCGGGCACGATGCCGGCGTGCTCGAAGGCGAACATCCGCCCGGTACGGCCGAAGCCGCTCTGGATCTCGTCGACAATCAACGCCACGCCCGCCTGCTCGGTAATGCGCCGCACGCCTTTGAGCCATTCGATGTCAGCCGGAATTACCCCGCCCTCACCCTGTACCACTTCAAGGATCACGGCGGCAGGCAGCGGTACACCGCTTTCAGGGTCGAGCAGCAGGTTTTCCAGGTAATGCAGGTTGGCCTTCACACCGGCCTCACCACCCAGGCCGAACGGGCATCGGTAATCGTACGGGTACGGCATGAATTGCACGCCGTTGCTCAGCAGCGCACCCAGCGGCTGCTTGGGGCCATGGCTGCCCATCAGGCTCAAGGCGCCTTGGCTCATGCCGTGGTACGCCCCCTGGAAGGCCAGTACGGTGCTGCGCCCTGTTGCGCCCCGCACCAGCTTGAGGGCCGCTTCCACGGCGTCGGTACCGGTCGGGCCGCAGAACTGCACCTTGGCCTCGCGACGCAGGGCCTCGGGCAGGATGCCGAACAGGTCCTGGACGAAGCGGTCCTTGACCGGGGTGGTCAGGTCGAGTGTATGCAGCGGCAGTTCGTCAGCCAGCACGCGCTGGATTGCCTCGATCACTGCCGGGTGATTATGCCCCAGGGCCAAGGTGCCAGCGCCGGCCAGGCAATCGATGAACTGGCGGCCTTCGACATCTTCGACATGGATACCACGGGCGCGCTTGAGTGCCAGCGGAATGCGCCGCGGGTAGCTGCGGGCGTTGGACTCTTGTTGCTGCTGGCGCTGCAGCAAGGGTGAATCGGTGAATTCGTACAGAGGCTGCGGCGCGCTGGCCGGTGCGACCTGGGCAAGGCTGGAAGCGGTGGACATGGGTGAATCCTCGCAAGCAAGCGAATGGGCAGTTATCGCTTTGAAAACGCTTGAGTGCGGGTAGGATTTAGCGGTTGCTGCGGGATTTATTTTGGTCTGTGCCGGCCCTTTCGCGGGTGAACCCGCTTGTGTCTGTATGGGGATTGGTCACTGCGCGATCGAGGAAAACTTCCCAAACACGGTGCATGGCACGGGCTGCGCCCGTGTTCGCGGGACAAGCCCGCTCCCACAGTGATTGCGCTAGATTTTGGAAACTGAGCAAGCCAGTTGTTTCCCCAGGTACTGCACCAGCCTCAAGCCCGCTTGTATGGTTAGACTTGAAGGGGTGGTGGGACTAAATGCCCGATTCTGACTGTTACGAGCAGTACAGACCGTGGGAGACATCGCCCCACCCCTTCCACCAAAGCGCCGATAAAGAATGCATCGTTTGCAAGCGACGATAGAAGCAAGCCAGCGCCTCTTGGTGAAAGCCCTTCAAGCCGAAAAACCATAACGTGGAGAGCCGCCGATGGCAATGCAGGTAGTGAAGTCGATCATTGGAGCGGACGTTGCAAAAGCTGAATTGGTGATCCATCACGAGGAGCGTGATGAGATCATCAAGCTGAAAAACTCCAAATCTGAAATCAATAAGTGGCTCAAGCAGCAGCCACTGAACACGGCTATCGCCGTTGAAGCGACCAACATCTATCACTTGGATCTGGTCGAGCTAGCCCACGGCATGGGCTTTGATGTTTATGTCATTGATGGATTTCAACTGAGTAACTATCGCAAGAGTGTTGGCGGCCGAGTCAAAACTGACCCGTCCGATGCGCGGTTGCTGTCCCGTTTTCTGAAAAACGAGGGTGAGGATCTTCGCCCTTGGACCCCGCCTCCCGCTGTCTACGGCAAGCTGCAGAGCCTTCTGCGGCGCAGGGCTGCGCTGGTATCGGCCCGTACTGCAATGACGCAGAGCTGGGCTAACGAGGGCCTGTTGAAAGCAGCCTTCGAAACCTTCGTCAAGTCGATAGAACGGCTGGACTTGCTGATACAAAAGAAGATCAAAGAAGTATTGCGAGAGGCAGGGCTGCTTGAACAGGTTATTCGCTGCCAGGCCGTGGAAGGTATTGGTTTTCTCACAGCGTCAGCACTGGTAATGGCGTTTATCAGAGGCGAATTCAAAAGCAGTGACGCTTACATCGCCTTCTTGGGGATGGACCTGCGAGAGAATGACTCCGGGCAAAAGAATGGACGCCGCCGCCTTACAAAGCGAGGCTGTTCGGAGATTCGTCGTTTGTTGCATAACGCAGCGATGTCGGCCAGTAGGTCAACTACCTGGAAGGACGTGTATGAGCAGTATCGGAGCAACGGTAAAGCAACGACCCAGGCACTAGTGATCTTGGCTCGCAAGCTCGCTCGCGTCGCATTCGCCCTGATGCGAGATCAGGGCGAATACGTCACCAAAAGCCGGAAATTGGCTTGCTGAAAACCATAGAATCTCCCACAGGGATTGCACTAGATTTTAGAAACTGAGCAAGCCAGTTGTTTCCCCAGGTACTGCACCAGCCTCAAGCCTGCGGGGGTAGCTGTGGGAGCGGGCTTGTCCCGCGAAGCATCCAACACGGTGGATGGCACGGGCTTCGCCCGTGTTCGCGGGACAAGCCCGCTCCCACAGTGATTGCGCTAGATTCACGAAATTGAGCAAGCCAGTTGTTTCCCCAGGTACTGCATCGCCTCAAGCCTGCGGGGTACCTGTGTGGGTTCACCCGCGAAGCGCCCGGACAGGCGATGAACATCAACGCCCGGTCCGCGCTGGGACTTGCAACAGCACCCGCAACCCGTCACTACGGCTGTCAAACCTCAGGCTACCGGCACACCGCTGCACGATCGCCTGCACAATCGCCAACCCGAGCCCGCAACCACCACTCTGCCCATTGCGCCAGAAGCGCTCGGTCAAATGCTCCAGGTCCGCGTCGGCAATTCCAGGCCCATGATCGCGAACCATGAACCCCACCTGCCCGTCGGCCATCTGCACGTCCAACTCAACCGCCTCGTCACCGCCATGACGCAAGGCGTTGTCCAGCAGATTGCGCAGTGCTGCCACCGCCAACGGTGCCGGCATGCCCAGGTAGATTTGCGTAGCCTCCTCAGGCAGACGCAGCACGATACGCCGGTTGTCGCCGCCGCCGGCATCCTGCATCGCCTGCCGTGCCACCTGCTCGGCACTGCACTGCACGCCATCCTCGAACGACAAGCTGCCTTCTACCCGCGCCAGCATCAGCAACTGCTCAAGCGTGCGGTGCATGCGGTCGGTGCCCTGCTCGGCATGCTCCAGCGCCTGCTCGCGCACTGCACCGTCGGTCATGCGCGCCACCTGCAGGTGGGTCTTGATCGCGGTCAGCGGGCTGCGCAGTTCATGTGCAGCATCGTCGGTCAGACGCCGCTCACGCTCGATGGTCTGGGCAATGCGCAGAAACAGCTGGTTCTGGGTCTCCAGCAACGGCTGCAACTCGCTGGGCATGCCTGCCACCTGCAGCGGTTCGACACTGTCCGCACGCCTGCGGCGCAAGGCATCGCGCATGCGGTTGAGCGGCTCCAGGCCCTTGCCCAGGCCAATCCACAACAGCCCCAGGCTGCCGAGCAGGGCCATCAGTACCGGCGCAGAAGCCGCCAGCAGAATCGACTGGTTCAGCGCCTCGCGTTCCATGTGCCGGTCGGCCGTGGTGATGCGCACATCGCCATGGTTGTAGGTGAAGGTGCGCCACAACGCATCGTCGATGGTCTGGTCACGGAAGCCACTGCGCTCGTCATCCATGGCGCCATCATGCTTGTGGTTGCTGGCGAGGATCTCGCCACGCAGCGAGCTGACCTGGCAGGCCATGCCGTCCGGCACGCTGAACTGGTCGGCAGAAAAGTGCGCTTCGCCGCCCTTGGCGGTCAGCGGTTGCGGCAGCTGGTCGATCAGCCCGGCAACCATCCGCGCCGAAGCCACCAGGCGCTGGTCGAGGGAAAACATCATCTGCTGGCGCAGGTCGCGCAGCATCCACGCAGCAGCCAGCACCCAGATGATCACGAAGGCACTGCCCAGGATAAGGCTCAGGCGCACCCGCAAGCTCATGATGCGGCCTCCTCCGGCGCTTGCGCCGGGCCCAGGCGATAGCCGAGGCCGCGCACGGTCTCGACGATACCGTTGCCGAGCTTGCGCCGCAGGTGATGGATATGCACATTCAAGGCATTGCTCTCGACTTCGTCGCTAAAGCCGTAGACGCAGTCCTTCAGTTGCTCGCTGGACAGCACCCGCCCAGGGTTCTGCAGCAGCGCCTGGAGCAGGGCCTGCTCACGGCGGGACAGGTCGACATGCTGACCCGCCAGGGTAGCCTCGCAGCTGCTCGGGTCATACCGCAGCGGGCCGTGCTCGATCACGTTCACCGCGCGCCCGGCCACCCTTCGCAGCAAGCTATGCAGGCGCGCGGCAAGCTCGCGCAGGTCGAAGGGTTTGAGCAGGTAATCGTCGGCACCGGCCTGCAGGCCATCGACACGATCGGTGACGGCATCCCGGGCAGTGAGCACCAGTACCGGCAGTGTCTCGCCTTTCTCGCGCAGGCGGCGCAGCAGCTTGAGGCCGTCTTCGTCGGGCAGGCCGAGGTCGAGGATCATCACGTCGAACTGCGCGGCCTGCAGCATCGCCCGCGCCGCGGCAGCATTGCCCACCCGGTCCACGGTCAAGCCCTGAGCGGTGAGGCCGGCGCAGATGCCGGCGGCGATCAGGTCGTCGTCCTCGCAGAGCAGAACGTGCATGGTGGGGCTCCCGGAGTGGTGTGGCTGGTATTGCACCTTGGGCGGATTAAGGGGGGATTATGGACCTTTTGTGGGGTGGCTGGGGGCTCGCTTTGGGTGTCGTCAGGGGCCGGGGGTTCGCCACAAAGAATTCTGCGCCTGGGAGATCGAGCGCCGCCCGCGCGGCGCATCGCGAGCTGCGCTCGCTCCTACGGTTGTTTCGGGCCAGTTATCTCTGCGGGATTTGCGCGCGAACGCCTGGCGCATGGCGCGATATTGCGTCGTACAAACAAGGCGGTCGCGCGCGCCTGTCACTGGCGTCACTGGCCAGAAAAAAACGTAGGAGCGAGCGCAGCTCGCGATGCGCCGCGCGGGCGGCGCTCGATCTCCCAGCCACAGAATTCTCCGTGGCGAACACCCTCGGCCTACATCAATCCCCGCGGCGTATCCACATCCAACAAAACCCCAGCATCCCCCACTTCAACCACGACACAACGATCCCGGTGTGCCTGCACCACCGCCCGCGCCCCCTCATCCCCGGCCAACTGCCGCAGCGCCGGCCAGAAATCGCGCCCGAAAATCACCGGGTGCCCCTGTTGCCCCGCATGGCGCGGCAAGACGATGTTCGAAGCACTGGACACCTCGGCCAACCGGCGCAAGGTCGCCAGCTCGATCCACGGCATATCCCCCAGCAGAATCGCCACCGCCCGAGCCTGGCTGTCGTCCAGCGACCCGGCACCGGCAGCCAGGCTGTGCCCCATACCCGACGCCGCATCTGCGCTGGCAACCACCCGGTATCCGGCAGGCAAGCCAAGATCCTCGCCGCGCTCGCCCGTGCGCAACACCACACGCACATCATCGAACACCGCCTTGGCCCGCTCCACGCTATGCGCCAGCAGGCTACGGCCATCAGCCAGCGTCGCCCGGCGCTTGTCGGAACCGAAGCGCGTGCCGCGCCCGGCCGCCAGCACCAACGCGACCACGCTCACAGCGCTTCCCGCCCAATGCCGTTGCGCAGGCGCAGGATATCGGCCAGCACCGCCAGGGCGATTTCAGCCGGGGTCTTGCTACCCAGGTTAAGGCCGATCGGCGCATGGATGCGCGCCAGTTCGTCGGTGCCCAGGCCACCAATTCGCTGCAAGCGTTCGCGACGCTTGTCGGAGGTGGCCTTCGAGCCCATCACGCCGATATAGAACGCTTCGGTACGCACCGCTTCAAGCATGGCCAGGTCATCGATTTTCGGATCATGGGTCAATGCAACCACCGCCGTGTCGGCATGGCAACCACCATTGGCGATAAATTCCGATGGCAGCTCACGGCGTACTTCGATGCCATCCAGCCGCACGCCATCGAGCACCTCATCACGCGGCTCGCAGAGGATGACTTCAAAACCCATCCCTTTGCCGAACTCGGCACAAAAATGCGCCACGCTGGAATAGCCGGCCAGCAGCAGGCGCTGGGCGGCGCCGACCCGTAGACGCACCCAGGCGGCTTCCCGTTCGACCCGCGGACCTTGGCTGTGGTCATTGGCCAGCTGGCGACTCCCCTCGGGCAGACGCACCTCTCGCAGCAGCCGGCGCTGGCCCAGCAATGCACGTTGCAGCTCACGCAGGTGCGCCTGCACTTCGCACTCGGGCGCCAGGTTTTCCACCAGCACTTCAAGCACCCCACCACAGGGCAGGCGAATGCTCGAGCGCGAGTCACTGCCATCGCCATAACGCACGATGGCAACCGGTTCGGGGAATTCGCCCAAACCGACGCGTTCAAGGAAGTCGTCTTCGACGCAGCCACCGGACAGCGAACCCAGCCACTGGCCGCTGGCGTTCACCGCCAACAGCGAGCCCGGCGCCCGCGGTGCCGAGCCATAGGTGGCGAGTACCGTGCACAGCCATACGCGCTGGCCGCTGCACGACCACTGCAATGCTTGGCGGATAACCTGAAGATCGAGATGCTGCACGGGCTATTCCGCCTTCAGCTCGGCGAGCTGCTGCACGCCCAGGTCACCGGGTAATCCACCCCAGGCCTGACGCAGGTAGTTGACCATGTCCGTCACCTGCTGGTCATCGAGCTTGTCGGCAAAGCCTGGCATCGGCTGCATGCGCTCGAAGCCGGTGAACTGCTGTTCGCGGATGCCCTCGAGGACCACCTTGACCAGGTTGCGCGAGTCGGCCTGGCGCAGCACGGTGTTGCCGCGCATGGCCACGGCGATGTGCGGCTTGCCCTCGCCGTCGACCCCATGGCAGCCGGCGCAGACGTTGAGATACTGCTGATGGCCGCGCCGGGCGCTGTCGCTCATCTGCTCCAGGGCGACGGGCTGGATGACCTTGGCCGCTGGCGGCTGATCGCCCAGCAGGAAGGTGGCCATGGCCGCCAGGTCGGCGTCTTCAAGGTGCTGGGTGCTGTGGTGCACCACCGGGAACATCTCGTTGAACATGCTGCCCTGGGCGCTGATGCCGTGCTTGAGGAAGGTGGTCAGGTCCGGCTGGGTCCAGCCGCGCTCGGCCAGGTCCTGGGCCAGCAGGCTTGGCGCCAGATAGCCTCCCAGGAGGCCGCCGCTCAGACGCTGGTCCTGCTGCAGCGCGCCGATCGGGTTACGCGGGGTATGGCACTCGCCGCAATGGCCCATGACCTCGACCATGTACTGGCCGCGCTGCCACGCCGGGCTTTTGCCCTCGGTTGGCTGCAGTTGCACGCTCTTGCCGTACAGCATATTCCAGCCGCTGAGCCCCATGCGCACATTGAACGGGAAGCGCAAGGCGGTCTGCGGTGCCGGGCGGTTGATCGGCGGTATGGTCATCAGGTAGGCGAGGATCGCGTCCGAGTCTTCACGCTTGATCAGGTGGTACGAGGTGTAAGGCATCGCAGGATAAAGGTTGGCGCCGTCCTTGCGCTTGCCCTCGGTGACTGCGGCGAAAAACTCGTCGGCGCTGTAGTTACCGATGCCGTACTGTTTGTCCGGGGTGATATTGCTGCCATAAATGGTGCCAAACGGCGAATGAATCGGCAGGCCGCCCGCATACGGCGCACCGCCTTCGGCGGTATGACAGGCCATGCAGTCGGCCACGCGGGCCAGGTATTCGCCCCGCTTGACCTGCGCCTGGTCGGCCGCCAGTGCAACCGAAGTGAAAGCCACGCCGAATGCCAGCGCCAATGCGCTACGTACGAAGCCCATGCTCAACCCTCCTTGACCAGGCCGAGGTCATTGAGCACCGTGCGGGTGGCATCGTAGTAACGCACGTAGCCTGTACAGCGGCAGATGTGGTGGCCGAGGCTGGCCTCGATGCGGTCTTCCACTTCGCTCTTCTTCAGCGGCTGGCGCTGGGCAGTTTCCACCAGCACGGTGGCGGCGTTGACAAAGCCCGGTGCGCAATAGCTGCACTGGAAGGCGAACAGGTCGACGAACTTCTGCTGGATCGGATTCAGCGTCAGGTTGCCGGCCTCGTCTTTTTTGGCATGGCCTTCGATGGTGCGCACTTTCTTGCCTTCGAAATAGTGGGCGCCCGTGATGCAGGTGCGCACCTCCTCGCTGGTGCCGTCGGGGTTGTCGACGATCACCACGCAGGCGTGGCAGATGCCCTGGCCGCAGCCCAGGCGTGAGCCGGTAAGGTTCTGGTGTTCGTGCAGATAGTCGATCATCGCCAGGTCAGCGGGGACCTCGACCGGACCGACCGGTTGACCGTTGAGGGTCAGTTGCAGTGGACGGTTAGCCATTGAGGGCCTCCTTGATACGGGCTGGGGTGATGGGGAGATCGCGCACGCGCTTGCCGATGGCATGCGCGACGGCATTGCCGATGGCACCGACGACCGGGATCATCACCACCTCGGCTATGCCCTTGGACGGGTCGGTCGGTGACAGCGGTGGGAGGATTTCGCTGGTCTGTTTCCACACCGCCACATCGCGCGCATGCGGCAGGCGGTAGCGGTTGAAGTTCCAGTCACCCTCCCCGGGCCCGCCTTCATACAACGGCATCTCTTCGGTCAGCGCATGACCAATGCCCATGGCGATACCGCCTTCGAGTTGGCCTTTGACCAGCTCCGGTACCAGCACCCGGCCACACTCGATCCAGCTGTGGTGGTTGAGCACCTGCGTCTCCAGGGTGCCTTTGTTGACCTTGACCTCGACGATGGTCGCCACCGGGCTGTAGTAGGTGACCATGGCGTTGTTCAGCTGGGTGTCGGGGTAGGCCGCATTCTGCCGGTCGAGCAGGTGATAGCCATGGCTACCCATCTGCGCCTTTTTGGCATTCACCGCACCATCGCCGTATTTCACCGCCATGGCATCGAGCGGGAAGCGCTCGCGCACGCCGTCGATGACAAAGTCGGCCTCGGCCCAGCTCCAGCGGTTGAAGCCGTGCACGCTCACGCCAGTCACCAGGCCCATGTCGTGGGCCTTCTGCGCCAGCTGGGCAAACGGAATCGGCGCCAGGCCGTTGCCGGTCAACTCACCGTTGACCCACACCGCGTTCTCGCGGCGCACCACCAGCGGGTTGGCCTGGCCGCCATGCGGGCCCTGGCTCCAGATGGCCATGGCCGCCGGCCACAGGCCATGGTTGAACAGCACACGGGCGGCTTCACGGGTGGCGTGGCTGAAGTAGAACGCCGAGTTGGTGGCCGACGACGGCGACGCCAGCTTGCCAACCCAGCGCGGGTTGCGTAGCGCAGCGTCCTGTTCGGGCTGGCTGATCAGGTAGGGATTGCCGCTGGTGGTCAGCTGCAGCTCTGGCCATTCGGTGACCGCGGTCTTCACCTCGTCGGCCGAACGGCCAAGGAAGTCGCTGATCACCAGAGCCTGGGAAGTGGACATGCCAGTGCCCAGCTCGGTACCGATGTGGCGCAGGCTGATGCGCCCATCGGCGCTGAATTCGACACTGGCCATCGGCGCCTCGGAGCCTGTGCCGAAGTCCTTCTGGCAGATGGCGAAACCGACGCCGTACCAGTGGTCCGGGTCCTTGGCGTCCATCTGTTGCTTGCGTGCAGCGCGGTTGCGCCACCATTCGTGCACGGCGGCCTTGTCGAGGATCTCGTAAAGGCGCAAGGCGCCCGCCGGGACCGCACCCTGGGTGTTCTTCATGCCCGATTTCAGCGCGTTGGCACGGCGCAGGTCGATGGCATCGACGCCCAGGCGACCGGCGATTTCATCCACCATCATTTCGGTGGCGGCCATGCTCTGCAGGGTGCCGTAGCCGCGCATGGAGCCCGCCTCGACCCCCCGCGAGAAGTAGGCGGTCACCGACAGGTCGTTCTGCGGCATGTAGTAGATCGACTGCGCCGCGGTGGCTCCCACGGCGGCCACCGAAGGGCTGTAGTTGATGCGCCCGCCGCCGTCGCAGCTCATGTCGGCGCGGAAGATCTTGAAGCTGTTGTCCTTCTTGTCCACCGCCAGCTGGTAGCGAATGTCGAAGGCATGGCGCTTGATACCGCTCTGAAACTGCTCGTAGCGGTCGTTGGCCAGGCGGATCGGCACCCCGGCACCATACAGCGCTGCCACGGCAGCGTAGAAGACGAAGATGTTGTTGTCTTTCGAGCCATAGCCCACGGTGTAGCCAGGGTGCATGTTCAGCGTGTTCAGGGCGAAACGCGACGGCTTGATCATGTGCACGCATTCCTGCGCCACTTCGAACGGGCACTGGGTGGCGACCACGAAGTGCAGCGTGCCGCTGGCCGGGTCGTACCAGCCATTGCCGTTGTCCGGCTCCAGCGCGGCAGGCTCGATGGACGGCGTTTTGTAGCGTTCTTCGAACACCAGCCAGTCTTCGGGCGGGTTGTCCAGCTGCTCGGCCATGCGCTTGGCGTAAAACAGCCCCTGCTCGGTCAGGTCGCCGTGCTGGTTGGGTTGCTTCGACCACACCGGCTTGCGGTTGAGAATGGTGGGGAACAGCATGGAGTTCTTCAGGCTGGAGAACTCATCGTCGTCGAACGGCGTGGCGCCGCCCACGCGCACGAAGCGGAAGCTGCCATAAGGGTCGCGCTGGTACAGCGGCGCCTGGGCACCATAGCGGATCGCCTGATCGTTGAACTGCAGCTTGCGCTTGGCCTGACGGAAACGCTCGAAATCGTGCCAGATCAGAATCGCCACCGGGTGGCCGATGAACATCGGCACCTTCCCGGCCGGCAGCAGCGGGTCGGGCGAGTGGGCTTCTGGCCAGGCGATGCCATCCTGCTCCAGGTCGGCGGCGGTGACGATGCGGTCAGGCTGCAGGTCGGCCCCGAGCAGGCTGAGGTCATGGCCGGCATAAATCCGATCGACCTTGGTCGCCTTGAGCAGCAGCGCATGACCCTGCTGCGCGGGCCACCCGGGCATGTCCTTGGCGCGGATGTCGCGGGCGAACACTTTGTCGCCGCAGACCTTGGACAAGGCGTCGTTACGGAAACGCGCTTTGCCGTCGTGGTTCATCCACTTCTGCGGCGAGGTGGTGACGCGCTCCTCCATCAAAGCGGCGAAGGCCTGGCTGCCAAGTGGCGCCATGGTCACACCGACACCAGCGATCAGGCCGCCTTGCAGGAAGGCGCGCCGGGAAATATCACGGTTGGACATGCTTGATCCTCTGGGCAGTTGGGGCCTGCCCTTTCTTTTGATTCTTGGCCTGGCTTGAGAAAAGCTGACCTTGGCGTCAACTTTACAGCAATTGGGTGGGGCTAGGCAAAGTCAAGCCGACAATGTGTCGCGGTGTGACGAGGGTTGAGGGGGGGCTGGGATGGGGCTGGGGGTGTTGGGCTTTAGGGGTTCAGCGCCTGTTAGATCGAGCGCCGCGCGGGCGGCGCTCGATCTAACAGGCGCTGAAAATCCCAAGGCCAAGACCTGCAAGCCCTAATGCTCTCCCAGCCCCAAATCCCGGGTTAACCTTCATTTAATCAACCCCATCCAGCATGGCCCCATTCCCAGATCTGCCAAGGCGAAGACATGCGCGTTCTCCTGCTCTTCCTCACACTACTGCTGGCCGGCCCGTTGCAAGCCAACCCGTTCGATGTGAAACCAGACTTCCTGCCGGTTGACCAAGCCTTCGTGCTCACCCACGACCGCCAGGCCGACGGCCAAACGCGCCTGTACTTCCAGATCAAGCCGGGCTACTACCTCTACCAGAAGCGGCTGAAGTTCGATGGCTTGCCCACCGAGCAGCACCCGCAACTGCCACCCGCACTCAACCATCACGACGAGTTCTTCGGCGACAGCGCGGTGTACCGCGACCAGCTTGAACTGGTATTGCCTGCCAACGCCCAGGGTCAGTTGCGCCTGGGCTGGCAGGGCTGTGCCGATGCCGGCCTGTGCTACCCGCCGCAAACCACCTCGATCGACTTGGGCGGCAGCGTAACGCCCGCCGCCGAGCAAGCCAGCGACCAGGCCCTGGCCAGCGGCCTGCAACAAGGCCACCTGGCCTGGAGCCTGCTGGCGTTCTTCGGCCTTGGCCTGCTGCTGGCGTTTACCCCCTGCTCGCTGCCGATGCTGCCGATCCTGGCCGGGCTGGTGCTGGGCAATGGCGCCAGCGCCCGCCGTGGCTGGGTGCTGGCCGGGGTCTATGTGCTGAGCATGGCCATGGTGTACGCCGGGCTGGGGGTGGTTGCTGCCCTGCTGGGTGCCAGCCTGCAGGCCTGGCTGCAGCAACCCTGGCTGCTGGGCAGCCTGGCGGGGCTGTTCGTGCTGCTGGCACTGCCGATGTTCGGCGCCTTCGAGCTGCAACTGCCTGCCGCCCTGCGCGACCGCCTGGACCGCGCCGGGCAAGGTACCCGTGGCGGCAACCTGTATGGCGCGGCACTGCTCGGGGCGTTGTCCGGCCTGTTGCTCGGCCCGTGCATGACTGCGCCGCTGGCAGGTGCGCTGCTGTACATCGCGCAGAGCGGTGACGTGCTGCAAGGCGCGCTGGTGCTGTTCAGCCTCGGCCTGGGCATGGGCGTGCCGCTGCTGTTGCTGGTCACTTTGGGCAACCGCTACCTGCCGCGCCCGGGTGCCTGGATGAACAGGGTAAAGGCGGTGTTCGGCTTCGTGTTCTTGGCCATGGCGCTGTATACCGTGCGTAGCCTGCTGCCAGCGACCCTGCTGCTGGCGCTGAGCGGCGCCTGGCTGATCGCCCTGGCCTGGGCCGCGTGGCCGGCCCTGCAACGGCTGCCGGCGTTGCGTGCAGTACCGTTGCTCGGCGCGCTGTGGGGCGGCCTGCTGCTGGTAGGCGCGGCAGCCGGTGGCGACGACCTCTGGCAGCCACTACGCCCCTTCGCCGGCGGTGCCGCCGCGCCAGCCCAAAGCCAGCATACCGAGGACAGCTTCGTCACTGTCAGCCGCCCCGAAGACCTGCAACGTGAACTGGACGCCGCCAAAGCCCGTGGCCAGTGGGTGATGCTCGACTACTATGCCGACTGGTGTGTGTCGTGCAAGGTCATGGAAAAGCAGGTGTTCGCCCGCAGCGACGTGCAAGCCGGACTGGCCGGTGTACACCTGCTGCGCCTGGACGTGACCGCCGACAGCCCTGCCAGCAAGGCCCTGCTGCAGCGCTATCAGGTACCCGGCCCGCCCAGCATTATCTGGATCGGCCCGGAAGGCGAAGAACGCCGCGCGCGACGCATCACCGGTGAGGTGGACGCAGCCGCGTTCCAGCAACACTGGGTCCAGACCAGGAGTCAAGGCTGATGCTGACCGTAACACTCGGGCCACTGACCATGGCCCTCAACCACCTGCTGATGCTCACCGCCCTGGTGATCGCCAGCGTGGTCGGCTGGTGGGTCGCCCGACGTGGCGGCGAGAGCCCGGAATCGGCGCTGTTCAACCTGTTCCTGATCGGCCTGCTGTGTGCCCGCGCCGGCTTCGTGCTGGCCTACTGGCCGATGTATCAGGACGACCCACTGCAAATCATCGACATCCGTGACGGCGGCTTCCTGTTCTGGTCGGGCCTTGCCGGCATCGTGCTCGGAGCCCTGTGGCAGGGCTGGCGCCACCCCGGCCTGCGCCGCCCACTAGGCTGGGCGCTGTTCAGCGGGGCACTGTTCTGGGGCCTGGCCAGCCTCGGCGGCCACCTGTACAGCAAAGGCACCGAACTGCCCGAACTGAGCCTGAACAACGCCGGCGGCCAGGCCGTGGCATTGCACAGCTACCGCGGCAAGCCGCTGGTCATCAACATCTGGGCCACCTGGTGCCCACCCTGTCGGCGTGAGATGCCAGTGCTGCAACAGGCACAAAGCGATTACCCGCACGTGACCTTCCTGTTCGTCAACCAGGGCGAAACCCCCGAGAACGTCAGCACCTTCCTCGCCACCACCGGCCTGAGCCTGACCCACGTGCTGTTCGACGGCACCGGCCTGTTGGCCCAGCGCGTCGGCTCCATGGCCCTGCCCACCACGCTGTTCTACGACGCCAACGGGCGGCTGGTCGGCAGCCACCTGGGCGAGCTGTCCCGGGCCAGCCTGCGTCACGCCCTGGAACCTTTCGACCGGGCCATTGCGCCCGCCCCTGCCGCACAAGGAAACTGACATGCGATTGACTGCACTGCTGCCCCTGTCCCTGGCCCTGCTGGCCTCCCCTACCCTGCAGGCCGAAGAACTGCCCAAGGCAGTTCAGCAGCTGCAAGCCAAGGGCGCCGTGATCAAGGGCAGCTTCGATGCGCCTAACGGCCTGCGTGGTTATGCCGCCGAGTACCAGAACAACGCCCTGGCCCTGTACCTGACCCCCGACGGCAAGCACGTGCTGGTCGGCAGCCTGTTCGACGAACAGGGCAAGGACCTGAGCGCCGAGCCGCTGCAAAAGCTGGTCTACGCGCCGATGAGCAAAGAAATCTGGGCGAAAATGGAAAAGACCGCGTGGATCGCTGACGGCAAGGCCGATGCGCCGCGCAAGGTGTACCTGTTCAGCGACCCGAACTGCCCATACTGCAACATGTTCTGGGAACAGGCGCGGCCGTGGGTAGAGTCGGGCAAGGTGCAGCTGCGCCATATCATGGTCGGCATCATCCGCGAAGACAGCCCGGGCAAATCGGCGGCGCTGTTGGCAGCGAAAGATCCGGCCAAGGCCCTGCAACAGCATGAAAAGGCCGGCAAGGCCAGCACGCTGAAGCCCCTGGACCAGGTGCCGGCGACGGTACAGCAGAAGCTGGCGGCGAACATGGCCTTGATGGAAGAGATGGGACTGCAGGCTACTCCGGCCATTTTCTATCAGGATGAGCAAGGCAATCTGCAAAGCCAGCAAGGGGCACCCCGGCCCGAGATGCTTGGGAAGATTCTGGGCAAGCGATAGGCTTCACTTGAGTGTTGCGGTGGTGCCTAGATCGAGCGCCGTCCCGGCGGCGCCATTTCCGCCGCCCCACCGCTCAACCTCACCTGGGCCCCGAGCCGGCTGGTAAATCTAGCTGATCAATCTCACGGCCCGGCAGATCCATCCCGTGCAGGTCTAACTCAGCAACTTAAAACATCTAGAAACAATTATTCAGCGCCCGCTAATGTGAAACTTCGATTGCTCGGCCCCCTGATCAAAATCCCACCCCGCGCACAACTAAGAATATTCACACGTTCACTGCAGGGCTTTCGTACGCCAGAACCAGAAACCTCTTACACAAATAGAAGAAACACTAGAAACTGAAAATCATTATCAGATTTAAGTAAGATCCTTCTGAAGACCTTCCCCACGAAAACAGCTGTAAACCAAACGCCTCGATACCACTCCAAGCGCCTCCACCCCCATCGAAAGATTGACATTGAATACTTGAACGCCTAAACCTCCTGATGCCGCACCTGTCGAGCCATAACAAAAACAACGAGATGGAGCTATTCCCATGAGCTCAAAATCAACGCACTTTTATACGCAGCATAAAAAAGTCATCGCCATTACAAGAATCCTGACCACTGAGCATTTAAGGGAGCCCACATCGCTCCTCTGGTCAGCGCTGGCCCCTTGCATACTCTTCATCATCACCAACCCGACGCATGCGGCCGCAACCTATACCGCTTCAGCCGCCTGGTTCTACTCATACATCTCTGCCACCCTCGCGTTCTTTGGATTCAGCTTTTACCTCATCGGCAGGAGGGAAAGTGGCTTTACCCGATCCTTCATCTACCAACACGGCGCGATCAAGCTATTCCTGACGGCCCACACACTCAGTTATTTATTACTGAGTTTGCTTTACGCCACACTATTCTATCTCTTGACCAAACCCCTACGAGGTCACTACTCACTTCCTGAATACCTCTATCTGATGGCATGTTTTTACACCAGCTACCTCATGTTCACCTGTCTCGGCCTGGGGATCGCTGCGCTGCCGATCAAATTCAGCACGGCCAGCACACTTTTTTCACTCTTGTCATTCCTCATGCTGGTTTCCGGATACACCGGCGCCACGCTGGGGCACGATGCTGCGCAGGCGCTAACGCTGATCAACCCGCTCTTTCTAAGCGCGCAGATCTTCCATGGCGAAATGCCCCTTCTCAACAGTTTCCTGATTGCACTCTCGGCCTCTGCAACCGCGACTTACCTGACCGGAAGGTATTTCAGAATCCAACCCATCTGGAGCCGATACTGATGGACATTTTAACTATCAACAAACTTCAATTCGGATACAGCGGAAATCCGCTACTGAACGACATTGAACTCACTATACAAGCGGGGGAACTGGTCGGCATTCTGGGCAACAACGGGGCCGGAAAGACAACCCTTTTCGACCTCATCTGTAAAATAAAGAAACCGGCAAAAGGCGCCATTTCCAATTTATCCAGGCGTCAGGCCTATTTGACGCAAATCCTTACACCGCCCCCATTGCTCCGCATGAACGAAGCGGGCAAGCTAATCACCAGCCTGACCCCCAATGCTTCCCCAGATCACACAGAGATTCTCTCGAAACTAGCCAAATGGTCCCCGTCACTGTCCAAGCGATATGCAGAAATCGCCAAGAAAAAAGCCGCCAATTGCAGCTACGGTGAAATTCGCAGCTACTTCACGCTGACCTTGCTGCTTTTAAACAGTGACTTGATCATTCTTGACGAGCCAACGGCTGGCGTAGACCCTGAATTTCGACATTATATATGGCTCGGTATAAAAAGCGCGTGCGCGGAAGGCGCGAGCGTGCTGATAGCTTCTCATTACACAGAGGAAATCACGAAAAATTGCCAGCGCTTTTATATGCTCGCAAACAAGCGACTGGAAGCGTTTGACAGTGGTGGACAGTTCATGGAACGCCACCATGCCAAATCACTGGATGAAGCCTTTATCAATGCCTCGATCTAGGTACCGTGGCCATTGAGAGGGGGCGCCAAGCGCCCCTGCCCATCAAAGTCCCTCAAGCTCCGCCATCAGGTCACTGAGCCGGTCGACCTTGTCATCATCCAGCGCACTGCCCTGCAGCCCCTGTACATACTCGGCCAACGCCTCCACCGTGCTGCACTCGAACATCGCCCGCAGCGGCACGTTCAGCTGTAGCTGCTTCTGCACCCGCGAAGCGATCTGCGTGGCCAGCAATGAATGGCCGCCCAACTCGAAGAAGTTGTCGTGTACCCCCACCCGCTCTGCCTTGAGCACATCGGCCCAGATACCCGCCAACAGGTCCTCCAGTTCGTTGCGTGGCGCCAGATAGGCCTGGCTGTGCTGGGCGCCGATGTCGATGGATGGCAGGGCCTTGCGGTCGAGCTTGCCGTTGGCATTGTGCGGCAAGCTGTCGAACCAGCCCCAGTGCAACGGCACCATGTACTCCGGCAACTCGGCACGCAGCCGTTGCTTGACCTGCTCCAGCATTGCGGCATCGGCACTGACGCCCTGATGCGCCACCAGGTAGCCAACCAGATGCTTGCCGTTCACGCCCTCCTGCACGCCCACGGCGGCATCGCGAATTTCCACCTGCTCATGCAACCGGGCCTCGATCTCGCCCAGTTCGATGCGATAGCCGCGAATCTTCACCTGGTGGTCGATGCGCCCGACATATTCCAGCACGCCGTCCGGGCGTTGCCGCGCCAGGTCGCCCGTGCGGTACAGACGTTCGCCCGGCGCCCCATAAGGGTGAGGGATGAACGCCAGCGCTGTGCGCACCGGGTCACCGACATAGCCACGACCCACGCCCGTGCCGGCCACGCACAACTCACCCACTGCCCCCAGCGGCACCAGCTTCTGGTCCTCGCCGAACAGGTACAGCCGGTTGTTATCGGTGGGCGTACCAATTGGCAGGTAGCTGCCTTGGGTCGAGGCGGCATCGACGCGGAAGAACGCCACGTCATCCGAGCACTCAGCCGGCCCATAGGCATTGACCAGGCCGATCTGCGGGTAGCGCTGCAGCCACTGCGCCGCCAGCTCCGGTGGCATGGCCTCGCCGGTCGGCAGCATCCAGCGCAGGCCGTCGAGGGCCTGGTGGTCGCTGGCCAGCATGCCCTGAATCAGGGACGGTACGCTCTCCAGCACGGTAATGCCGGTGGCCTGCACGTGCGCCAGCAGGCCATGCGGGTCGTGGGCGATGGCGTTAGGCACGATCTCTACCTGAGCGCCGAACAGCGGCGCAGCCAGGAACTGCCAGACCGAGATGTCGAAGCTTTGCGAGGCGGTCTGGGCAATCACGTCCTGCTCGCTCAGCGCCAGGTAAGGCACCTTGCTGAGCTGGTTGTTGAGCATGCCGCGCTGCTCGACCATCACCCCTTTCGGCAGGCCGGTCGAGCCTGAGGTGTAGATCACGTAGGCGAGGTTGTCCGGGCCACTGTGGATACCGGGGTTGTGGCTTGCGATCGGGTTGGCCTGGACGTCTTCCCAGACCAGCAGTTGCGGCCGCAGCGCAGCCTCCAGCTCACCCAGCAACTGCCGCCCCTGCTCGGCGCAGGCCGCGCTGCACACCAACACTGGCGTGCGGCTGAGCTGGATGATGCTTTGCAAGCGGGCTGCCGGCAAGCCAGGGTCCAGCGGCAGGTAACCAGCGCCGGCCTTGAAGCTGCCGACGATCATGCCCAGCAGCGGCAAGCCGCGTTCGGCCAGCAGTGCCACCGGCTGGTCCACCCCCACGCCCGCCGCGACCAGGGCATGGCCCAGGCGGTTGGCCGCCAGGTTCAAACCAGCGTAGTCGTAGGACGCGCCCAGGCAGCGGGCCACGGTACGTTGTGGATGCGCGGCAACTTGGGCTTCGAACTGGGCGACGTAGCTGTGCTCCAGCGGATAAGCCCGTTCGGTGCGGTTGCAGTCTTGCAACAGGAAACGTTGTTCTTCGGCACCGAGCAACGGCAGTTCGCCCACTTCGCCGTCAAAGCCCTGCACCAGCGCCAACAGCAGGCGCTTGAACTCGGCCAGCAGGCGCTCGACGGTCGGGTAGTCGAAATAACGCTGGTCAAACGACAGGTGCAGGCCCAGGTCATCACCCGGGTAGCACACTGCGGTCAGCGGGAAGTTGGTGTGGGTTCGCCCCGAATCGGAGCTGGCGTTAAGGTGCTGCGCGTGGTCGAGCACGGCGGTTTCCACCGGTGCGTTCTCGAACACGAACAGGCTGTCGAACAGCGGCTGGCCCTTTGGCAGCTCGCTGCACGCCTGGATCGCCACCAGCGGCAGGTATTCGTACTCGCGCAGTTCCATGTTGCTTTGCAGCAGGCCCTGCAGCCACTGGCGTACGCTGCAACGCTCACCAGCGATGGGCAACTGCACGCGCAGGGCCACGCTGTTGATGAACAGGCCAACAGTGCGCTGCATCTGCGGCATGCTCACCGGGCGCCCGGCCACGGTCACGCCAAAGGCCACGTCGCGGTCGCCGCTGTAGCGCGCCAGCACCAGGGCCCAGGCCGCCTGGGCGAAGGTGTTGACGGTGAGCTGGTGGGCCTGGGCCAATTCACGCAGACGCACGCCGTCGCTGGCTTCCAGCCGGGTATAGCAGTCGCCGACGACCATGCCGCTGCCGGCGTGGTCATGGCGCAATGGGCGGTCGCTGGGGATCGCAGTGGCACGCTCGAAGCCGGCCAGGTTGGCCTGCCACCAGGCGCGCGCGTCGTCCAGGCCTTGGTGTTGCAGCCAGCCAATGTAGTCGCGATAACGCGGCGGTACCGGCAGTTGTGCCTGGCGGCCTTCGCCGAGGGCCTGGTAGACCTCGAAGAAGTCGTTCATCAGCAGCGAGCGGCACCAGGCATCGATGAGGATGTGGTGGTTGCTCATCATGAACCAGTAGCGCTCGTCAGCCACGCGCACCAGGCGCAGGTGGAACGGTGCCTCACGGAGCAAGGCGAAACCGGCCTCGCGCTCCTCCTTGTGCAGGGCCTGAAGACGCTGCTCCTGGGCATCGTCAGCAAGGCCACGCCAGTCCTGGTAGTCGACCGCCAGGTTGCCCGGCTTGTGGATGATCTGCAGCATCGCCTCGCCACTGTTCCAGCTGAACGAGGCGCGCAACGCTTCGTGGCGCGCCACCACCGCCTGCCAGGCTTGGGCGAAACGCTCGGGGTCGAGCGGGCTGTTGATGCGGTAGCGGTCCTGCATGTAGTACAGGCCAGTGCCCGGTTCCAGCAGGGTGTGCAGCAGCATCCCCTCCTGCATCGGCGTCAGCGGGTAGACATCCTCGATCTGCGCGGCCGGGACCGGCAGTGCGTCGATCTGCTCCTGGCTCAGGTGTGCCAGCGGGAAGTCCGACGGGGTGAAGCTGCCGTTGCCTTCGGTCAGGCAGTGCGCAACCAGTGCCAGCAGCTCCTGCCGGTAGGCCTCAGCCAGGTTGGCGATGGTGTGCTCGTCATAGCGCTCGGCACTGAAGGTCCAGCGCAGTTGCAGGGCACCGCCGTACACCTGGCCATCGACACTCAGCCAGTTGGGCAGTGGCGCATCGAGGTCATGGGCCAGGCCGGCCGCTTCATCCAGCGGCTGGAACAGCGCCGCGCTGTCGAACTGCTGGTCGAACTGGCCCAGGTAGTTGAAGGTGATGCGCGCTTGCGGCAAGGCGGCCATCTGCTCGCGCCCGGCATCGTCGGCAAGGTAGCGCAGCACGCCGTAACCCAGCCCTTTGTGCGGCACCTGGCGCAGTTGCTCCTTGATCCGCTTGATCGAGCCGGCCCGCGCCGCATCGTCTTCGCCTGGGTGCGGGCGCAGGCTCAGCGGATAGGCGTTGGTGAACCAGCCGACGCTGCGGGTCAGGTCCATGTCTTCGAACAACCCGTCGCGGCCATGGCCTTCCAGTTGCACCAGCACTGCTTCGTCCCCGCTCCAGCGGCACAGGGCGCGCGCCAACGCGGTCAGCAGCAGGTCGTTGACCTGGGTGTGGTAGGCCGCCGGCGCCTGTTGCAGCAACTGCCGGGTCTGCTCCACGTCCAGGCCGATGGCCAAGGTCTGGGCGTGGCGGTGAAGGTTGCCGCCCTGCGGGTGATCGCACGGCAATTCGCGGCGCACACCGCCCAGTTGCCCTTGCCACCACGCCAGCTCGTCGCGCAGCGAATCGCTGCCAGCATAGCTGGCCAGCCGTGCGGCCCAGTCGCTCATGGCATGGGTCTTGGCTGGCAGCGGCTGACCGCGATAAAGCGCCTGCAGGTCTTCCAGCAGCACCCTCCAGGACACGCCATCGACCACCAGGTGATGGATCGCCAGCAACAGGCGCTGGCTCCCTTGGCCGTCGCGCACCAGCAAGGCGCGCAGCAGCGGCCCCTGCTCCAGGTCGAGGCTGCGCTGCACGTCGGTGTAGAGCGGTTGGCAATCAGCGAAGTCAGCGACGGTAGCGGTCCACAGCAGCTGCTCGGCGGCAGGCTGGGCGTACCGGGCCTGGCGACGCCCACTCGCCTCGCTGAAACGCAGCCTCAGGCTGTCGTGGTGCTGCACCAGCGCCGCCAAGGCCTGCTCCAGCACTGTTGCATCCAGCGGCTGGCGCGCCTCCAGCAATACAGCCTGGTTCCAGTGCTGCGGCTGCGCCACTTCACTGTCGAAGAACCAGTGCTGGATCGGTGTCAGGCCGACCTGGCCCTGGCGCAGGCCCTGGTCGATGCTGCTGGCGGTTTCGCCCTGCTGCACGATCGCCGCCAAGGTCTGTACAGTCTGGTGCTGGAACAAGTCGCGCGGGGTGAACTGCAACCCAGCCTGACGGGCCCGGCTGACCACCTGGATCGACAGGATCGAGTCACCGCCGAGTTCAAAGAAGTTGTCCTGCACGCCGACCCGGGCAACGTTGAGCACATCGCGCCAAATCTGCGCCAGTTGCGCTTCCACCTCATTGCCTGGGGCTTGGTATTGCTGGCGCGCCTGATCCAGGTCCGGCGGCGGCAGGGCGCGGCGGTCGAGCTTGCCATTGCCCATCAGCGGCAGGCTGCCGAGCAACACCAGGTGCGCAGGCACCATGTAGTCCGGCAGGTGCTGGCGGGCATCGGCTTTCACCGCTTCGCGCAACAGGCTTTGCGCCGCGGCACTGGCTGCGGCCTGCTTGCACACCAGGTAGCCCACCAATTGTTTGCCGCCCGGCAAATCCAGGGCAAGCACCACGGCTTCGTCGACATCGGCATGTGCCTGCAGGCGGCTCTCGATTTCGCCCAGTTCGATGCGGAAGCCGCGAATCTTCACCTGCTGGTCGGCACGGCCAACGTACTCGACAAGGCCATCAGTGCCCAGCCGCACCAGGTCGCCGGTGCGGTACAGCCGCCCGCCTTCGCTGCTGAACGGGTCGGCGACGAAACGCTCGGCGCTGAGGCCCGGGCGGTCATGATAGCCCTGGGCCAGGCCCGCACCGCCGACATACAACTCGCCGATCCCGCCTTGTGGCAGCAGGGCGAGGTCTTCATCGAGGATATACGCCGTGCGGCTACCGATGACGCGGCCGATCGGGACGCTGCCGAGCTCCGTCGGTAGCACCTCGGGTGCCAGGCACGCCAGCGGCATGACCACGGTTTCGGTCGGGCCGTAGGCATTGAAGAACTGCTGCGGCGCAAATGCCTGACGGATACGCTGCAGGTGCTCGCCGGTCAGCGCCTCGCCACCAGTGATCACCAGGCGCACCGGCAGTTGTTCGCCCTGCCCGCCCAGGTACTGGGCCAACTGGCTGCCGTAGCTCGGCGTAAAGCCAAGGATACTCACCTGCTGCTCACGCACCAGTTGGCAGATTTCCTCGGCGCCCCACTGGCCTTGGGCACGCAGCACCACCCGGGCACCACACAGCAGCGGCACCCACAGTCGCTCGCTGGCAGCGTCGAAGTTGATGGAATAGAAGTGCAGCTCGCAGTCATCGCTGCGCATGCCGAACGCGTCGATCACCGCCTGGCAGTGCATGGCGAATTCGCCATGGCTGACCACCACCCCCTTGGGCTTGCCGGTGGAGCCGGAAGTGTAGATGAGGTAAGCCTGGTGCTGCGGCAGGTTCAGGTTATCCAGCGGCGCATCGCTGTAGGCCGACAGGCTGGCGGCGTCATCCTCCAGGCTCCAGCGCGCCACGCCCTCAGGCAGTTCACCCAGGGTTTGCAGCAGTTCCCGCTGGCTCAGCAGCAGGCCGATGCGGCTGTCTTCGATCATGTAGCGCAGGCGGTCGAGCGGGTATTCAGGATCGAGCGGCACGTAGGCGCCACCAGCCTTGAGGATGGCCAACAGGCCGACGACCATTTCCAGCGACCGCTCCAGCGCCAGGCCCACCCGTACCTGCGGGCCGACACCCCGTTCACGCAAGGCACGCGCCAGGCGGTTGGCCTGCTGGTCGAGCTCGGCGTAGGTCAGGTGCTGGCCGGCGAAGGTCAGCGCACCCGCCTGCGGCGTGCTTGCGGCCTGGGCGGCGAACAGACCGTGGAGGGTCTGGCCGAGGTCGAAATCGTGTTCGCCCTGCAATTGGCCGACCAGCGCCTGTTGCTCGGCACGGCTCAACATTGGCAGTTCGCACAGACGGTGTTGCGGGTTGTCGAGCAAGCCGATCAGCAGCTGTTGCCAGTGCTCGGCCATGCGTGCGATACGCGGCTCGTCGAACAGGTCGCGGCTGTAGGTAAAGCAGCAGCCCAGGCGGCCGTCCAGGTCGGTCACTTCCAGGTACAGGTCGAACTTGGTGGCGCTGGCATCGTTGACCAGGTAATCCACCTGCATGCCGGCCAGCGTGCGGCTTTGCTGGAAGGCCCAGCGCTGCACGTTGCACATCACTTGGAACAGCGGGTTGTAGGCACTGCTGCGTGGCGGCTGCAGGGCCTCTACCAACTGGTCGAACGGCAGGTCCTGATGCGACTGGCCTTCAATGGCAACCTCACGCAGCTGCTCCAGCAGTTCACTGGCGGTCATCTGCCCGTCCAGCTCGCAACGCAGCACCTGGGTGTTGAGGAAGGCACCGATCAGGCCTTCGCTCTCCGGGCGGATGCGGTTGGCCACCGGCGCGCCGATGCGCAGGTCGCGCTGGCCGCTGTAGCGGTGCAGCAAGGCAGCCAGGGTGGCGGTCATGGTCATGAACAGGGTCAAGCCACGCTGGCTGTTGAACGCGTGCACGCGAGCGACCAGCGCCGGGTCGAGCTCAAAGCGATACAACTCGCCACGGTGGCTCTGCACGGCCGGGCGCGGGCGGTCTGCGGGCAACGCCAACACCGGGTGCTCATCACCCAGGCGGTCCTTCCAATAGGCCAGCTGGCGGGCGCCCTCGCCACTTTCCAGCCATTGCCGCTGCCACACGCTGTAGTCCAGGTATTGCACCGGCAGTGGCGCCAATGGCGACTCGCGGTCATCGACGAAGGCCTCGTACAGCTCGCCCAGCTCGCGAGCGAAGATGTCCATGGCCCAACCTTCGGTGACGATGTGGTGCAGGGTGAGGACAAAGAAGTGCTCGCGCTCCTCGGCCTTGACCAGGCAGGCGCGCAGCAACGGCCCGCGCTCCAGGTCGAACGGCTGGTGCGCCTGATCGTCGGCCAGTTGTTGCAGGCGTTGCTGGCGGGCATCGGCAGGCATCGCGCTGAAGTCCTGCCAGTCGAGGTGCAGGCCGCCGTCCTCGGCTACGCACTGGTAAGGCACCCCGTCGATGCTGGGGAAGGTGGTACGCAGGGTTTCGTGGCGGACGATCAGCGCCTGCAACGCGCGCTCGAAGGCGTCCACATGCAGGGCGCCGCGCAGGCGCGCCATACCACCGACGTTGTACGCCGGGCTGTCCGGCTCCATTTGCCAGAGGAACCACATGCGCTGCTGCGAGTACGACAGCGGCACCGCCTGGCGGCGGTCGACGCGGGCGATTTCACCCTGCAGGTTACGCTCACCCGCAGCGTGAATACGCGCAATCTCGGCACAGAAAGCGCCCAGTTCGCTGGCTTCGAACAGCGCCTTGAGCGGCAGTTCGACGTCGCAGGCCAGGCGCGTGCGGGAGACGACCTGGGTGGCCAGTAGCGAGTGGCCGCCGAGGGCGAAGAAGTCGTCCTGCAAGCCGACCCGCGGCAGGTTCAGCACTTCGCGCCATATCGCAGCCACTTGCTGTTGCAGTCCGCTTTGCGGTTCGACGTGTTCACGCTGCTGCCACACCGGGGCCGGAAGCGCCTTGCGGTCGACCTTGCCGCTGGGGCCCAGTGGCATCTGCGCCAGCGGGATGAGTTGGGCCGGCACCATGTATGCCGGCAGTTGCCCAGTCAACACCGCCAACAGCGCTTCAGGCTGGGCAGCACCGCTGTAATAGCCGACCAGCTGCGCGCCAATGGCGTCCTTGTGGATCAGCACCAACGCCTGCTCGACCCCCGCCTGCGCCAGCAGGCAGGCCTGGACCTCTTCGGGTTCGACGCGAAAACCCCGCACTTTTACCTGTTGGTCGAGGCGGCCGAGGTACTCCAGCGCCTCCAGCTGCACCAGCCATCGGGCGCGGTCACCACTGCGGTACAGGCGTTCGCCATTGCCATCGGCCTGCGGCACGAAGCGCTCGGCGGTAAGGCCTGGGCGCCCCAGATAACCGCGGGCCAGGCCCGCTCCGCCAAGGTACAACTCACCCGCCACGCCGGGCGCAGTCAGTTCAAGCTCGTCGTCCAGCACTCGGCACAACACATTGCCCAGCGGGCGGCCAATCGGCGAGCGTTCACCATCCCCCGCCTGGCAGTGCCAGTGGGTAACGTTGATGGCGGTTTCGGTCGGGCCGTAACGGTTGTGCAGTTGCACCTGCGGCAGCAGCTGCAGCACCTGATCACGCAGTGCGGCAGGCAAGGCTTCGCCACCCGAGAACAACCGGCGCAGGCTGCTGCAGGCAGCCACTTTCGGCTCCTGGACAAACATCTGCAACAGCGGCGGCACGAAGTGCAGCGTGGTCACGCCATGGGTTTGCACCAGTTCGGCGATGCGCTGCGGGTCACGGTGTTCGCCTGGGCCAGCGAGCACCAGCTTGCAACCCGTGATCAATGGCCAGAAGCACTCCCACACCGAAACGTCGAAACTGATCGGCGCCTTCTGCATCAACACGTCGCTGTCAGCCAGCGCGTAAGTCGCCTGCATCCACTGCAAACGCTCGGCCAGCGCCGCGTGGGTGTTGCCCACGCCCTTTGGCTGGCCGGTAGAGCCGGAGGTATAGATCACGTAGGCCAGGTTGTCCCCGTGCAAGTGCAAACCGGGGGCATGGCTGGGCCAGCTGTCCAAGTGCAGCTGGTCCAGCGCGATGGCGCTGACACCGTCAACCTGCGGCAGCTGGCCCAGCAGGTTGCTGTGGCTCAGCAGCAGGCCGGCATTGCAGTCGGTGAGCATGTAGGCGAGGCGTTCGGCCGGGTAATCGACGTCCAGCGGCACATAGGCGCCACCCGCCTTTAGAATGGCCAGCAGGCCAACCAGCAACTGCGGCGAGCGCTCGATGGCAATCGCCACGCAGGTATCAGGCCCTACCCCCTTGTCGCGCAGGTAGTGGGCCAAGCGGTTGGCCTGCTGGTGCAGCCCGGTGTAATCCAGGCTGCCCCCCTCCCATACCAGGGCGGTGCGCTGCGGGGTCAGGCGTGCCTGCTCGTTCAGCTGCTCGACCAGAAGCTGCCCCGGCGCAGGGGCCGTTGCCTGGCCCCACCCCAACAGCTGGGCACGGCCAGGCTCGTCGAGCAACTGCACTTCGCCCAACGCCCGCTGGGGTGCTGCGCACACCTGCTCCAGCAGCGCCAGCAAATGACCGGCCAGCCGTTTGATGGTGCTGGCGTCGAACAATTCGGCGGCATAGTCGAAGGCCAGGCTCAGGCGGCCCAGGTGGTCTTCTTCACTGTGTAGCTGCAAGTCGAACTTGGCTTCGCGGCTGTGCCACGGCAGCTCCTCGGCCAGCAGCCCCGGCAGGCGCCGCAGCGCTGACAGGTCGCGCTGCTGGTGGTTGAACATGACCTGGAACAGGCCCTGTTCGCGGGCCTCGGGCAGGGCTTCGACCAGTTGTTCGAACGGCAGGTCCTGGTGGGCCTGGGCCTGCAGCGTGGCCTGGCGCACTTGGGCCAGCAAGTGGTCGAACGGCAGCCGGCCATCGAGCTGCGCGCGCAGTACTTGGGTGTTGATGAAGAAACCGACCATGCCCTGGGTTTCCTGGCGCGGGCGGTTGGCGTTGGGCACGCCGACGCGGATGTCCGCCTGGCCGCTGTATCGCTGCAGCAGCGCCTGCCAGCCGGCCAGCAGGACCATGAACAAACTGGCCTGCTGTTCGCGAGCCAGGCCCTTGAGAGCATCGGTGAGCTTGGCTGGCACCTTCATAGTCAACCGTGCCGCGCTGTGTTCGCGCTGGTTGGCGCGTGGGTGGTCGGTACACAGGTCGAGCACCGGCAACTCGTCACCCAGGTGGGCTTTCCAGTAGTGCAGCTGGCGCTCGGCCTCACCCTCGGCCAGCCATTGGCGCTGCCAGTTGCCATAGTCGGCATAACCCAGGGTCAGCGGCGCCAGGTTGGCCTTTAGCCCCTGACAATGGGCAGCGTACAGTTTGGCGAACTCATCGAGCAGGATGTTCAGCGACCAGCCGTCGGCAACGATGTGGTGCAAGGTCACCCACAGTTGATGATCTTCGTCATCCAGGCGGGCCAGCGTCACCCGCAGCAATGGGCCTTGGGTCAGGTCGAAAGGCTGGCGAGCCTCGGCTTCACGCTGGGCTGTAACCTCTTCGCAGGGTTGCCCTTCGAGGTCCAGCCGTGACAGGACGAACGGCTGCGGTGGCAAGACTAATTGCAACGCCTGGCCGCCCTCTTCACTGAACACGGTACGCAGCGATTCATGGCGCGCCACCAGTGCCTGGAACGCCGCTTCAAGGGCACGTTCATCCAGTTCGCCACGCAGGTGCAGGCCGGCCGGAATGTTGTAGGCCGCCGATTGCGGTTGCAGCTGCCACAGCAGCCACAAGCGGTTTTGCGCCAGCGACTGAGGCAGTGCCTGGTTGCGCGCCAGGTTGGCGATGGCTGGCGCCTGTTGATTGCCTTCGGCGATTATTGCGGCCACGGCCTGGCGGTAGTCGGCCAGCACTGGCGCTTCGAACAAGGTGCGCAGGTTCAGCGGGGTGCCCAGTTCATCGCTCAGGCGCGCAGTGGCCTGGGTCGCGGCGATGGAGTTGCCGCCCAGCAGCAGGAAGTGGTCGTCTGCCGCCACCGTCGGCACCTTGAGCACATCACGCCAAACGGCAGCGATGCGTGCCTGCAATTCATCACCCGTTGCATCAGCGGCAACCGCCTCGCTCAATTCAGGGAACCGGGCGTAGCAATCCAGGCTGCCATCGTCCATGCGCAGGCGACAAGCCGAACGCTGCAGCTTGCCGCTGGAGGTTTTCGGCAGCGCACCGGGGTTCAGCAGCAGGACCACCGCCGGCGCCTGGCGGCAGGCGTCGGCGATCACCTGGCGCAGGGTCTTGATCAGCGCCTGGGGTTCGAGTGCCTTCTGCACGTTGCGGCTGATTTCCACCGCTACGCCGATGCCCTCCTCGCCCAGGTGCTCAACGGCAAACACGGCCACCCGACCTTTGCGCAGCACGTCGACTTCACGCTCGAGGGTTTTTTCCAGGTCCTGCGGGTACAGGTTCTGCCCGCGCACGATCAGCATGTCTTTCAAGCGCCCGGTGACGAACACTTCACCGTTGCGCATGAAGCCCAGGTCGCCGGTACGCAGCCAGGTCTGGCCGTCCATTTCGACAAAGGTGCGGGCGCTGGCTTCGGGGTTGCGCCAGTAACCCAGGGCAATACTCGGGCCACCCGCCCAGATTTCGCCAACCTGGTTGTCACCCAGCACTTGCAGTTGCTGCGGCTCGACAATGCGTACCGCATGCCCCGGCTGCGGGTAGCCGCAACTCATCAGCACGCTGCCCGCGCCCGGCTCGGCGCGGTTGGCGGCGAAGGCCGCGGCGTCCAGCTCCAGCGCCGCGATGCCCTGGCCACGGCGGCTGCCGCTGACAAACAGGGTGGCTTCTGCCAGGCCATAGCTGGCAAAGAAGCTTTGCCGGTCGAAGCCGCAGGCCTGAAACTTGTCGGCGAAGGTCGCCAGGCTGTCCTGGCGAATGGGCTCGGAGCCCGAATACGCTACACGCCAGCGGCTCAGGTCGAGCCCTGCCAGCGAAGCCTCGCTGACCCGCTCGCTGCACAGGCGGTAGGCAAAGTCGGGGCCCCCGCTGATGGTGCCGCCGTATTCGCTGATGGCCTGTAACCAGCGCAACGGCCGGGCGAGGAAGTAACCCGGCGACATCAGCACGCAGGGCACACCGCTGAAGATTGGCTGCAACAGGCCGCCGATCAGGCCCATGTCGTGATACAGCGGCAGCCAGCTGACGATCACATCATCGGGGTTGAGGTCGATGCCAAAGCCTTGGCGGATCAGCTGCTCGTTGGCCACCAGGTTGCCATGGCTGACCTGCACGCCCTTGGGCAGCGCAGTGGAACCCGAGGTGTACTGCAGGAAGGCAATATCATCACCCTTGAGTGCAGGTGCTTGCCAGCTTGCGGCCAGCGCCGGGTCCAGGCCGTCCACTGCCAGCAGCTCGGGCGCATCATCTGCCGCAAGCGCCTCCAGGCCTTGCAGGCTGTCGTGCAGCGCCGCCACCGTCAGCAGCAGGCGCGGCTCGGCGTCGGCGATGATCGACAGCAAGCGTTCCTGGTGGTGCTGCCGCGCGGATTCCGGCGGGTAGGCCGGCACTGCAATCACACCCGCGTACAGGCAACCGAAGAAGGCCGCCACGTAGTCCGGCCCACTGGGGAACAGCAGCACGGCTCGATCACCGAAGCCGGCGCGCGCCTGCAAGGCGGCGGCGATGGCACGGGCACGCTGGTCGAGGTCCCGGTAGCTGAGCACGGCCTGCTCGCCGGGGGCGTCGGCGAGAAAGCGCAGGGCAATCCTGTCCGGGGTCTGCGCGGCGCGTTGCGCCAGGGCCTGGACCAGCGAGAGCGGGAGTTCGAAGGCGTCCGTCATGGGGTGTTCCTGCCAGTGTCTGTTGGGGCGAGCCGGCTGCGCCGCAAACACGGGCGGGCAGCGTTGGGTGGCCGAGGATGTACACAGGGGAACGGATGGGCGGGGGTAGAAATTAAAGCGATTGCGCAGGGGCAGACAGGCCAAGGGGTGAACTGTTTCACATAGCGGGCTTAGAACTGAAAGATACAGATACTAATTTCGTTTCGTATTTGACAATCATTATCATTCTGAATAGCTTGTCGCACGTCGTAGGAAGCTTCCCAGCCTGGGGTGCCTCCTCTCCCCTCTGTGACAAGGTGATTTCCATGGCGGAACAACTATCCACAAGTAAGTGCGATTCACCATTACTGCAGGCCTTCGTCGACAACCGCAGCATCCTGGTCAAGATCGCCGCGCGCATTACCGGCTGCCGCTCGCGCGCCGAGGATGTGGTGCAGGACGCATTCTTCCGGCTCGGCGCCGCCCCACAAATCACGTCGTCGTTCAAGGCGCAGCTAAGCTACCTGTTCCAGATCGTGCGCAACCTGGCGATCGACCACTACCGCAAGCAGGCCATGGAGCTGAAGTACTCCGGCAGCGAAGAGGAAGGCCTGAATGTGGTGATCCAGAACGCCTCGCCGGAAGCCACCCATATCAACCTTGCCGCGCTGGACGACATTGCCGAGGCGCTGAACGAGCTGCCGCAGCGCACCCGCTATGCCTTCGAGATGTACCGCCTGCATGGCGTACCGCAGAAGGACATTGCCAAGGAGCTGGGGGTATCGCCGACCTTGGTCAACTTCATGATTCGCGACGCCCTGGTGCATTGCCGCAAGACCACCAACCGGCAGGCCTGAGTCATTCCTCAAGCGCCCTGGGCGCGCTGACGGTGATGCGGTATGGCTCGAAGATCCGCGCCAGCTCGCCGTTGTCGCGCAGCCCGCGTAGCAGTTCGGCGAACGATTGCTCGCCGATGGGGCTGCCGGGCCGCAACAAGGCGTAATGGTGATAGACCTGATCGATGCGCCGTGAAGGCACCAGTTGCGCCTGGCTGGCCGGGTTGCGCGCCAGAAAGTCACTGAGGTAGGAACGCGTGACCAACGCGATGTCGGCACGCCCTGCCTGCACCATCAGCAGGTTGCTGTCGTGGGAATAGGTCAGCGTAGCGCGGTAGGCCTTGCGCAAGTAGGCCGGGTCCGAGTTGAAACCGGCGAACGCGTAATGGTAGCCGTTGAACAGCGCCAGGCGCTTGCCGTTCAGGTCATCGAAGTAATGCGGGTCCCGCCCATTGGCTTTGCGCGCGACAAACACCTCAGCGTCCTCCAGGCCCATGTCCACGCTCTGATGTGGGATCTGTTCCCAGCCCCATTGCGGGTTCTCGAAGATGGCCATGTCGGTACGGCCCTGCTGGAAGTCACCAAACCGGCGCTGGATGGACGTGGGTACCAGGACGAAATGGTAGCGCTGTTGTGCGCGGTTGAGTGCGTCGACCAGTTGCGGCAGCAGGCCGGTATCGGCGCCTTGCTCGGGGCGCACTGTATACGGCGGGAAATGCGCCGCACCAATCTTCACTTCAACGCCATCTGCGGCCCATGCCGGTGCCGCCAAGCAGCACACGGCCAGCAGCATCAGAGTGGACAAGGCCTTTAGGCCGGGCGCTGGAGTCAAGACGGACACTCATCACGGTTCATGCCTGGGTCCGCCTAAGCTAGGCGTTTTCCGGGTACGGCACAACTGCTGGTGCCTGCTCTTTTTGCCAAAGCAGGCGGCAAAATGCCATAGGGTGCCGGATGCGCTGAGTTTGGCTACGCTCTAGCTGGGTTTGCAAGGGAGCCTGGTATGGGCCACTGGTTGGTGATCGACCTGGAAGCCACCACCGACGAGGGTGGATGGCCGGTCGCAGAGATGGAAGTCATTGAAATCGGCGCGAGCCTGGTCACCCGCGAAGGCCGTGAGGTTGACCATTTCCAGTGTTTCGTGCGGCCACGGCGGCGTCCGCAACTGACCACGTTCTGCCGCGCGCTGACCCACATCGGCCAGGCCGAGGTGGACAGTGCCCGGCCGTTTCGCGAAGCGTGGGCAGGGTTCGAAAGCTGGCTTGGACAGCATCGTGAGCAATTGCAGGCGTGGGTCAGCTGGGGCGACTACGACCGCCAGCAGCTGCACCAGGAATGGCAGCAGCACGGGCTCGACAGCCTGCTGCGCACACTGCCGCACATCAACCTCAAGCAACGCTTTGCCAAGGCCCGTCACCTGCAGCGCCCCGCCGGCCTGAACAGTGCCCTGCAACTGGCCGGCATGCACTTTTGCGGGCAACAGCATCGCGCCCTGGAGGACGCTCGCAACACGGCTCGGCTGTTGCCGCTGAGCCTGCCCGCCGAAGGGCCCTGAAAGCAGATGACGGGGATTGTGGGCTTGGGCATACTGGCCAGCCCTTTTTTCATCACCCCTTTTCAGGAGTCGCCCATGTTCCAGGTCAACGAGTACTTCAACGGCACCGTCAAGTCGATCGCATTCGCGGGCGAAGAAGGCCCCGCCACTGTCGGCGTAATGGCCCCGGGCGAATACGAGTTCGGCACCGCCAAGCGTGAAATCATGCACGTGGTGTCGGGTGCGTTGATCGTGAAACTGCCAGGTAGCGACAACTGGGAAACCTTCAATGCCGGTGACAAGTTCAATGTGCCGGCGGACAGCAAGTTCCAGCTGCAGGTGAAGGTAGATACCGCTTACCTGTGCGAGTACCGCGACTAAGCGTCAGCCTGTGCCGGCCTCTTCGCGGGTGAACCCGCTCCCACAGGTGCATCACCGTCTTCGGAAACGGTGACCTTCTTGGGGGAGCGGGTTTACCCGCGAAGGGTCCAGCACTAATCCTTCAGGAACTCAGCAACGCGCTCAGCCGCCGCCTGCAAATGCTGCTCATGGCTGAACCCCGAGGCCTTCAACGGCTTCAGGTCATGGTCCCCCGCCACTAGCCAGCTCACCTCGATCGCTGGCGACAACGCATAGCCCGCCACTGCTTCGCGGTTACCCAGCGCATCGCGCTCGCCCTGCACGATCAATGTCGGCGTCTTCAACTCCGCCAGGTGCTCGACCCGCGGCTTCTCCGGCTTGCCCACCGCATAGAACGGATACCCCAGGCACACCAGCGCATCCGCGCCCAGCTCGTCAGCCAGCAGGCTGGCCATGCGCCCCCCCATCGACTTGCCACCCACGGCCAGCTTGCCCGTGACCAAAGGTCGCACCTGCCGGTACACCTCGCGCCAGCATTCCAGCAACACCTTCTGCGGGTTCGGCGGCCGCTTGCCACCGCCAACCCGGCGCTCGGCCATGTACGGGAACTCGAAGCGCACCACCGCCACCCCAAGTGCCGCAAGCCTTTGCGCCATTTCGTCCATGAACCCGCTGTCCATCGGCGCACCGGCGCCATGGGCCAGGATCAGGCAGCCCTTGTAGCCGTCCTTACTTTCATCCTGCGCAAGATCGCAGCGCAAGCCTGGGACATTTGCGACCTTCGCCCATTGATCCCCGTCAATACCGGCACTTTGCCCATTAATCATGCTTGCCTCGCTGTAAAGCCTGCCAAATAACCGTGGATGGGAACCCATACATGAACACAACCAGCAGTACCGCCTATAACTACAAGGTGGTCCGCCAATTCGCCATCATGACGGTGGTGTGGGGAATCGTCGGGATGGGGCTCGGCGTCTTCATCGCCGCCCAGCTCGCCTGGCCGTCCCTCAACTTCGACCTCCCCTGGACCAGCTTCGGCCGCCTGCGCCCCCTGCATACCAATGCGGTGATCTTCGCTTTCGGCGGCTGCGCGCTGTTTGCCACCTCCTATTATTCGGTGCAACGCACCTGCCAGACCACCCTGTTCGCACCCGGCCTGGCCGCGTTCACCTTCTGGGGCTGGCAACTGGTGATCCTGCTGGCGGCCATCACCCTGCCACTGGGCTACACCAGTTCCAAGGAATACGCCGAACTGGAATGGCCGATCGACATTCTGATCACCATTGTCTGGGTGTGCTACGCCATCGTGTTCTTCGGCACGCTGATGAAGCGCAACACCAAGCATATCTACGTGGGCAACTGGTTCTTCGGCGGGTTCATCCTCACCGTGGCGATGCTGCACATCGTCAACAACCTGGAGCTGCCGGTCAGCCTGACCAAGTCGTACTCGGTCTATGCCGGCGCCACCGACGCCATGGTGCAGTGGTGGTACGGCCACAACGCGGTAGGCTTCTTCCTGACCGCAGGCTTTCTGGGGATGATGTACTACTACGTGCCCAAGCAGGCCGAACGCCCGGTGTATTCCTATCGCCTGTCGATCGTGCACTTCTGGGCGCTGATCACCCTGTACATCTGGGCCGGCCCGCACCACCTGCACTACACCGCCCTGCCTGACTGGGCGCAGTCGCTGGGCATGGTGATGTCGCTGATCCTGCTGGCGCCAAGCTGGGGCGGCATGATCAACGGCATGATGACCCTGTCCGGTGCCTGGCACAAATTGCGCAGCGACCCGATCCTGCGTTTCCTGGTGGTATCGCTGGCGTTCTACGGCATGTCCACCTTCGAAGGCCCGATGATGGCCATCAAGACCGTCAACGCGCTGTCCCACTACACCGACTGGACCATCGGCCACGTTCACGCCGGCGCCCTGGGCTGGGTGGCGATGATCTCGATCGGCGCGTTGTACCACACCATCCCGAAAGTGTTCGGCAAGGAGCGCATGTACAGCATCGGCCTGATCAACGCGCACTTCTGGCTGGCCACTATCGGCACTGTGCTGTACATCGCCTCGATGTGGGTCAACGGCATCGCCCAGGGCCTGATGTGGCGCGCGGTGAACAGCGACGGCACCCTCACCTACTCGTTCGTGGAAACCCTGGTAGCCAGCCACCCAGGCTTCATCGTGCGCTTCGTCGGTGGTGCGATCTTCCTTAGCGGCATGTTCCTGATGGCCTGGAACACCTGGCGCACCGTGCGTTCGCCAGCACTTGATGTCGCCCCTGCGAACGCCCAGCTGGCTTGAGGAGAACCCCCCGATGAAACATGAAGTCATCGAGAAAAACGTCGGCCTGCTGGCCTTGCTGATGGTGTTCGCCGTCAGTATCGGCGGCCTGACCCAGATCGTCCCGCTGTTCTTCCAGGACGTCACCAACAAGCCGGTCGAAGGCATGAAACCCTACACCGCGCTGCAGCTGGAAGGCCGCGATATCTACATCCGCGAAGGCTGCGTGGGCTGCCACTCGCAGATGATCCGCCCGTTCCGCGCCGAAACCGAGCGCTACGGCCACTATTCGGTGGCCGGTGAAAGCGTGTGGGACCACCCGTTCCTGTGGGGCTCCAAGCGCACCGGGCCGGACTTGGCCCGGGTCGGTGGCCGGTACTCGGACGACTGGCACCGTGCGCACCTGTACAACCCGCGCAACGTGGTGCCGGAATCGAAGATGCCGTCGTACCCATGGCTGGTCGCAGAACAGGTGGACAACAGCCACACCGACGTCAAGATGCGCACCCTGCGCACCCTCGGCGTGCCATACACCGACGACGACATTGCCGGGGCCCGCGACGCGGTCAAGGGCAAGACCGAAATGGACGCGCTGGTCGCCTACCTGCAGGTGCTTGGCACCGCGATCAAGAACAAGAGGTGAGTGCGATGGAACTGGACATCGGCATGATCCGCGGCCTGGGCACCCTGGTGGTGATGATCGCCTTCATCGGCCTCTCCCTGTGGGTATTCAACCGCCGCCGCGACCGTGATTTCGCCGAAGCGCGCCTGCTGCCCTTCGTCGACGACCACCTGCCCGCTGCCGGGCAGGAACCTGCTGCAAAAAGGAGAAACGGGCAATGACCACCTTCTGGAGTACGTACATCTGCGTACTGACCATCGGTAGCCTGATTGGCCTGACCTGGCTGCTGCTTGCCACCCGCAAGGGCCAGAGCAACAGCAGCACCGACCAAACCATGGGCCACAGCTTCGACGGTATCGAGGAGTACGACAATCCACTGCCCAAGTGGTGGTTCTGGCTGTTCGTCGGCACCTTGGTGTTTTCGGTCGGCTACCTGATCCTCTACCCGGGCCTGGGCAACTGGAAAGGCATCCTGCCGGGCTATGAAAATGGCTGGACCGGCGCCAACGAATGGCAGAAGGAAATGGACAAGGCCGATGCCAGGTTCGGGCCGATCTTCGCCAAGTACGCCGCCATGCCTGTGGAAGAAGTGGCCAAGGACCCGCAAGCGCTGAAGATGGGCGGCCGATTGTTCGCCTCCAACTGTTCGGTGTGCCATGGCTCGGACGCCAAGGGTGCCTTTGGCTTCCCCAACCTCACTGACAAGGATTGGCGCTGGGGCGGCGAGGCGGAAACCATCAAGGCCACCATCATGGGCGGTCGTCATGGCGTGATGCCGGCCTGGGCCGAGGTGATCGGTGATCAGGGCGTTGCCGACGTGGCTGCGTTCGTGGTCAGCCAACTCGATGGCCGCACATTGCCTGAGGGCGCGAAGGCCGATGTGGAGAACGGGCAGAAGATCTTCGCCGCCAACTGCGTGGCCTGCCACGGACCGGAAGGTAAAGGTACGCCCGCCATGGGCGCACCGAACCTGACCCACCCGCAGGCGTTCATCTACGGCTCGAGCTTTGCCCAGCTGCAGCAGACCATTCGTTATGGTCGCCAGGGGCAGATGCCGGCGCAGGCCGAGATCCAGGGCAATGACAAGGTGCACCTGCTGGCGGCTTACGTGTATAGCCTGTCGCAGGGTGGTTCGGCTGAGGCTGTGACTGCCAAGTGAGTTCGCCGAAAGGGATTTGGCGCCTGTGAGATCGAGCGCCGCCCGCGCGGCGCTTCGCGGGGCAAGCCCGCTCCCACATTTGTTTCGGGCCAATCATTTCTGTGGGATTTGCGCGCGAACGCTTTGGCGCACGGCGCAATATCGCGTCGTACAAACAAGGCCGTCGCGCGCGCCTGTCACAGACATAACTGGCCCGAAACAAATGTGGGAGCGGGCTTGCCCCGCGAAGCGCCGCGCGGGCGGCGCTCGATCTCTGCCCCACCACAACACTCAAACCCTACACCCCCGCCCCAACACAATCCTCCAACCTTGAACTCCCCCCTACCACCCTCAGCCCCCCTACCCTTGCACCCCCACCGAACAGAACTAAGCTTGTTGCCTCAGTAGGCATCGCTACGAAAGGACCGATGCAGACGCGGCGCATGGCCTGTCGCCGCCCCAAAAAAAGCTTGACCGATCGATCAGAAAAAGGCGAAAAACGGTACACATTACAAATATTTATTTGTGTACAATCGTTCGGACCCGATCACTGCGGGACATCAGTGAACGGGCACGGGCACGGGTCGGCGTACCAAAGTTGCGTTGCGGTAACCCTGGTGGTTATCAATACTGGCGCCGATTTTTCGACCAACAAGAACATCAAAACCGTGGAACCTTAGAATGAGCACAGCAATCAGTCCGACTGCTTATAACTACAAGGTCGTCCGCCAGTTCGCCATCATGACGGTGGTCTGGGGGATCCTTGGCATGGGCCTCGGCGTCTTCATCGCCTCGCAGCTGGTGTGGCCCCAACTGAACCTGGACCTGCCCTGGACCAGCTTCGGCCGCCTGCGACCGCTGCACACCAACCTGGTGATCTTCGCCTTCGGGGGCTGTGCGCTGTTCGGCACCAGCTACTACGTGGTGCAGCGCACCTGCCAGACCCGGCTAATCTCCGACAGCATGGCCGCCTTCACCTTCTGGGGTTGGCAGGCAGTGATCGTCGGCGCGCTGATCACCCTGCCGATGGGCTATACCACCACCAAGGAATACGCCGAGCTCGAATGGCCGCTGGCGATCCTGCTGGCCATCGTCTGGGTCACCTACGGGCTGGTGTTCTTCGGCACCATCGTCAAGCGCAAGACCAAGCACATCTATGTCGGCAACTGGTTTTACGGTGCATTCATCGTGGTCACCGCGATGCTGCACATCGTCAACCACATCTCGCTGCCAGTGAGCCTGTTCAAGTCCTACTCGGCTTATTCCGGCGCCACCGACGCGATGATCCAGTGGTGGTACGGCCACAACGCCGTGGGCTTCTTCCTCACCACCGGCTTCCTGGGGATGATGTACTACTTCGTGCCCAAGCAGGCCGAGCGACCGATCTACTCGTATCGCCTGTCGATCGTGCACTTCTGGGCGCTGATCACCCTGTACATCTGGGCCGGCCCGCACCACCTGCACTACACCGCACTGCCTGACTGGGCGCAGTCGCTGGGCATGGTGATGTCGATCATCCTGCTGGCGCCAAGCTGGGGCGGCATGATCAACGGCATGATGACCCTGTCCGGTGCCTGGCACAAATTGCGCACCGACCCGATCCTGCGCTTCCTGGTGGTGTCGCTGGCGTTCTACGGCATGTCCACCTTCGAAGGCCCGATGATGGCCATCAAGACCGTGAACTCACTGTCGCACTACACCGACTGGACCATCGGCCACGTGCATGCCGGCGCCCTCGGCTGGGTAGCCATGATCTCGATCGGCGCTGTGTACCACATGATCCCCCGCCTGTATGGCCGCGAGCAGATGCACAGCGTCGGCCTGATCAACGCGCACTTCTGGCTGGCCACCATCGGGACCGTGCTGTACATCGCCTCGATGTGGGTAAACGGCATCACCCAGGGCCTGATGTGGCGCGCCATCAACGACGACGGCACCCTCACCTACTCGTTCGTCGAAGCCCTGCAAGCCAGCCACCCTGGCTACATCGTCCGCGCCCTGGGCGGTGCGTTCTTCGCCAGCGGCATGCTGCTGATGGCCTACAACGTGTTCCGTACCGTACGTGCCGCCAACCCGGCACAGGCTGAGGAAGCCGCCAAGATCATCGTTGTGGGAGCGCACTGATGAAGCATGAAGCTGTCGAGAAGAACATAGGCCTGCTGGCCTTCTTCATGGTCATCGCCGTGAGCGTTGGTGGCCTGACCCAAATCGTCCCGCTGTTCTTCCAGGACGTCACCAACAAGCCGGTCGAGGGCATGAAGCCACGCACCGCGCTGGAAGTCGAAGGGCGTGATATCTACATCCGTGAAGGCTGCGTAGGCTGCCACTCGCAGATGATCCGCCCGTTCCGCGCCGAAACCGAGCGCTACGGCCACTATTCGGTAGCCGGTGAAAGCGTGTGGGACCACCCGTTCCTGTGGGGCTCCAAGCGGACCGGGCCGGACCTGGCCCGCGTCGGTGGCCGCTACTCCGATGACTGGCACCGTGCGCACCTGTACAACCCGCGCAACGTGGTACCGGAATCGAAGATGCCGTCCTACCCGTGGCTGGTCGAGAACAAGCTCGACGGCAAGGACACCGCGAAAAAGCTGGAAGTGCTGCGCACACTCGGTACCCCGTACACCGATGCCGACATCGCCGGTGCGCGTGACGCGGTCAAGGGCAAGACCGAAATGGACGCCATCGTCGCGTACCTGCAAGGCCTTGGCACCATCATCAAGAGCAAACGGTGACGCTGATGGATATCGGGATGATTCGCGGCCTGGGCACCGTCGTGGTGATGGTGGCCTTCGTGGGCCTGGCGCTGTGGGTGTTCAACCCACGGCGCAAAAAGGATTTCGACGAAGCGACCCAACTGCCTTTCGCGGATGACCCCGAGGCCAGCCGGCACGTCGAGCAAGCAAAAGCTTCTGGGAGCAAACAACAATGACAACCTTCTGGAGTCTGTACGTTACCGTCCTGACCCTGGGCACCATCTTCTCGTTGACCTGGCTGCTGCTGTCGACCCGCAAGGGCCAGCGCGAAGAGGTCACCGACGAAACCGTCGGGCATGCCTTCGATGGCATCGAAGAATACGACAACCCACTGCCCAAATGGTGGTTCTGGCTGTTCGTCGGCACCATCATCTTCGCCCTCGGCTACCTGGTGCTGTACCCGGGCCTGGGCAACTGGAAAGGCATCCTGCCGGGCTATTCGTACCTGGACACCGACAAGCAGACCGAGTTTTCCAACGGCCAACCGGGCTGGACTGGCGTGCACGAGTGGGAAAAGGAAATGGCCAAGGCCGACGCCCGCTTTGGGCCGATCTTCGCCAAGTTCGCGGCCATGCCTATCGAAGACGTCGCCAAGGACCCACAGGCATTGAAAATGGGGGCGCGGCTGTTCGCCTCCAACTGCTCGGTGTGCCATGGCTCCGACGCCAAAGGTGCCTTCGGCTTCCCCAACCTGACCGACAACGACTGGCGCTGGGGTGGCGAACCGGACACGATCAAGACCACCATCATGGGCGGCCGCCATGGCGTGATGCCAGCCTGGGCCGAGGTGATCGGTGATCAGGGCGTGGCCGACGTGGCCGCCTTCGTGGTCAGCAAGCTGGATGGCCGTACGCTGCCGGAAGGCGTCAAGGCCGATGCCGAAAATGGGCAGAAGATCTTCGCCGCCAACTGCGTGGCCTGCCATGGGCCGGAAGGCAAAGGCACGCCGGCCATGGGCGCGCCGAACCTGACCCACCCGCAGGCGTTCATCTACGGTTCGAGCTTTGCCCAGCTGCAGCAGACCATCCGCTATGGTCGCCAAGGCCAGATGCCCGCCCAGGAACAGTTGCAGGGTAATGACAAAGTGCACCTGCTGGCGGCTTATGTTTACAGCCTGTCGCAACGGGACCAGGCGCAGGCCAAGGCTGAGTAAGCAGGCCTGGCCTCTTCGCGGGGCAAGCCCGCTCCCACAGGTACACCACCGAACCCGGAACAATGGGTTACTTGTGGGAGCGGGCTTGCCCCGCGAAGAGGCCGGCAAATGCGACCCAGGATGACCTGGATCAATTGACACCCGCCATAACACGATTCACACCACGAACCCAACGCGACTAAAGGTCGCAGTGCGATCCCATACCGCCATCCGCGGCGTATCATGGACCGCAGAGCGCTAGCAGATTGCGCGAGACTGCGGCCGGCACGCACTGGCCGCGGCGTTTCTCCACTGCCGTGGGACTTGATGATGAGCAAGCAAATTCCGGTACATGATGTCACCCCGCCTGCCAGCAAAGGGAAGGATTCCGTCGACCTCTACGCCTCCCGGGAAAAGATCTACACCCGCGCCTTCACCGGCCTGTTCCGCCGCCTGCGCATGGTCGGCGGTGCAGTGCTGTTCCTGCTGTACTTCGGCACCGTGTGGCTGAACTGGGGCGGCCACCAGGCCGTATGGTGGAACCTGCCCGAACGCAAGTTCTACATCTTTGGCGCTACCATCTGGCCGCAAGACTTCATCCTCCTCTCGGGCATCCTCATCGTCGCCGCCTTCGGCCTGTTCTTCATTACCGTGTTCGCCGGCCGCGTGTGGTGCGGCTACACCTGCCCGCAAAGCGTGTGGACCTGGATCTTCATGTGGTGCGAAAAGGTTACCGAGGGCGACCGCAACCAGCGCATGAAGCTCGACAGGGCGCCCATGAGCGGCAACAAGTTCCTGCGCAAGCTAGCCAAGCACAGCCTGTGGCTGCTGATCGGTTTTGTCACCGGCATGACCTTTGTCGGCTACTTCTCGCCAATCCGCGAGCTGGTGATCGAGTTCTTCACCGGCCAGGCCGATGGCTGGGCCTATTTCTGGGTCGGTTTCTTCACCCTCGCCACCTACGGCAATGCCGGGTGGCTGCGCGAACAGGTGTGCGTGTACATGTGCCCGTACGCTCGCTTCCAGAGCGTGATGTTCGACAAGGACACGCTGATCGTTTCCTACGACCCGCGCCGTGGCGAAACCCGCGGGCCGCGCAAGAAAGATACCGACTACAAAGCCCAGGGCCTGGGTGACTGCATCGACTGCACCATGTGCGTGCAGGTCTGCCCGACCGGCATCGACATCCGTGATGGCCTGCAAATCGAGTGCATCGGCTGCGCAGCCTGCATCGACGCCTGCGACAGCATCATGGACAAGATGAACTACCCCAAAGGGCTGATCAGCTACACCACCGAACACAATCTGTCCGGGCAGAAAACCCACATGCTGCGCCCGCGGCTGATCGGCTATGCCGCCGTGCTGCTGGTGATGATGATCGGCCTGGCCACTGCCTTCGCCACACGCTCGCTGGTCGGTTTCGACGTCAGCAAAGACCGCGTGCTGTACCGCGAGAACGCCCAGGGCCGGATCGAGAACGTGTACAGCCTGAAGGTCATGAACAAGGACCAGCGCGACCATGTGTACGTGCTGGATGCCGCCGGCCTGCCGGACCTCAAGCTCGAAGGCCAGCGCGAGATCCGCGTGGCCGCCGGTGATATCGTCAGCCTGCCGGTACAGCTGTCGGTCGCTCCTGAAAAACTGCCTTCCACCACCAACGAAATCACCTTCATCCTCAAGAGCGCCGACGACAGCGACGCCCAGGTTGAAGCCAAGAGCCGCTTCATCGGCCCACAGATCCGCTAAGAGAGATAACGCACAATGCCTGCCGCCACCGCCGCCAGCCCCTGGTACAAGCACCTCTGGCCCTGGATCATCATTGGCATCCTCACCACCTCGGTGTGCCTGAGCCTGACCATGGTCAGCATCGCCGTACGCAACCCGGACAACCTGGTGAACGACAACTACTACGAGGCCGGCAAGGGCATCAACCGCTCCCTGGACCGCGAGCTGCTGGCGCAGCAACTGGGCCTGAAAGCCAGCGTGCATCTGGACGAACTGACCGGCGAAGTGGACCTGCGCCTGACCGGTAGCAGTGGCCCGCAAAACCTGGAGCTGAACCTGATTTCGCCGACCCAGCCAGAGAAGGACCGCAAGGTGCTGCTGAGCCGGGTCGAAGCAGGGCGCTATGTGGGGCAACTGGAGGACAAGGTCGACGGGCGGCGCTTTGTGGAAGTGCTGGGTAGCGAAGGGGGCCAGGTGTGGCGCCTGTTCGAAGAGGAAAAAGTGGAGCATGGAGTGACCTTGCAGCTGGGTGATGAAGCACTGCAAGGCGCCGAACACCAATAAACGCACCACCCCCGCCCCTTGTGGGAGCGGGTTTACCCGCGAATGCGTCAGCCCTGAAAACATCAATGCCTGATCTGACGCATTCGCGGGTGAACCCGCTCCCACAGCTACAGTGCCCAGCCAGCGATTTGTCTAAGGCAATGATGTGATGACCCAGCCCACCCCCTGCTACCACTGCGCCCTGCCCGTCCCCGCCGGCAGCCGCTTCACCGCCGTGGTCCTCGGCCAGCCGCGGCAGTTCTGCTGCCCCGGCTGCCAGGCGGTGGCAGAGTCCATCGTTGCCGGTGGGCTGGAGCACTACTACCAGCACCGCAGCGACAACAGCGCCAACCCCGAAGCCCTGCCCAGGCAACTACAGGACGAACTGGCCCTGTACGACCGCAGCGACGTGCAGCAAACCTTCGTCCGCCACCAGGGCGAGCTGGCCGAAACCACCTTGCTTGTCGAAGGCATCAGCTGCGCCGCCTGCGGCTGGCTGATCGAAAAGCACCTGCGCAACCTGCCTGGCGTCGCCGAAGCCCGGTTGAACCTGTCCAACCACCGCCTGGCGCTGAACTGGGACGACAAGCAGCTGCCGCTGTCGCGCCTGCTGGCCGAACTTCGCCAGATCGGCTACGCCGCCCACCCCTACCAGCCTGACCAGGCCGCCGAGCAATTGGCCCGGGAAAACCGCAGCGCCCTACGCCGCCTGGGCGTGGCCGGGCTGCTGTGGTTCCAGGCGATGATGGCAACCATGGCCACTTGGCCGGAATTCAACATCGACCTGACGCCCGAGTTGCACACCATCCTGCGCTGGGTGGCGCTGTTCCTGACCATTCCCATCGTGTTCTACAGCTGCGCGCCCTTCTTCAAGGGCGCGGCGCGCGACTTGCGAACGCGCCACCTGACCATGGACATTTCGGTGTCACTGGCCATTGGCCTGGCGTTCGGCGCCGGCATCTGGACAGCCATCACTGGCAGCGGCGAGCTCTATTTCGACACGGTGGGCATGTTCGCCCTGTTCCTGCTGACCGGCCGCTACCTGGAGCGCCGCGCCCGCGAGCGCACAGCGGCGGCCACTGCGCAGCTGGTCAACCTGCTGCCAGCCTCATGCCTGCGCCTGGACGCCATCGGGCGCAGCGAACGCATCCTGCTCAGCGAATTACACTGCGGCGACACCGTGCAGGTGCTGCCCGGCGCGGTCATCCCTGCCGACGGGCGCATCGTCGAGGGCCGCTCGAGCGTCGACGAATCGCTGCTGACCGGCGAGTATCTGCCGCAACCACGCCGGGTGGGTGAGCGGGTCACTGGCGGTACGCTGAACGTCGAAAGCACGCTGAATGTGGCTGTGGAAGCCCTCGGCCATGATTCACGCTTGTCGGCCATCGTCCGCCTGCTGGAACGCGCCCAGACCGAAAAACCACGCCTGGCGGAAATCGCCGATCGCGCCTCGCAGTGGTTCCTGCTGTTCTCGCTGCTGGCCTCGGTAGCCATCGGCCTGTGGTGGTGGCACCTGGATCCGGCACGGGCGTTCTGGATCGTGCTGGCCATGCTCGTGGCCACCTGCCCTTGTGCCCTGTCTTTGGCTACGCCAACCGCATTGACCGCCGCCACCGGAACCCTGCACAAGCTTGGCCTGCTGGTCACCCGCGGCCACGTGCTGGAGGGCTTGAACCACATCGACACGGTGATTTTCGACAAGACCGGCACACTGACCGAAGGCCGCCTGACCTTGCGCAGCATCCGCCCGCTCGGCAGCCAGACTGCGGACCGCTGCCTGGCCCTGGCCGCGGCGCTGGAAAACCGCTCTGAACACCCCATCGCTCGCGCCTTTGGTCGCACCACCACGCCCGCCGAAGGCGTACAGAGCGTACCCGGCCTGGGCCTGGAGGGGCTGGTCGACGGCCAGCGCCTGCGCATTGGTCAGGCTACCTTCGTCTGCGCCTTGAGTGGTGCGGAAATCCCCGCTGTACCTGAGCCTCGCGGCCAGTGGCTGCTGCTGGGCGACCGCCAGGGCCCCATGGCGTGGTTCGGCCTGGATGACCGCCTGCGCGACGACGCGCCGGCCCTGCTCGCTGCCTGCAAGGCGCGGGGCTGGCACACCCTGCTGCTGTCGGGCGACAGCTCGCCGATGGTTGCCGAAGTGGCCGCGCAGCTGGGTATCGACCAGGCCATTGGCGGCCTGCGCCCGGATGACAAACTGGACCGCCTGAAAGCCCTGCAGGCTGACGGGCGCAAGGTGCTGATGCTCGGCGACGGGGTCAACGATGTACCGGTACTGGCCGCCGCCGATATCAGCATCGCCATGGGCAGCGCCACCGACCTGGCCAAGACCAGTGCCGACGCCGTCTTGCTGTCCAACCGCCTGCAAGCGCTGGTGCAGGCCTTCGAGCTGGCCCGCCGCACCCGCCGCAACATCCTCGAGAACCTGCTGTGGGCGACCCTGTATAATGGCCTGATGTTGCCGTTTGCCGCGCTCGGCTGGATCACCCCGGTGTGGGCTGCGATCGGCATGTCGGTCAGCTCGTTGATCGTGGTGCTCAATGCCCTGCGCCTGACTCGCATGCCGGATGCATCCGCACTGCCGAAAAACGCAGCACCCCAACCCGGGAGGAAGTCGCCATGCCCGCCCTCTATGTCATGATCCCCGCAGCCCTGCTGCTGGTCGGCGTGGCCGTGTACATTTTCTTCTGGGCCGTGGACAGCGGCCAGTATGACGACCTTGACGGCCCCGCTCACAGCATCCTGTTCGATGATCAGGACCCGCGTCACCAAGCGGCAGTGAAACCTGACGACACCCAGGCCGACGCCAACAAGGAGCCGCCACCCCGTGCCTGACCTGCTTCCGCTGCTGGGCTCGGCACTGGTCCTTGGCCTGCTCGGCGGCGGTCACTGCCTGGGCATGTGCGGCGGCCTGATGGGCGCACTGACTTTGGCCATCCCCCCCGAACAACGCGGCAAGCGGCTGCGACTGTTGCTGGCGTACAACCTGGGGCGCATTTTCAGCTATGCCTGCGCCGGCCTGTTGCTGGGCCTGGCCGGATGGGCCGTGGCAAGCAGCCCGGCAGCGCTGGCACTGCGGGTGACGGCAGCCCTGCTGTTGATTGCCATGGGGTTGTACCTGGCTGGCTGGTGGAGTGGGCTGACCCGTATCGAGGCGCTGGGCCGGGGTTTGTGGCGGCATATCCAGCCGCTGGCGTCGCGCTTGCTGCCGGTGTCCAGCCTGCCCAGGGCGTTGCTGCTGGGCGCCCTGTGGGGGTGGCTGCCGTGCGGTTTGGTGTACAGCACCCTGCTGTGGGCGGCCAGCCAGGGCAATGCCGGGTACAGCGCGGTGTTGATGCTCGCGTTCGGGCTGGGGACCTGGCCGGTGTTGCTGGCCACCGGGCTGGCGGCCGAACGGGTGAACGCCCTGTTGCGGCGACGCAGCGTGCGCGTGGCGGGTGGTGTGCTGGTGATGCTGTTCGGTGTCTGGACCCTGCCGGGCCCACACCAGCACTGGCTGATGGGGCATTGACGGGGCGCTCTGCGGCCCCAGTGCCCTTGATACAAATCAACACAGGTTCCTGCGGACGGCCATAGACTCCGGTGCACTGCTGCTCTTTCCGGGGACCGCCCTCATGCTCGACGACCTTCGTTGGGACACCGACCTGATCCGCCGCTACGATCTCGCCGGGCCACGCTACACCTCCTACCCAACCGCCGTGCAGCTGCACAGCGAGGTGGGCTCGTTCGACCTGCTCCACGCCCTGCGCGAAAGCCGTCGGGCGGTGCGCCCGCTGTCGCTGTACGTGCACGTGCCGTTCTGCGCCAACATCTGCTACTACTGCGCCTGCAACAAGGTCATCACCAAAGACCGTGCCCGTGCCGCACCGTACCTGCAGCGCCTGGAACAGGAAATCCAGCTGATCGCCTGCCACCTGGACCCGAAACAGCGTGTGGAACAGCTGCATTTCGGCGGCGGTACGCCGACCTTCCTCAGCCATGTGGAACTGCGCCAGCTGATGGCCACCCTGCGCCAGCACTTCCACCTGCTGGACGACGACTCCGGCGACTACGGCATCGAGATCGACCCGCGCGAAGCCGACTGGTCGACCATGGGGCTGCTGCGCGAACTGGGCTTCAACCGCGTCAGCCTTGGCGTGCAGGACCTCGACCCCGCCGTGCAGCGCGCGGTCAACCGCCTGCAGAGCCTGGAGCAGACCCGCACCCTGATCGAGGCGGCGCGCACCCTGCAGTTCCGTTCGGTCAACCTGGACCTGATCTACGGCCTGCCCAAACAAACCCCGGAAGGCTTTGCGCGCACGGTCGAAGAAGTGATCCGCCTGCAGCCCGACCGCCTGTCAGTGTTCAACTACGCCCACCTGCCCGAGCGCTTCATGCCGCAGCGGCGCATCGACAGCAACGAGCTGCCCAGCCCGGCCGCCAAGCTGGAGATGCTGCATGCCACCATCGACCAGTTGACCGCCGCAGGTTACCGCTACATCGGCATGGACCACTTCGCCCTGCCCGACGACGAACTGGCCATCGCCCAGGAAGAAGGCACCCTGCAGCGCAACTTCCAGGGCTACACCACCCACGGGCACTGCGACCTGATCGGCCTGGGCGTATCGGCCATCAGCCAGATCGGCGACCTGTACTGCCAGAACAGCAGCGACCTCAATACCTACCAGGACAGCCTGTCCAACGCCCAACTGGCGACCCAGCGCGGCCTGGTGTGCAACCACGACGACCGGATACGCCGTGCGGTGATCCAGCAACTGATCTGCCATTTCGAGCTGGCATTCGAACCGATCGAACAGGCCTTCACCATTGATTTTCGCGGTTACTTCAACGACCTCTGGCCCGAACTGTTGACCTTGCAGCGCGACGGCCTGATCAGCATGAACGACAAAGGCATCCGCATTTTGCCGGCTGGCCGCCTGCTGGCGCGCTCGGTGTGCATGGTCTTCGACGCTTACCTGGCGATGCAGAATCGCGAGCGTTTCTCGCGGGTTATCTGAAAACCGAGTCGTTCAACCGCATAGACAAGCCTCCTTGCCAGGCACACTATGGGCACACGAGGACTCCCGGCAGCCCGTCTGCCGGGGTTTCGCCAGGGCGCACCATCAACGCGCACGCTGGCCTACACCCTGTGTCGTGGGTTACCCTTACGACTTATGTGTGCTTTCCCACAAGGATCGATCCAAATGTCCGAGCCAGTCAAACTGCGCCCACACAACCAGGCCCATTGCAAGGATTGCAGCCTGGCCCCTCTGTGCCTGCCTCTTTCGTTGAACCTGGAAGACATGGATGCACTGGATGAAATCGTCAAGCGCGGGCGCCCGCTGAAGAAAGGCGAGTTTCTGTTCCGCCAGGGTGACAATTTCGGCTCGGTCTACGCAGTACGTTCCGGCGCCCTGAAAACCTTCAGCCTCAGCGACAGCGGCGAAGAGCAGATCACCGGCTTCCACTTGCCCAGCGAGCTGGTCGGCCTATCGGGCATGGACACCGAGGCCTACCCGGTATCGGCCCAGGCCCAGGAAACCACCTCGGTCTGCGAAATCCCCTTCGACCGCCTTGATGAGCTTTCGGTGCAACTGCCCCAGCTACGCCGCCAGCTGATGCGGGTGATGAGCAGGGAAATCCGCGACGACCAGCAAATGATGCTGTTGCTGTCGAAAAAGACCGCCGACGAGCGCATTGCCACCTTCCTGGTCAACCTGTCGGCGCGCTTCCGCGCCCGTGGCTATTCGGCCAACCAGTTCCGCCTGAGCATGTCGCGCAACGAAATCGGCAACTACCTTGGCCTGGCGGTAGAAACCGTGTCGCGGGTGTTTACCCGCTTCCAGCAGAACGGCCTGCTGCGCGCCGAGGGCAAGGAAGTGCACATCCTGGACCCGATCCAGCTGTGCGCGCTGGCCGGTGGTGCAATCGAGGCCTGAGGCCGGTCTTTAGCGGGTATACTTGGGCATTCGTTTTCCCAGGATACCCGCAACAATGCACAGCGACGCCTTCGACCTCAAAGCCCTGATCCGCCCGGTGGTGGACTTTCCCAAACCGGGCGTGATCTTCCGCGATATCACCCCGCTGTTCCAGTCGCCGCGTGGGCTGCGCTATGTGGCCGACCAGTTCATCGAGCGCTACGTCGAGGCTGAATTCAGCCACATTGGTGCCATGGACGCGCGGGGTTTCCTGATCGGCTCGATCATCGCCCACCAGTTGAACAAGCCGCTGATCCTGTTCCGCAAGCAAGGCAAGCTGCCGGCCGACGTGCTGAGCGAGGGTTACCAGACCGAGTACGGCGAGGCCTTCCTGGAAGTGCATGCCGACAGCCTGTGTGAAGGCGATTCGGTGCTGATCTTCGATGACCTGATTGCTACTGGCGGGACCCTGCTGGCGGCAGCCAACCTGGTGCGTCGCACCGGGGCGCAGGTGTTCGAGGCGGCGGCGATCATCGACCTGCCGGAATTGGACGGGTCGCGTCGGTTGCAGGCGGCCGGGGTGCCTACCTTCTGCCTGACCGAGTTTTCCCTCAGCGAGTACTGAGTTGGCTTTTGGGGCTGCTTTGCAGCCCATTCGCGGGACAAGCCCGCTCCCACAAAGGACTGCCCCCAAGGGTTGGATCAGTGTCCAACTTCATGGGGGCAGTCCAAAGTGAAGCATCGCTATATTTGTGTGGGAGCGGGCTTGCCCCGCGAATGGGCCGCAAAGCGGCCCCAGCATTTCTGAATCAGAGCGAAATTGGCCGGCGCCCTGCAAAGGCATGGGCCAAGGTACCGCCATCCACCATCTCCAGCTCGCCGCCCAGCGGTACACCATGGGCAATGCGAGACGCCACCAAGCCCTTCTCGCTCAGCAATTGCGCAATGTAATGCGCCGTCGCCTCCCCCTCCACCGTCGGGTTGGTCGCCAGGATCACTTCGGTAAAGGTGCCCTGCTCCTCGATCCGCGCCATCAGCTGCGGAATGCCGATCGCCTCAGGCCCAAGGCCGTCCAGCGGCGACAGGTGGCCCTTGAGCACGAAGTAACGGCCACGGTAGCCGGTCTGCTCCACCGCATACACATCGGTCGGCCCCTCGACCACGCACAGCTGGGTGTCGTCACGGCGCGGGTCGGCGCACTGCGGGCACAGTTCCTGCTCGGTGAGGGTGCGACACTGGCGGCAATGCCCTACCCCTTCCATGGCCTGGGTCAAGGCCTGCGCCAGGCGCAGCCCGCCGCTGCGGTCGCGCTCCAGCAATTGCAGGGCCATGCGCTGGGCGGTTTTCTGGCCAACGCCTGGCAAGATGCGCAGGCCGTCGATCAGTTGGCGGATAAGGGGGCTGAAGCTCATGGGAATGGCCTGACAAATCAATAAGAGGCGGTTTATACCCAGCGGGGGCGATGGCGTCAAATCACCTCGCCCAAAGCCTGCAAGGTCTGCTTTTTTGTGGGAGCGGCCTTGTGTCGCGAATGGGCTGCGAAGCAGCCCCGGCACTCAATGCTGCAAAGCTGGAATCCGGGGGCCGCTTCGCGCCCCTTTCGCGACACAAGGCCGCTCCCACTTAAAGAGCAGACCGCAGCCGGGTTGAAATCTACGCAAAAAAAACGCCGCTGATAGCAGCGGCGCTTTTTGGTATCGCAATGCCCTTAGAACGGCATCTTGAAGCCCGGCGGCAGTTGCATGCCGGCGGTCATGCCGCCCATTTTTTCCTGGCTGCTTTGCTCGATCTTGCGCACGGCATCGTTCAACGCGGCGGCGATCAGGTCTTCCAGCACTTCCTTGTCGTCTTCGTCAGTCGACATCAGGCTCTGGTCGATGCTAACGCGCTTGACGTCGTGACGACCGGTCATCACCACGCTCACCAGGCCACCACCGGACTGACCGGTGACTTCAGCGTTGGCCAGCTCTTCCTGCATCTTCTGCATCTTTTCCTGCATCTGCTGGGCCTGCTTCATCAGGCCGGCCATGCCACCTTTCATCATGGGGGTATACCTCGATTGGGTCATGTGATGCGGCCCGGCCCAGGGCCAGCCGCATGGTTATCCGTTACTGGCCCTGATTGGCCAGGGCTTCTACAGGCTCAATAGTATCCTGCCGCACCTTGGCACCGAACAACTTGATCATCTGCTGGATCAACGGATCCTGCTCGATCGAGGTGATGGCGTCCTGCTGACGCTCGGCACGCTTGCGCGATGCAGCCTGGGCCGGGGTTTCCTGCTCGGGCAGGATCAGCTCGATACGCAGGTTCAGCGTACGCCCCAGGTGCTGGTTGAGCGCTTCGTTCAGGCGGCGCTGCTGGGTAGTATTGAACAGCGCACCTTGGCCAGGGTCCAGGTGCAGCAGCCAATCATCGCCATCGGCAGCAATCAGCGTACAGTTTGCCGCGATGTTGCCTGTCATACCGGACACAGGCAACTGTGGGAATAATTCCAGCCATTGCAGGGCCAGACCGGTGGCCGGTTTGGCTGCTGGCAGCGGTTCGGCAGCCGGCTTGGACACCTCTTCCTGAACATGCTCGGCCAACTCGTCCAGGTAGCTGAAACCAACCGGGTCGGTTTCACCGCCGTAATAGTCTTCGTCCAGCGGCGGCTCATCGTCGCGGTCCATGCCTACGGCAGCATAGGCGGACGGGTCGAAAGGTGGCGCGTCGTCTGCCGGGGCGGGCTGTGGCGCCGCGGCAGGGGCAACCGCCTCGGGCTTTTGCGCAGGTTCAGACGCTACCGGTGCGGGTGCAGCCGCTGGCTCTTCCCACGGCAGGTCGATCACCTCTGCGACAGGCTCGGGTACCGAAATGGCCTGGATCTCGGCCTGTAACTCAACGTCTGGCTCGGCCTCCGGCTCATGGTCGGCTGTCGCAGGTGCAGGCACTTCCAGCCGTGGTGCTGCCGCCACAGGCTCTGCCGGCAGGGTCGCGACAGGCGATGAGGGCTCGACCGAGGTCGAGGCCGAGTCTGCCACCGGAGCTGCAGGATCAGCTGTGGCCTGGCTGATCCCCACTGGCTTTAGCACCGGTTTCGGCGCGTCGTCGGTATCGGCCGGGCGGAACGCCAGCATGCGTAGCAGGACCATCTCGAAACCACCACGTGGGTTCGGCGCCAACGGCAGGTCTCGGCGGCCAATCAGGCCCATCTGGTAGTAGAACTGCACGTCCTCGGCCGGCAATGCCGAGGCCAGCGCCAGCACTCGCTCGCGGTCGCCCTGGCCATTGTCCACTGCTTCCGGCAACGCCTGGGCAATGGCCACACGGTGCAGCACGTTAAGCATTTCGGCCAACACGCCCGCCCAGTCCGGCCCCTGCTCCGCCAGGTTGCGCACAGCCTCCAGCAATGCCCGGGCATCGCCTTCGAGCAACGCTTGCAACACGCCATAGACCTGGCCGTGATCCAGGCTGCCAAGCATGGCCCGCACATCAGCAGCCAGCACCTTGCCTTCGCCAAAGGCGATGGCCTGGTCGGTCAGGCTCATGGCGTCACGCATCGAGCCATCGGCCGCGCGGCCCAGCAGCCACAGGGCATCCGGTTCGAACGGCACGTTCTCGGCAGCCAGTACGTGACTCAGGTGCTCGACCACCCGCTCCGGGCTCATGTTCTTCAGCGAGAACTGCAGGCAGCGCGACAGGATGGTGGCCGGCAGCTTCTGCGGGTCGGTGGTAGCGAGGATGAACTTGACGTAGGGCGGCGGCTCTTCCAGCGTCTTGAGCAAGGCGTTGAACGAGTGGGTCGAGAGCATGTGCACTTCGTCGATCAGGTAGACCTTGAAGCGCCCACGGCTCGGGGCATACTGCACGTTGTCCAGCAGTTCGCGGGTGTCCTCGACCTTGGTGCGGCTGGCGGCGTCGATCTCGATCAGGTCGACGAAACGGCCTTCGTCGATTTCACGGCACACCGAACAGGTGCCACAGGGCGTAGAGGTGATGCCGGTTTCACAGTTCAGGCACTTGGCGATAATACGGGCGATGGTGGTCTTGCCCACGCCGCGCGTACCGGTGAACAGGTAGGCGTGGTGCAGGCGCTGGTTGTCCAAGGCATTGATCAAGGCCTTGAGCACATGGGTCTGGCCGACCATTTCGCGGAACGAGCGCGGACGCCATTTTCGTGCAAGAACCTGATAACTCATCGAAAAACCATCGTAGCCTGATCGAGCGGAAGATCGCTAATGCTAGCGGAGCGGGGGCAAAATTGCACCCTGCGCAACTCGTCTAAGCTTGGAATGGCGCATTGTCCAGGGAGGATTGCTTTTGCGAAGACTGCTGGCCCTGTTACTGCTGTGGTCTACCCACAGCCTGGCTGACCAGCCGGTGCTGCGCTTTTCCGTAGCCGAGAGCTGGAGCATGCCGCTGGTACGCATCGAAGGCGATCAGCCAGTCGAGGGGTTGCTTTACGACCTGATGCAAGCCGTTGCCAGGCAAGTGGGTGCTCGCCCCGAGTTCCACGTCATGGCCCGCCTGCGCCTGGAAGAGGCCATGAGCAGCGGCGATATTGATGTCCGTTGCTACGTCAGTACCCAATGGCTCAACGACCGTCCAAGGGATTTTGTGTGGAGTATCCCGCTGATTCATCAGCGCGACGTGCTGGTTGGCCGCGCCGGCGACAGCACCCCGACACCCCCGGAGCAACTGCCACCTCAGGCGATCGGCACGGTGCTGGGCTACACCTATTCAACCCTGCAACCGCTGCTGGACCACGGCCAGCTGCACCGTGAGGACAGCCGCAGCCAGTTGCTGGTGCTGCAAAAGCTGCAGGCCGGCCGGTATCGCCATGCGGTGAGCAACCAGTTGTCGTTGCAGTGGTTCAACCAAGGGTTGCCAGCGGAGCAGCAATTGCAAGCGCTGGCAGTGCTGGACGAACAGGATTTGGGGTGCATGGTGCGCAACGATCCGGCGATACCGACACAAGGGCTGTTGCGGGCGTTGGTAAGAATGAAGCAGTCAGGGGAGATCGAGCGGATTGTGCAGCGGTATGGGGGAGCGGGCGACCCGGGCAACATGTCTGTGGCCCGGCCCTGATCCGGCCTATCTGATGGAAGGCAAAACCCTCGCGAAGCTTGCGCGCCCTCCTGTGGGAGCGGGTTCACCCGCGAACACCGGCAAAGCCGGTGCCATCCACCGCGGCGCCTGCTTCGCGGGTGAACCCGCTCCCACAGGGTTACTCGATATTCCTGCTATCCAGACTTACTTCAAGACCAAAATCACTGGCCTTTACGCTCAAACGCCAAGCTGACAGCATCCGCCTGCCCCCAGGCAATCTGCATGGCCCGTAACCCATGCTCCAATAACTGCCTGGTTTCTTCGTCCTGAATGCGCTCAAGCGCCCGCCGGCTATCGCTGTAGGCGAACATCAGGTAGTGGGAAACATTCATCAACGCGAACTCCATCGGGACGATGCCTTCGCTCATGGCGCGGGCAAGGGATTTGCCTTGGGGAAGATCGAAGACGTGGGGTGGATCGGGGACCAGTTTTTTCATGAGATCACCATACCGGGCTGAGAGCACCCTTTCGCTTCCACACTTAGGGTGACAGTTGTACGCGGGGTGGAAGACCAGGGGTATGGGAAACCCGGCAGGCCCGAAGGCCTCCCACGCACAACCGTCATATCGACAGCCGCCAAACCACCCAGGCTTCCACACCCGATCGCTGAACTGACAGCGACCGCGAAAGCCTAGTGGGCGAGGTTGACCGGGACAATCAGACGGGAGTCGACGGAACACGTAGGATAATTCGCTATGCCTGCCTGACGTGTAGGGGCTTTCCTAGACTGTTATCAGACCTATCTTAAAGTGGGCACTCTGATCATGTGCTTACTGTTATCGGGCTCCCTGTCTTCACACCAAAGCCCGTAAATACGCACTCAAGAACAACCCCACACCAAACACAAAATGCGTGGCCAGGCTCTTCAGACAGTTCCGCGCAGGTGTCGGCGTTCTGGACGCAAAGAACCCTGCCCCCATCGCCGGCTGCATGAGGCAAAACGGCGCCACGACTGTACCCACACCCACAACTACTGCAGGTAAAAGAGTAGGCGACCGCAACCAGCCCTCCCCTACGATCACAAGCAGCAGCATCGCGAAAAGCACGCCGGTGGCGTAGTGAATTACCCATCCCCACGCCAACTCATTTCGCACCGGTTCCGCTTTGGCAATCGCTTGGTGCGAAACACGCCCACCTAGCAAGTGCCCCGCCCAACGCCCGACCATGGCAAAGTTCAGCGTTGCCACACCCAACCGCCTCAGCAGCAGCCCCCACAGGTCCATCACTACAGTGGCAGCTATGCCAATCGGCAATGCAGCTAAAAACATCGCAGTAAACGTCATTGAACAAGCCCTCGAAAGTTGACGGTCATTACCCATGCCGCGCAGCATAGAAGTTGAAGTCAACTTCAAGTCAAGGGCTCGAAATGGACATTGCCGACGTCGCCAAACGCACAGGCGTACCTGCATCGACACTGCGTTACTACGAGAAGAAAGGCTTGCTCAAGTCCCTGGCCGGGCGCGGCCAGCGACGACAGTTTGCAGCCGATGTGGCGGACAGGCTGGCGCTGATCGCCCTGGGGCAGGCCGCGGGGTTTTCGCTGGATGAAGTGGGGGCGATGCTGGTGGACCTGCAGGTCGACCGGCAGATGCTGATAGCAAAGGCGGACGAGCTGGATGCGCGGATCAAGCGCTTGCAGGCGATGAGCAATGGCTTGCGGCATGCCGCGCAGTGTCCTGAGAAAGATCATCTGGCCTGCCCGAAATTCCAGCGGCTGATGAAGCTGTCGGCGGCGGGAGCATTGGGCGAAAAGCAGGAAAGAACGAAGGCGTTCGTTGCAGATTGAGGTTTTCCGACCCCAGAAATGGAGGCGGCCCCACCAGCCACACCCCGGCACTCGATGTTCCCGCTATGGCTGCTCCCTTCCGGGCCTGACCAGGTTAACGGGTAATCAATGCGGGGGGACCGATGGGGCCACCACAACATGCCTCGCTGAGCAGCGAGTGGCGCCATTGTACCGGTCTTTGGGGCAGATACAACCACTGCGACAGAAAAAGTCATCATTTCTCAATGACTTGTCAGGGTCGAGACGGCCTGGACGGGCCTCTTCGCGGGTAAACCCGCCCCTACGGGCGACCGCGCGGGCTTTTCATATTTTGAGCAAGACAGTTGCCCCCCACAGAGAGGGGCGGGATGCCTAGACTGCTATGCCCTGCTCGGCCAGGAAGGTAACGAAGGTATCTTCGTCCAGTACCTTCACACCCAGCTCAGCAGCCTTGGCCAGCTTGGAACCTGCACCCGGCCCTGCCACCACGCAGTGGGTCTTGCCAGAAACGGAACCGGCAACCTTGGCCCCCAGGCTTTCCAGCTTGTCCTTGGCAATGTCCCGGCTCATGCGCTCCAGCGTACCGGTCAGCACCCAGGTCTGGCCGGCCAGCGGCAAGCCTTCGGCCACCTTCTTCTCGCTGCTCCAGTGCATGCCGAATGCCAGCAGCTGCGCTTCGATGTCCCGGGCCAGTTTCTGGTTCGCTTCATCCTTGAAGAACTCACGCACTGCGTCGGCCTGCTTGGCCGCCAGGGCCTGGCGCAGGTCAATGCCGTCGGCGGCGATGATCTTGTCCAGGCTGTCGAGCCTGGCCACCAACTTCTCGGCACCGGTCGGGCCGACGGAGGCAATGTCGAGCTTGGCGATCATCCCGGCCAAGGTGGTGCTGGCGGCAAATTCGGCAGCCAGCTCGCCTTCGTCCTGCAACTGCATACCACTGTCGAGCAGCTGCTGGATAACCTTCTGGTTGTGCTCGTCTTCAAAGAAATTGTGGATCTCGTAGGCCACTTCGAGACCGATGTCCGGCAAATAGGTCAACACCTGCGGCAATGCCTGCTGCACGCGCGCCAGGCTGCCCAGCGAGCGGGCCAGCACCTTGGCAGTCTCCTCGCCGACATCCGGGATGCCCAGCGCGTAGATGAAGCGCGCCAGGCTCGGGCGTTTGCTGGCTTCGATGGCATCCAGCAGCTTCTGGGTCGACACCTCGGCAAAGCCTTCAAGGCCGACGACCTGCTCGAACTGCAGCTTGTACAGGTCAGCCGGCGAGCCAATCAGCCCCTCGTCCACCAATTGCTCGACGCTTTTCTCACCCAGGCCGTCGATATCCATGGCCCGACGCGATACGTAGTGAATGATCGCCTGCTTGAGCTGGGCGCCACAGGCCAGGCGACCGACGCAGCGGTACACCGCACCTTCGCTGGTGGTTTCCTTGCCTTTGCTGCGTTTGACCAGCTGGGTGCGCTCGACCTGCGAACCACACACCGGGCACTCGCTTGGCACTTCTACCGGGCGGGCGTCTTGCGGACGACGCTCCAGCACCACCTGCATCACCTGCGGGATCACGTCGCCGGCCCTGCGAATGATCACCGTGTCGCCGATGCGCAGGCCCAGGCGGGCGATTTCGTCCATGTTGTGCAAGGTGGCGTTGGACACGGTCACACCGGCCACCTTGACCGGCTTCAGCCGCGCTACAGGCGTTACTGCACCCGTACGGCCAACCTGGAACTCGACGTCCAGCACCTCGGTCAGCTCTTCCATCGCCGGGAACTTGTGGGCAATCGCCCAGCGCGGCTCTCGGGCGCGGAAGCCCAGTTCGCGCTGGGCGGCCAGGCTGTTGACCTTGAACACTACACCGTCGATCTCATACGGCAGGCTGTTACGCCGCTCGCCAATGTCGCGGTAGTAGGCAAGGCATTCTTCGATGCCCGCCGCATGCTTGAGCTCGCGACTGATCGGCAGGCCCCAGGCCTTGAGTTGCTCGAGGATGCCAATATGGCTGTCGCCGATGCTTGCGGACAGCTGGCCGACGCCATAGCAGCAGAACTCCAGCGGGCGGCTGGCGGTGATTTTCGAGTCCAGCTGGCGCAAGCTGCCAGCGGCGGCATTGCGCGGGTTGGCGAAGGTCTTGCCACCGGCCTCGGCCTGGGCGGCATTGAGCCGGTCGAAACCGGCCTTGCTCATGTACACCTCGCCGCGCACCTCCAGCACTGCCGGCCAACCCTTACCCTGCAACTTGAGCGGGATGTTGCGCACGGTGCGTACGTTGGCGCTGATGTCTTCGCCAGTGGTGCCGTCGCCCCGGGTGGCGCCCTGCACCAGCTGTCCGTCGCGGTACAGCAGGCTCACGGCCAGGCCATCGAGCTTGGGTTCGCAGCTGTAGTCGACCGCGCCCGGCTGATCCAGGCCTTCTACCACACGGCGGCCGAACTCACGCAAGTCGGCTTCTTCGAAGGCGTTGCCCAGGCTGAGCATGGGCACTTCGTGGCGCACCTGGCTGAACGCAGCCAAGGCAGTTCCACCCACACGCTGGGTGGGCGAGTCGGGGGTTACCAGGTGCGGGTGTTCGGCTTCCAGCGCCTTGAGCTCGTTGAACAGACGGTCGTATTCGGCATCAGGCACGCTGGGCTCGTCGAGCACGTAGTAGCGATAGTTGTGCTGGTCGAGCTCGGCACGCAGTTCGAGGATACGGGTTTCGGCGGTCATTTTTCAGGATCTCTTGCAAAGCAAAAGAGCAGCACTGGGCTGCTCTTGCACTTGAAACAGGGTGGGCAAAACCAGGCCAGGCCTGCCCACTTGGGCAGATCAGCGCTTCTGGGTCAGCGCACGGCGCTCGAACTCGACGATGCGCTGGCGGTAGTGCTCGATGGTCTGGGCGGTCAGCACACTGCGCTGGTCGTCCTTGAGCTCGCCGTTCAATTCGTGGGCCAGCTTGCGTGCTGCTGCCACCATCACGTCGAAGGCCTGCTTCGGATGACGCGGGCCCGGCAGTCCGAGGAAGAAGCTCACCGCACGGGTGCTGAAGTGGTCGATATCATCCAGGTCGAATACACCCGGCTTGACCGCGTTGGCCATGGAGAACAGCACTTCGCCGTGACCGGCCATGCTCTCGTGGCGGTGGAAGATGTCCATTTCACCGAAGCGCAGGCCGCTTTCGAGAATATTCTGCAGCAACGCAGGGCCCTTGAAGCCACCTTCATCGCGCGAGATCACGCTGATGACCAGCACTTCCTCGGCCGGCGGCAGCTCCTTGACGCTACTGCTGGCAGCAGGCGCTGCATTACCGCGGGTATTGTCAGCGGCAAAGTCCTCGTCGCTGTCGGCGAACAGGTCGGGCTCGCGTGGCTCGGCGCTGAGGTTCAGGTCGCCCTGCTGTGCGTCGGCAGCTGCGGTGGCGCGCTTGGCACGCTTGCTGGCCTTGGCCGGCTTGGGCTCGCGCTCGCGGTCACGCGCAGAAGCGCTGAGCGAAGGCAGGTCGCTTTCGTCCAGCTCAGGCTCCTTGTGGGTGTCCAGCACCCGCGACGGGCCGAGCACTTCGGCACTGGCGCCTTCTTCGTCCGGCAGGTTGGAATAACTGCGGTCCAGACGGAATTTCAACTTGCCCTTGCCGCCGCGCATGCGGCGCCAGCCGTCGAAAAGAATACCGGCAATGACAATGATGCCGATGACGATCAGCCACTCGCGCAGACCGATTTCCATGTAATCCCGTGCCTCTATAAAAATATGCTTGAAAACAAAGGGTTCAAAGCCCTTTAACACGTGGCGCCAACTCTATGTTCTGACAGGCGTTTTACCCACGCAAAAAACGAGTGACATTAAGCTAGCACGACCAAAGACAACTTTACACCGTCTGTCGCACATGGCGGGGGCATTTCGCTACAGAATGTGCCCCCATCGTCGCGCATCAAGCATCGACCATGGCCATGGCCGCCTCCACATCAACAGCGACAAGCCGTGAACAACCGGGTTCATGCATGGTCACCCCCATCAATTGGTCCGCCATCTCCATGGCGATCTTGTTGTGGGTGATGTAGATGAACTGCACGCTTTCACTCATTTCCTTTACCAGGCGCGCATAGCGCCCGACGTTGGCATCGTCCAGCGGCGCATCGACCTCGTCGAGCATGCAGAACGGTGCGGGGTTCAACTTGAAGATGGCAAACACCAGCGCCAATGCGGTCAGTGCCTTTTCGCCGCCGGACAGCAGATGGATGGTGCTGTTCTTCTTGCCCGGTGGTCGCGCCATGATCGTCACCCCTGTATCGAGTAGATCTTCGCCCGTCAGTTCCAGATAAGCGCTGCCACCACCGAAAACTTTTGGGAAAAGTGCCTGTAATCCGGCATTTATCTGATCAAAGGTATCCTTGAAGCGGTTGCGGGTTTCCTTGTCGATCTTGCGAATGACGTTTTCCAAGGTCTCCAGCGCTTCGACCAGATCAGCGTCCTGGGCATCCAGGTAGCGCTTGCGCTCGGACTGCTGCTCGTATTCCTCGATGGCCGCCAGGTTGATTGCCCCCAGCCGCTGGATACGCGCCTCAAGCTGCTCCAGCTCCTGCTCGGTGCCCTGCTCGCTGGCCTCGGCCTCCAGGGTGGCGAGCACGCCTTGCAGGTCGTAACCGTCGGCCAACAACTGCTCCTGCAGGGTCTTGCGCCGCACATCCAGGCCCTGGCACTCCAGCCGCAGCTGTTCCAGTTGGCCACGTAGCAATTGAGCCTGCTGCTCGGCCTGGGTACGGCGCTTTTCTGCATCGCGCAGTTCGCGGTCAGCCTCATCCATGTGCAGGCGGGCCTGGCGCATTTCCTCGTCGACGCTCATGCGCAGTTCCAGCAGCGCTTCCAGCTTCAGGCGCAGCTCTTCCTGCGGGGCTTCGCCCTCTTCCAGGTTCAGGCTCAGTTGCTCCTGGCGCTCGGTCAGCCGCGCGGCTTGCTGCTCCAGGCGCTCCAGGGCCTGCCGGGTGGAATCGTGCTGGGCCCGCAGCGAGCCCAGGCGCACGGCCAACTGGTGGGCGTGGTCCTTGTGCTGGCGGGCCTCCTGGCGCACCCGGTCAAGGCTTTCGCGCAGGGTGTCGCGGCGGGCCATCAACTGCTCGCGCTGTTCGGTGTCCTGGGCCATCAACTCCAGGGCTTCTTGCAGCAGCAGGCGGGCCTCGCCCAGTTGCTCGTGCTCCAGGGCGCGCTGTTCTTCTAGCTCGGTCAGTTCTTCCTGCAGGCGCCGTCGGCGCAGTTCAACCTGCTCGGCACGGGCGCGGCTGGCAGACAGGTTGGCCTTTAGCTCACCGTGCAGGCGGTTTTCTTCCTGGGTACGGCGGCGCAGTTGTTCGCGCTGTTCTTCAACGTCCAACTGCTGTTCACGCAGCGCGTGCAACTGTTGATCAAGCTGCTCCAGCGCCGCTTCCTGAGCCAGTTGCTCCTCGCCCAGGCGTTCGATTTCCTGGCCGCGCGCCAGCACACCGCCTTCGGCCTCACCCCCACGCCGTACCCGCAGGAACTGCCGGCCAACCCAGTAGCCGTCGCGGCTGACCAGGCTTTGCCCCTCACCGAGCGAGGCACGCTGTGCCAGCGCCTGGGCCAGGTCATCCACAGGCTTGATCTGGCCCAGCCAAGGTGCCAGGTCGACACGGCCTTCGACCTTTTCCAGCAGGCTGCCGGGCAACGAGGAACCGGCGCCGCTTGCCACCAGCAGGCGCAATTCGCCCTGTTCCAGGCCGGTGAAATCAAGGCCGTCGAAGTCGTCCACCAGCACGGCCTGCAAGTCAGCGCCCAGCACGGTTTCCACCGCAAGCTCCCAGCCCGGCTCGACCCGCAACCCTTCGGCCAGGCGCGGTTGTTGCTCCAGGCCTTGGCCATGCAGCCAGTCAGCGGCCCCTGCCCCCGGTTCCAGGGCGGCCTGCTGCAAGGCCTCCAGCGAGGCCAGGCGGCCGCCCAGGCGCTGCAGGTCGCCCTGTGCCTGCTGTTGGGCGTGAGTGGCCTGCTGCAGTTGCTCGCGCAGGCCTTCCAGGCGCTCGACCACCTGTTCTTCGGATAACTGCAATTCCTCCAGCAGCATTTCGCTGCTGGCCAACTGCTCGGCCAGTTCGAGCATGGCGGCGTCCTGGGGATCACTGCCCAACTGCTCGCGCTCATCGCCCAGCTTGCGCTGGCGCTCGGCCTGGCGCTCCAGGCTGGTTTCCAGCTGCTGCAGGCGCGCCTGCTGGACTTCGGCTTGTCGGCGCGGCTCGGCGGAACGGTTGTTGAAACTGTCCCACTGTTCCTGCCAGCCGTGCATGCCCAGCTCCGCCTCTTCCAGCGCGGCAGCGGCTTCTTCGGCGGCGGCCAAGGTCATTTCCTGCTCAGGTTCGAGCATGGCCAGCTCTTCGCCCAACGTTGCCAGCAAGGTGCGGTCGTGGCCCAGGTGCGATTCGGTTTCCAGCCGTGTCCGCTCGGCTTCCTTGAAGTCGTCCTGCAACTGGCGCAGGCGCTGCTGGCCATGCTGGATACTCTGCTCGACCCGGGCGATGTCGCCAGCCACCGAATAGAACCGGCCCTGCACCTGGTTGAAGCGTTCGGACAGTTCATGATGGCCGTCACGCAGGCGCTCGATGCTGGCATCGGCATTGCGCTGCTCGGCCACCAGCGCCTCGTGGGACACGTCCTGATCGCCGATCACCGCCTCACGCTGGCGCACCCGTGCGTCCAGGTCGCGCCAGCGCAAGGCCGACAGACGCGCTTTCATCTGCCGTTCCTGAGCCTTGTACTCACGGTACTTCTCGGCTGCCTGGGCCTGCCGGTGCAAGCGCTCCAGCTGGCGTTCCAGCTCTTCGCGCAGGTCGGTCAGACGCGCCAGGTTTTCCTGGGTGCGGCGGATGCGGCTCTCGGTTTCGCGGCGGCGCTCCTTGTACTTGGAGATACCGGCGGCTTCCTCGATGAAGTTGCGCAGCTCCTCGGGTTTGGCCTCGATCAGCTTGGAGATCATGCCCTGTTCGATGATCGAATAACTGCGCGGCCCCAAACCGGTACCCAGGAAAATATCGGTAATGTCGCGCCGGCGGCACTTGGTGCCATTCAGGTAATAGCTGTTCTGCCCGTCGCGGGTGACCTTGCGGCGGATGGAAATCTCGGCGTAGGCGGCGTACTCGCCAACCAAGGTGGTTTCACTGTTGTCGAACACCAGCTCGATGCTGGCCTGGCTGACCGGCTTGCGACCACTGGAGCCATTGAAGATGACGTCGGTCATCGACTCGCCGCGCAGGTTCTTCGCCGAACTTTCGCCCATCACCCAGCGCACCGCGTCGATGATGTTGGACTTGCCGCAGCCGTTGGGGCCAACCACGGCCGCCATGTTGCTGGGGAAATTGACCGTGGTCGGGTCGACGAACGACTTGAAACCGGCCAGCCGAATGCACTTCAGGCGCATCGGTCAGCCTCGGGCCAGTGCCGCCAGCACCAGTTCGCAGCTGCGCTGGCCATAGGCAGTCAGCACTTCGCGAATGCGCGGCAGGTCGCGGGCAACCACGGCTTCGAGCAGGCGGGCGAACAGGTCGAGGTAGTCGATCATGTTGGCTTGGCGCTGGTCGAGCGACAGGTAGTAGGCGCGGCTCATGGCCGGCTGCAGGTTCTCTACGGTTTCCTGCAGGAACGGGTTGTCGGCGAACGGGTAGGCTGCACGCATCACGGCAAAGCTGTCAGCGACAAAGGTCTTGATGTCCAGCTGGTCGTGGGCACGCTGCAGGCGCTGCTGAATCTCCAGAAACGGGCGCAGGTCGGCTTCGGTGCGCCATTTTTGCGCAACCGCGTTGCCCAGCAGGATGTAGAACTCGCCCATCAAGGAACACAGGCTGCGCACGCTGCGCTCGTCCAGTTCGGTGACATGGGCACCACGGCGCGGCAGGATCGCTACCAGATGGCGACGTTCGAGGATGAGGAGTGCTTCGCGCACCGAGCCGCGGCTGACGTTGAGCGCCTGGGTAACCTTCTGCTCCTGGATACGCTCGCCTGGCGCCAGTTCGCCGCGGATGATGCGTTCGGCCAGGTAATCGGCAATCTGCTCGGAGAGGCTGTCCGGGGCCTTGAACGTCATGGTTTTCCTTCAAAATCATTGAACTGGGCACAAGTGGCGGATTGTAGCGTACTTGGGCGGTAATCGCGCAGAGGGGCCAGGCGGTTTATTTGACCTTTCAGACAGCCACGCGCCCGGCGCGATCTATGCTTGGAATAGAGGCAGTGTGTGCGGCTGGGCATGGACATGAGCATTTTCTTGACCTTTGAGTCAGAAAAATATTGACCTGCTAGACAGGTGTTGCTTAGAGTCCGCCCAACAACAATAAAACCATTGCGAGGCCATCCCCGTGATCCAGTTTCTCGTCAACCAGGAGCTGCGTAGTGAGCACGCCCTGGACCCTAACATGACAGTGCTGCAGTACCTGCGCGAGCACCTGGGCAAACCCGGCACTAAGGAGGGCTGCGCCAGTGGTGACTGCGGTGCGTGCACCGTGGTGGTCGGCGAACTGAGCCAGGACGACCAAGGCAACGACAGCCTGCGCTACCGCAGCCTCAATTCGTGCCTCACCTTTGTTTCGTCGTTGCACGGCAAGCAACTGATCAGCGTCGAGGGGCTCAAGCACCAAGGCCAACTGCACAGCGTGCAACAAGCCATGGCCGATTGCCATGGCTCGCAGTGCGGCTTCTGCACCCCGGGCTTTGTCATGTCGCTGTTCGCCCTGCAAAAGAACAGCAGCGGCCCCGACCTGCACCAGGCTCAGGAAGCCCTGGCCGGCAACCTGTGCCGCTGCACCGGCTACCGGCCGATCCTCGACGCCGCCGAGCAAAGCTGCCGCCAGCCCTGCCGTGACCAGTTCGATGCCCAGCAGGCGCAGACCATCAGCCGCCTCAAGGCCATTGCCCCGACGCAGACCGGCGAGCTGAACAGCGGCGACAAGCGCTGCCTGGTGCCGCTGACCGTGGCGGATCTGGCCGACCTGTACAGCTCGCACCCTGAAGCGCGACTGCTGGCCGGTGGTACCGACCTGGCGCTGGAAGTCACCCAGTTCCACAAGACCTTGCCCGTGATGATCTACGTCGGCCACGTGGCTGAGCTCAAGCGCATCGAGAAAACCGCCAGCCACCTGGAAATCGGCGCCGCCACCCCGCTCACCGACTGCTATGGCGCGCTTAACGAGGAATATCCTGACTTCGGCGCCCTGCTGCATCGTTTTGCCTCGCTGCAAATCCGCAACCAGGGCACCCTCGGCGGCAACATCGGCAACGCCTCGCCAATCGGCGACTCCCCCCCCCTGCTGATCGCCCTGGACGCGCAGGTGGTGCTGCGCCAGGGTGAACGCCAACGGGTGATGCCGCTGGAAGACTACTTCATCGACTACCGCATCACGGCTCGCCAGGACAGCGAGTTCATCGAGAAGATCATCGTGCCGCGCGCCTCCAGTGACTGGGCGTTCCGCGCCTACAAAGTGTCCAAGCGCCTGGACGACGACATCTCCGCCGTGTGTGCAGCCTTCAACTTGAGCATCGAAGACGGTGTGGTCAGCGGTGTGCGGATCGCCTTCGGCGGCATGGCAGCGATTCCCAAGCGCGCCCGTGCCTGCGAGGCAGCGCTGCGCGGCAAGCCGTGGAACCAGGCCGCCATCGAACGCGCCTGCCAGGCCCTGGCCGAGGACTTCACCCCGCTCAGCGACTTCCGCGCCAGCAAGGAATACCGCCTGCTGACCGCGCAGAACCTGCTGCGCAAGTACTTCATCGAACAGCAAACGCCGCATATCGAAACCCGGGTGACCGCTTATGTCTAACCATCACGTAGCCAAGAGCCAGGCCGAGATGGCCGAACTGTTCAGCCAGGACCTGACCACCGGGGTCGGCCGCAGCGTCAAGCACGACAGCGCCGACAAGCATGTATCCGGCGAGGCTGTGTACATCGACGATCGCCTGGAATTCCCCAACCAGTTGCACGTCTATGCCCGCACCGCCGACCGCGCCCATGCGCGCATCCTGCGCATCGACACCACGCCGTGCTATGCCTTCGAGGGTGTGCGCATTGCGATCACCCACGAAGACATCCCCGGCCTGAAAGACATCGGCCCGGTAGTGGCCGGCGACCCGCTGCTAGCCATCGACAAGGTCGAGTTCTTCGGCCAGCCGGTGCTTGCCGTTGCAGCCCGGGATCTTGAAACCGCACGCAAAGCGGCCATGGCCGCCATCGTCGAGTACGAAGACCTGGAGCCGGTGCTGGATGTGGTCGATGCGCTGCGCAAGAAGCACTTCGTGCTCGACAGCCACACCCACCAGCGTGGCGATTCCGCTGCCGCCCTGGCCAGTGCCCCGCATCGCATTCAGGGCACCCTGCATATCGGCGGCCAGGAGCACTTCTACCTGGAAACGCAGATTTCCTCGGTGATGCCCACCGAAGACGGCGGCATGATCGTCTACTGCTCCACGCAGAACCCCACCGAAGTGCAGAAGCTGGTTGCCGAAGTACTCGATGTGCCGATGAACAAGGTGGTGCTGGACATGCGCCGCATGGGTGGCGGCTTTGGCGGCAAGGAAACCCAGGCCGCCAGCCCGGCGTGCCTGTGCGCGGTGGTGGCGCGCCTGACCGGCCAGCCGACCAAGATGCGCCTGCCCCGGGTCGAGGACATGACCATGACCGGCAAGCGCCACCCGTTCTACGTCGAGTACGACGTAGGCTTCGACGACAACGGTCGCCTGCATGGCATCAATTTCGACCTGGCCGGCAACTGCGGCTACTCGCCTGACCTTTCCGGCTCGATCGTCGACCGCGCCATGTTCCACTCCGACAACGCCTACTACCTGGGCGATGCCACTGTGCATGGCCACCGCTGCAAGACCAACACCGCCTCCAACACCGCCTACCGCGGCTTCGGCGGCCCGCAGGGCATGGTCGCCATCGAACAGGTGATGGACCATATCGCCCGCCACCTGGGCCGCGACCCGCTGGCGGTGCGCAAAGCCAACTACTACGGCAAGACCGAACGCAACATCACTCACTACTACCAGACCGTCGAGCACAACATGCTCGAGGAGATGACCGCCGAACTGGAAGCCAGCAGCGACTATGCCGAACGACGCGAGTCGATCCGCCGCTTCAACGCCAACAGCCCGGTGCTGAAGAAGGGCCTGGCGCTGACGCCGGTCAAGTTCGGTATCTCGTTCACCGCCACCTTCCTCAACCAGGCCGGTGCGCTGATCCACATCTATACAGATGGCAGCATCCACCTGAACCACGGCGGCACCGAGATGGGCCAGGGCCTTAACACCAAGGTGGCCCAGGTGGTGGCGCAGATCTTCCAGGTTGATTTCAGCCGCATCCAGATCACCGCCACCAACACCGACAAGGTACCCAACACCTCGCCAACCGCAGCGTCGAGTGGTGCCGACCTGAACGGCAAGGCGGCGCAGAACGCGGCCGAAATCCTCAAGCGGCGCCTGACCGAGTTTGCCGCACGGCACTATCAGGTGACCGAGGAAGATGTCGAATTCCGCAACGGCCATGTGCGCGTGCGCGACCAGATCGTCAGCTTTGAGCAACTGGTGCAGCAGGCCTACTTCGCTCAGGTGTCGCTGTCCAGCACCGGGTTCTACCGCACGCCGAAAATCTTCTACGACCGCAGCCAGGCACGCGGCCGGCCGTTCTACTACTTCGCCTTTGGCGCCGCCTGCGTGGAAGTGATCGTCGACACCCTGACCGGCGAATACAAGATGCTGCGCGCCGACATCCTGCACGACGTGGGCGATTCGCTTAATCCGGCCATCGACATCGGCCAGGTGGAAGGCGGTTTCATCCAGGGCATGGGCTGGCTGACCACCGAAGAACTGGTGTGGAACGCCAAGGGCAAGCTGATGACCAACGGCCCGGCCAGCTACAAGATCCCGGCAGTGGCCGACATGCCGCTGGACCTGCGCGTAAAGCTGGTGGAAAACCGCAAGAACCCGGAAGACACCGTGTTCCACTCCAAGGCCGTGGGCGAGCCGCCGTTCATGCTCGGCATTGCGGCCTGGTGTGCGATCAAGGATGCCGTGGCCAGCCTGGCCGACTACCGTGTGCAGCCACAGGTGGACGCGCCAGCAACGCCGGAGAGAGTGCTGTGGGGGTGTGAGCAGATGCGCAAGGCGGTGGCTGCCACTCAGTCCGCAGAACCGGAGCTGGAAACCGTCACCCAGTAACGCCGCGCTCCGCTTTTTCTGTGGGAGCGGCCTTGTGTCGCGAAAGGGCTGCGCAGCAGCCCCAAATATGTATGTTGCTTTAAGTATTCTGGGGCCGCTTCGCACCCCTATCGCGACACAAAGCCGCTCCCACAAAGAAGCGGACCGCGTTGCACTGAAGAGGATCTGCATCATGCACCAATGGATCAACGCCCTCGCCGACCACCAGTCCCGTGGCGAAGCGTGCGTGCTGGTGACCATTATCGAGGAGCGCGGCTCGACCCCGCGCAATGCCGGCTCGAAGATGGTGGTCAGCGCCAGCGGTCTGTTCGACACTATCGGCGGCGGCCACCTGGAATACAAGGCGCTGCACATCGCCCGGCAAATGCTCGAAGAGCAGCGCACCACGCCGCACCTTGAGCGCTTCAGCCTCGGCGCCAGCCTGGGCCAGTGCTGCGGCGGTGTGACCGTGCTGCTGTTCGAACCCATGGCCGCCGTGCAGGCGCAGATCGCCGTGTTCGGCGCGGGCCATGTCGGCCGGGCTCTGGTACCCTTGCTCGCCGCGCTGCCATGCCGCGTACGCTGGATCGACTCGCGTGAACAGGAATTCCCCGAGCTCATCCCCAACGGGGTGACCAAGGTGGTCAGTGAGGAGCCGGTCGACGAAGTCGCAGCCCTGCCACCCGGCAGCTACTGCATCGTCATGACCCACAACCACCAGCTCGACCTGGAACTGACTGCTGCCATTCTCAAACGCAACGACTTCACCTGGTTCGGCCTGATCGGCTCGAAGACCAAACGGGTCAAGTTCGAGCACCGCCTGCGCGAGCGCGGCTACGACGAGGCCGTCATGGCCCGCATGCGCTGCCCGATGGGCCTGGCCGAGGTCAAGGGCAAGCTGCCCATCGAGATTGCCGTGTCCATCGCCGGTGAAATCATCGCCACCTACAACGCCTGCTTCGGCCAGCACGACGCTGCCGCCAATGCCGGCCCCATTGCCCAGTTGCTGCCGCCCTCACGCCGCAGCCAAGCCATATGACGAGTGTGTTATGACCGTTACCCGCAAAGCCTACCGTGCCGCCATCCTGCACAGCATCGCCGACCCGGCCGAGGTGGGCCTGGAGGCTTCCCATGAATACTTCGAGGACGGCCTGCTGGTGGTCGACGATGGCCGTATCAGTGCCATTGGCCATGCCAGCGAACTGTTGCCGACCCTGGATGCCGATATCCCGGTCGAGCACTATCAGGATGCGCTGATTACCCCAGGTTTCATCGACACCCATATCCACTTCCCGCAGACCGGCATGATCGGGTCGTACGGCGAGCAGTTGCTGGACTGGCTGAACACCTACACCTTCCCTTGCGAAAAGCAGTTCGCCGATAAAAGCCACGCCGACCAGGTGGCGAAGATCTTCCTCAAGGAGCTGCTGCGCAACGGCACCACCACTGCACTGGTGTTCGGCAGCGTGCACCCGGAGTCGGTGAATGCCCTGTTCGAAGAGGCTGAACGCCTGGACCTGCGCCTGATCGCCGGCAAGGTGATGATGGACCGCAACGCGCCAGACTACCTGACCGACACCGCCGAATCGGGCTATGCCGAAAGCAAGGCACTGATCGAGCGCTGGCATGGCAAGGGCCGCCTGCATTATGCCGTTACCCCGCGGTTCGCCCCGACCAGCACGCCGGAACAATTGACCCTGGCCGGCCAATTGCTCAAGGAGCACCCGGGCGTGTACATGCACACGCACCTGTCGGAAAACCTCAAGGAAATCGACTGGGTAAAGTCACTGTTCCCCGAGCAGAAGGGCTACCTGGACGTCTACGACCACTTCGAGCTGCTCGGCGAGCGCTCGGTGTTCGCCCACGGCGTACACCTGTGCGACGAGGAGTGCCAGCGCCTGGCCGAAACCGGCTCGGCCGTGGCCTTCTGCCCCACCTCCAACCTGTTCCTCGGCAGCGGGCTGTTCAACCTGCCGCAGGCCGAGCGCTTCAAGGTCAATGTGGGCCTGGGCACCGACGTTGGCGCTGGTACCAGTTTCTCGCTGCTCAACACCCTGAACGAGGCCTACAAGGTCATGCAGCTGCAAGGCGCGCGCCTGCACCCGTACAAATCGCTGTACCTGGCGACCCTCGGCGGCGCTCGCGCCCTGCGCCTGGACGACCGCATCGGCAGCCTGCGCCCGGGCAACGATGCCGACTTCGTGGTACTGGACTACAAGGCCACGCCACTGCTGGACTACCGCATTCAGCAGTCCAACAGCATTGAAGAAACCTTGTTCGTGCTCACCACCCTGGGTGACGACCGCACTGTGCGGGAAACCTACGCTGCAGGGCGTTGCGTGCACCAACGCTAAGGTTCTTTGGCAAGCCCCCGGTACAGCGCGCCGCCGATTGCAGCACCTATCAGCGGCGCCACCCAGAACAGCCACAGCTGTTGCAGGGCCCAGCCGCCGACGAACAAGGCCGGCCCTGTGCTACGCGCGGGGTTGACCGAGGTATTGGTCACCGGGATGGAGATCAGGTGGATCAAGGTCAGGGCCAGGCCGATGGCGATCGGCGCGAAGCCTGCCGGTGCGCGTGCGTCGGTCGCGCCCATGATCACCACCAGGAACATCGCCGTCATCACCACTTCACTGACGAAACCCGCACCCAGCGTATAACCACCCGGCGAGTGGTCGGCGTAGCCATTTGAAGCCAATCCCGAAGACAGCTCGAAACCCGCCTTGCCGCTGGCAATCAGGTAGATGACCCCCGCTGCCAGGATGGCCCCGATCACCTGGGCGATCACGTAGGGCAGCAGCTCTTTGGCCGGGAAACGGCCACCCACCACTAACCCGAAGGACACGGCCGGGTTGAGATGGCAGCCGGAGATATGGCCAATGGCAAAGGCCATGGTCAGTACGGTGAGGCCGAAGGCGAAAGCGACACCGAGGACACCGATGCCGACCGGGGAACTGGCTGCGAGTACCGCACTGCCACAGCCGCCAAGCACTAACCAAAAGGTGCCGATCAGCTCGGCACCCATTCGTTTACCCAGAGACATGGTCATGGACCTTTCCTCAAGTAGTGGAACGCAATGGATGCGCAAGCCCAACTGCTTGATGAAGGTTTGCCCACAAGAATTTAGCAGACGTTTGGTTAATGGCCAGAAATGTGTGGGGGAACCGCTGTGCAGTCCCCTTCAATCACTCAGGCAAACGATCAACCCTTGGCTGAAACCTTGGGCTTTTTCAGCAAATGCGAGAACACCGCATGCAGGTCGTCCGAGGCGCTTTCCTCGTCCAGGTTCAGCTTGCTGTCGATGTGGTCCATGTGGTGCATCATCAGGCTCACAGCCTGCTCGGCATCACGCGCTTCGATGGCATCGATCAGCTGCATGTGTTCGTCATATGAGCAGTGCGAACGGGTGCCGCTTTCGTACTGGGCAATGATTAGCGAGGTCTGCGACACAAGGCTGCGCTGGAAGCTCACCAGCGGCGCATTGCCCGCGGCTTCGGCCAGTTTGAGATGGAACTCGCCGGAAAGGCGAATACCCGCACCGCGGTCACCGCGCGAGAAGCTGTCCCGCTCTTCACGCACCATCTGCCGCAGCTCGTTCAGCTGGTCCAGGGTGGCGTGCTGCACGGCCAGTTCGGTGATGGCACGCTCGACCATGCGCCGCGAGAAGAACACCTGGCGCGCTTCTTCAACCGTCGGGCTGGCCACCACCGCGCCGCGGTTTGGCCGCAGCAGCACCACACTCTCGTGGGCCAGGCGCGAGAGTGCGCGACGAATGATGGTGCGGCTGACGCCGAAGATCTCGCCCAGCGCTTCCTCGCTCAACTTGGTGCCCGGGGCCAGACGCTGCTCGAGGATTGCCTCGAAAATATGCGCGTAGACGATATCGTCCTGGGTACCGCTGCGGCCGGCCTTGCCGACACGTGCAGGTTTCTTCAGAGGTTGCAGCTGTTCGTTCATGGGCTCTCGAGGCACGAAGAGAAAGTATGGCGCCATTGTACACAGGCTGAGGCGATTCCGCAGGGGGCGTTTTACCTATATAGCCTTTGTACGACACATTGCGCACACAAAACATAAAACATTATTTGCATTCTTTGTACACAAAAGCATAATCCACCCAGCAACTTCCTGACCCATAAGTCAACAAACTGGTCAGTCGTCTGCCTTCCCTCGTGGGGCCTCCAAGTGCATTGCTCAGGAAAAGGTCCCTACAACAACAAGAAAGACTTGAGGAGTACTCGCTGTGGAAAGCCGCAAATCCGAAGCCCCTACGCTGGATCTTGCCCCACCGCTCGAAACGAGCTGGCTGGAGCGGATTTTCAAACTCAAGCAACACGGCAGTACTGTCAGGACCGAGCTGATCGCCGGGGTGACGACCTTCATCACCATGGCCTACATCATCTTCGTCAACCCCAACATCATGGCCGACGCCGGTATCGACCATGGTGCCGCTTTCGTCGCCACTTGCATCGCCGCTGCGCTGGGCTGCCTGCTGATGGGCCTTTACGCCAACTGGCCGGTCGGCCTGGCACCGGGCATGGGGCTCAACGCCTTCTTCACCTACACCGTGGTCGGCACCATGGGCTACAACTGGGAAACAGCGCTGGGGGCGGTATTCGTCTCGGGCGTGCTGTTCATGTTCCTGACCTTGTCGAAAGTGCGCGAATGGTTGCTGAACAGCATTCCGGTCAGCCTGCGCCATGCCATGGGGGCTGGCGTCGGATTGTTTCTCGGGCTGATCGGCCTGAAGACGGCTGGCATCATCGTCGATAGCCCCGCCACCCTGATCAAGCTGGGCTCGCTGCACGAGCCGGGGCCACTGCTGGCGGCCGTGTGCTTCCTGCTGATTGCCATCCTCAGCTACAAGCGGGTGTTCGGCGCGATCCTGATCAGCATCATTGGTGTCACCCTGGCGGGCTGGGGCCTGGGCCTGGTCAAGTTTGGCGGGGTGATGTCGATGCCCCCAAGCCTGGCACCGACCTGGATGGCCATGGACGTGGCTGGCGTGTTCAATGTCAGCATGATCAGCGTGGTGCTGGCGTTCCTGTTCGTCCACATGTTCGACACCGCCGGCACGCTGATGGGTGTTGCCCAGCGAGCGAACCTGGTAGCGCCGGACGGGCGCATCGAAGGCCTGTCGCGCGCCTTGAAGGCCGACAGTGCTTCCAGCGTATTCGGTGCTGTGGTCGGCGTGCCGCCAGTGACCAGTTATGTGGAAAGTGCCGCAGGTGTCGCCGCAGGTGGCCGTACCGGTCTCACGGCGGTGGTGGTCGGCTTGCTGTTCGTCGCAGCGATGTTCTTCGCCCCGCTGGCGGGGATGATCCCGGCTTACGCGACAGCAGGCGCGCTGATCTACGTGGCGATGCTGATGATGGGCAGCATGGCGCACATCCATTGGGACGAAGCCACCGACAGCATTCCGGCGATTGTCACGGTCATCATGATGCCGCTGACCTTCTCCGTTGCCGATGGTATCGCGCTGGGTTTCATCACCTACGTCGCGTTGAAGGCAGGCACCGGCAAGTACAAGGAAATCTCGGCCAGCCTGTGGGTGCTGTGCGCCATCTTCATTGCCAAGTTCGTGTTCCTCTGAGCACCGGTCGCCTGGCTGTAGAGGTTTAGTGTTTTCACGATCGAGCACCGCCCGCGCGGGCGGCGCTCGATTTCATGCCCGCTACAAAAATCACGCCGAACACCCCACATCACCCCCACTTTCCTGCAGACGAAAAAAAGCCCGCCAGTGTGAGAGCGGGCCAAAGGACCTACGAAGATTCTTCTAGCGACCAACTAGCTTCCACGATAGGTCGAATAGCTGTACGGCGAAATCAACAGCGGCACGTGGTAGTGCTCCTGCGACTCGTCGATGCCAAAGCGCAGCACGACAACATCCAGAAACGCCTGGGCCGGCAGCTGTACGCCACGGGCGCGGTAGTAGTCGCCTGCGCTGAACTGCAGTTGATAAACGCCGGTGCGGTAGTCGTCACCCTGCAGCAGCGGCGCATCGACGCGGCCATCGCTGTTGGTCAGGGCGGTGTTCACCAGCTCCAGCTGCTGGCCTTCGACGCGGTACAGCTCGACCTTGATCGAGCTGCCCGGGCAGCCATGCGCGGCATCCAGTACGTGTGTGGTCAAACGTCCCATTGCGTGTCGCCTCTTGTTCAATCTGTGGGCAAAAAATACTCAGCCATCGCACCAGCTTAGCGCCTGCGGTAGGCGGGAATGACGTTATTAAGACATTCCATCCAAGGATTGTACACAATTTTTTGATCCCCTCTGTCACACCCTTCATTTACTGCCCATTAACGTCCCATCGGTCGCAAATACACGCACCATAACGATGCCAACCTCATTAGCTGACCAATCAGGCAGGTTTCTTGCACTGTATTTCCAGGTCGCTGTCAGGCGACAAAAGGGAAGAAATGCGGAAAAACAGGCTTACAAAAGATTTCAGAAGTTGTATACAATCAGCCCATCCGGTGGTGCGACATACCGACGCGGCCCGCCCACCCCCCGCACTAACGCACAAGAAGGAAGACTGCAGTGAGCGCTGATTACCCTCGCGACCTGATCGGTTACGGCAACAACCCTCCTCACCCGCAATGGCCGGGTAACGCCCGCATCGCGCTGTCTTTCGTCCTCAATTACGAGGAAGGTGGCGAACGCAACATCCTGCACGGTGACAAGGAATCCGAAGCCTTCCTGTCCGAGATGGTCGCTGCCCAGCCCCTGCAGGGCCAGCGCAACATGAGCATGGAATCGTTGTACGAATACGGCAGCCGTGCCGGCGTATGGCGCCTGCTGAAGCTATTCAAGGACAGCGGCGTACCACTGACCATCTTCGCCGTGGCCATGGCCGCCCAGCGCCACCCGGACGTGATCCGCGCCATGGTCGAAGCCGGCCATGAAATCTGCAGCCACGGCTACCGCTGGATCGACTACCAGAACATGGACGAGGCCCAGGAACGCGAGCACATGCTCGAAGCCATCCGCATCCTCACCGAACTCACCGGCGAGCGCCCGTTGGGCTGGTACACCGGGCGTACCGGCCCGAACACCCGTCGCCTGGTCATGGAAGAAGGCGGTTTTCTCTACGACAGCGACACCTATGACGACGACCTACCCTACTGGGAGCCGAACAACCCTACCGGCAAGCCGCACCTGGTGATCCCGTACACCCTCGACACCAACGATATGCGCTTCACCCAGGTACAGGGCTTCAACTGCGGCGAGCAGTTCTTCCAGTACCTGAAGGACGCTTTCGACGTGCTGTACGCCGAAGGCGCCGAAGCGCCGAAAATGCTTTCCATCGGCCTGCACTGCCGGCTGGTTGGCCGCCCGGCGCGCCTGGCCGCGCTGAAGCGCTTCGTCGACTACGCCAAGAGCCATGACCAGGTCTGGTTCGCCCGTCGCGTGGACATCGCCCGCCACTGGCACACCACCCACCCGTACAAGAAAGAGAACGCCTGATGACCGCCTTCAACACCCTCAAGCCATCCGCCCTGGGCCGTGACGCCTTCGTCAAGGCCTTCGCCGATATCTACGAGCACTCGCCGTGGGTTGCCGAAAAGGCCTACGACTTGGGCCAGTTGGATGAGCTGGACGAGATCGAGGCGCTGCACCAGCGCATGAGCGACATCCTGCTCAGTGCCAACCACGCTGACCAGCTCGCGCTGATCAATGCTCACCCGGACCTGGCAGGCAAGGCCGCCATCCAGGGCGAACTGACCGAATCGAGCACCAACGAGCAGGCCGGTGCCGGTATTCACCAGTGCACCGCCGAAGAGTTCGCCCGGTTCACCGAACTGAACGATGCGTACAAGGCCAAGTTCCAGTTCCCGTTCATCATGGCGGTAAAAGGCAGCAACCGGCACCAGATCCTGGCCGCCTTCGAAAAACGCATCCACAACGACAGCGATGCCGAATTCAAGGAAGCCCTGGCGCAGATCAACCTGATCGCCCTGTTCCGCCTGCTGCAGCTGTAAGCATCAGCCGAACCTTATTCAGAAAACGAACAATAGAAGAGATAACCGCATGCGCACCCTGATGATCGAGCCCCTGACCAAAGAAGCCTTCGCCCAGTTCGGAGACGTGATCGAAACCGACGGCAGCGACCACTTCATGATCAACAACGGCTCGACCATGCGCTTCCACAAGCTCGCCACGGTGGAGACCGCCGAGCCTGAAGACAAGGCGATCATCAGCATCTTCCGCGCCGACGCGCTGGACATGCCGCTGACCGTGCGCATGCTGGAACGCCATCCGCTGGGCAGCCAGGCTTTTATCCCGCTGCTCGGCAACCCCTTTCTGATCGTGGTCGCGCCCGTTGGCGATGCACCTGTATCAGGCTTGGTCCGCGCCTTCCGCAGTAACGGCAGGCAGGGCGTTAATTACCATCGCGGCGTCTGGCACCACCCGGTGCTGACGATCGAAAAGCGGGATGATTTCCTGGTGGTTGATCGCAGCGGTTCTGGCAACAACTGCGATGAGCATTACTTCACCGAGGAACAGATGCTGATCCTCAATCCCCACCAATAAGAAAAGGTCGATCATCGTTCACGGTGATTGGCAGAGGTACATACTGTGGAAGCACACCTTCACGAATGGCTGAACCTGAGCATTCGCTGGGTTCACATGATCACCGGTGTCGCCTGGATCGGTGCATCGTTCTACTTCGTCTGGCTGGAGAACCACCTGAACCGAAGCAACCCGCGCGATGGGTTGTCGGGTGATCTCTGGGCGATTCACGGCGGTGGTATCTACCACCTGGAGAAATACAAGCTCGCACCCCCGAAAATGCCCGAGAACCTGCACTGGTTCAAATGGGAAGCCTACTTCACCTGGATGTCCGGTATCGCCCTGCTGTGCGTGGTGTTCTACTGGAACCCGGCGCTGTACCTGCTGGCCCCTGGCAGCACCCTTAGCGGTGCCGAAGGCGTGGCCATCGGTATCGGCTCGCTGATCGCTGGCTGGTTCGTCTACGACTTCCTGTGCGACTCGCCCCTGGGCAAGAAGCCTGCGCTGCTCGGTGGTGTACTGTTCGTGCTGATCATTGCCGCCTGCTGGGGCTTCAGCCTGGTGTTCAGCGGCCGTGGTGCCTACCTGCACACCGGCGCGATCATCGGCACCATCATGGTCGGTAACGTGTTCCGTATCATCATGCCGGCACAGCGCCAGCTGGTGGCGGCGATCGAGAACAACCAGACGCCCGACCCAGTGCTGCCGGCCAAAGGCCTGCTGCGCTCGCGTCACAACAACTACTTCACCCTGCCGGTGCTGTTCATCATGATCAGCAACCATTTCCCGAGCACCTACGGTAGCCAGTACAACTGGCTGATCCTGGCCGGTATCGCTGTAGCTGCGGTGCTGATCCGCCACTACTTCAACACCCGCCACGACAGCAACAAGTACGCCTGGACCTTGCCTGTCGGCGCCCTGGCAATGATCTGCCTGGCCTATGTCACCGGCCCGAAACCGATGGCAGTCAGCCCTGAGCAGGCCGCAGCGAAGATCGAGTACCAGCCGCTGCCAGCGACCGCTGTAGGGGGCAAGACCGCTGCCGAGCAGCGCGCCGAGGACGCCGCCAAGGCTGCCGAAGCACCCGCAGCTGCCGCTGAAGCACCCGCTCAGGCCGTTGCCCAGGCCGGAGGTGGCGACTTCGACAAGATCCACAATGTCATCCAGGAACGCTGCACTGTGTGCCACTCGTCCAAGCCGACCAGCCCACTGTTCAGCGCTGCTCCTGCCGGCGTGATGTTCGACACTCCGCAGCAGATCCAGGCCCAGGCCGCGCGCATTCAGGCGCAAGCGGTTGCCAGCCAGATCATGCCGCTGGGCAACATCACCCAGATGACCACCGAAGAGCGCAAGCTCGTCGGCGACTGGATCGCCAAAGGCGCCCAGGTCAACTGACAGCACCTCGCCAGGCAACCCGCCCTCACGGAATCACCATTCCCTGTAGGAGCGGGCTTGCCCGCGAAGAGGCCGGTAACCCAGCCTCAGGCTTCATGTGTAACGCAACAAGCAAGCATCGAGCGCGCAGGCATGAGGCCTGCCGCTTGGATCCGAGAATAAAAACAAAACTCGAGGTGCTGCATGTCCGAGTCACGCAAGGCGTACATCCCCATTGCGCCGCCGCGCGAACCCTTGCCCCTGTTCCAACTGTTCCTGGTTGGCCTGCAACACGTTCTGCTGATGTACGGTGGCGCCATCGCCGTGCCGCTCATCATCGGCCAGGCTGCCGGGTTGTCCCGTGAAGAAGTCGCTTTCCTGATCAACGCCGACCTGCTGGTCGCGGGCGTCGCCACCATCATCCAATCGTTCGGTATCGGCCCGGTGGGCATCCGCATGCCGGTGATGATGGGTGCCAGTTTCGCTGCCGTCGGCAGCATGGTGGCCATGGCCGGCATGCCCGGCGTAGGCCTGCAGGGGATCTTCGGCGCCACCATCGCTGCCGGGTTCTTCGGCATGCTGATTGCGCCGTTCATGTCCAAGGTGGTGCGTTTCTTCCCGCCGTTGGTCACCGGCACGGTGATCACCTCGATTGGCCTGTCGCTGTTCCCAGTGGCGGTCAACTGGGCCGGCGGCGGCCAGGATGCCAGCACGTTCGGCTCGCCGATCTACCTGCTGGTGGCCGGCCTGGTGCTGGCCGTGATCCTGTTGATCAACCGCTTCATGCGCGGCTTCTGGGTCAACGTGTCGGTACTGGTGGGCATGGGCCTTGGCTACATCCTGGCCGGCTCCATCGGCATGGTCGACCTGTCGGGCCTGAACGAAGCACCGTGGCTGCAGGTGGTCACCCCCCTGCACTTCGGCATGCCAACCTTCAGCCTGGCGCCGATCCTGTCCATGTGCCTGGTCGTGGTGATCATCTTCGTCGAGTCCACCGGCATGTTCCTGGCGCTGGGCAAGGTGACCGATCGCGAAGTCACCCCAGGGATGCTGCGTCGCGGGCTGCTGTGCGATGCCGGTGCATCGTTCGTCGCCGGCTTCTTCAACACCTTCACCCACTCCTCGTTCGCCCAGAACATCGGCCTGGTGCAGATGACCGGGGTGCGCTGCCGCTATGTCACCATCGTCGCCGGTGCACTGTTGATTCTGCTCAGCCTGTTGCCCAAGGCGGCCTTCCTGATTGCCTCGATCCCGCCTGCGGTACTGGGGGGCGCGTCCATCGCCATGTTCGGCATGGTCACCGCTACCGGGATCAAGATTCTGCAGGAAGCGGACATCGGCGACCGCCGCAACCAGTTGCTGGTTGCCGTGAGCGTCGGCTTCGGGCTGATCCCCGTGGTGCGTCCGGAGTTCTTCGCGCAGATGCCACAGTGGATGGAACCCATCACCCACAGCGGTATCGCCATGGCCACGGTCTGTGCCCTGGTGTTGAACGTGCTGTTCAACATCCTCGGCGGTGCCGACCGCGCGGTGCACAACGACGCTTGTCACCAACATTGAGCAAGAGGGGGCGGCGCACTGCCGCCCCTGCCTCGACCTCGCCGTAAACGCTACACCGTCGGCCCGCCGGAATGGGCCGCCCGGGGCGCCTGCGCGCCGAAAAAACCCAAAAAAAACAATAAGTCCGGGAACCACAACATGAAACGCATCACCACGTCCCTCTTGCTGGGCAGCAGCCTGCTGGCTACCGTCCCCGCCCACGCTGGCGAATGGCTGCAGTGGCACGGCGAAAGCCTGACCTACCTGTACGGCAAGGACTTCAAGGTCAACCCCAGCATCCAGCAGACGGTGACCTTCGAGCACGCCAACAAATGGAAGTACGGCGACACCTTCATGTTCGTCGACAAGATCTTCTACAACGGTAAACCCGACGCCAGCAAAGGCGGGACCACCTACTACGGTGAGTTCAGCCCGCGGCTTTCGTTCGGCAAGATCTTCGACAAGAAGCTGGCCTTCGGCCCGATCAAGGACGTGTTGCTGGCCATGACCTACGAGCGTGGCGAAGGCGACAACGAGGCCTACCTGATCGGCCCCGGCTTCGACCTGGATATCCCCGGCTTCAACTACTTCACCCTCAACTTCTACGTGCGCAACACCGAGGGCAGCCGCCCCGGCGACAATGTCTGGCAGATCACCCCCGGCTGGTCGTACACCATTCCAGTGGGCCGCTCCGACATTCTGATCGACGGTTACATGGACTGGGTCACCGACAATGACCAGACCCGACGTGGCACCTATCACGCCAACCTGCACTTCAACCCGCAGGTCAAATACGACCTGGGCAAGGCGCTGAACCTGGGTGCCAAGCAGCTCTATGTCGGCTTCGAGTACAGCTACTGGAAAGACAAGTACGGCATCGACAGCCGCGGCAACCTGGACAGTAACCAGAGCGTCGCCAGTGCGCTGATCAAGGTACACTTCTAAGAAGTTGACCAAACGCACAAGATTGAATCACCCCGCTCCAGGACGGAGCACTTGAGGCGCGGCGCGCAAGCCAGTAATCTGCGCGCCCCCTCGATCAGGGCAGAACGGATTCTGCCTGCGTTTACTGACCGCTCAGTCAATGAATACGGGCGGTTGGCCAACGTGTTGCCAGCCTGAAAGACCCTTTTCATCCGTTCAGAACGAAGTCGAGCAGGAAGGTTTTGCCAACCCGGAAAAGTTGGCTCGACCCTTGCCAAACAGCTGTGGCCTATCGAAAAAAGCTGACTTAAAAGACAAAAAAAGCGCCGGTAACGAGCGCTGACAACAGATCAATCAAGGGAGCGACACTCGCAATGCGTACCATCAACAGCCTGATCCTCGCCGGCGGCCTGCTGGCCTGCGGCACCACCTTCGGCGGCGACCTGCTGCAATGGCAGAACAACAGCCTGACCTACCTGTGGGGCAAGAACTTCAAGGTAAACCCCGAGACCCAGCAAACATTCACCTTCGAACACGCCGACGCGTGGAAGTACGGCGATAACTTCTTCTTCGTCGACAAGATCTTCTACCAAGGCAAGAAGGACGCCAGCAACGGCCCCAACACCTACTATGGCGAGTTCAGCCCACGCCTGTCGTTCGGCAAGATCTTCGACCAGAAGCTGGAGTTGGGCCCGGTCAAGGACGTGCTGCTGGCGATGACCTACGAGTTTGGCGAGGGTGACACCGAGTCTTACCTGATCGGTCCGGGCTTCGACCTGGCCATCCCGGGCTTCGACTACTTCCAGCTGAACTTCTACAACCGCACCACCGACGGCAGCCGCGCAGGCGACAACGTGTGGCAGATCACCCCGGTGTGGTCGTACACCATTCCAGTCGGTGATTCCGATGTGCTGATCGATGGTTTCATGGACTGGGTGGTGGACAACGACGAGAACCGCCGTGGCACCTACCAGGCCAACCTGCACTTCAACCCGCAGATCAAGTATGACCTGGGCAAGGCACTGCACCTGGGTGAGAAACAGCTGTACGTGGGTGTGGAGTATGACTACTGGAAGAACAAGTACGGCATCAAGGACAGCGATGCTTTCACTACCGACCAGAACACCATGAGCTTCTTGGTCAAGGTTCACTTCTGAACGGATCGCTCGGGGCCGCGCTGCGGCCCATTCGCGGGTAAACCCGCTCCTACAGGGACCGCGCCGGGTTCAAGGCAAACGCGGTACCTGGTAGGAGCGGGTTCACCCGCGAACCGGGGCAAAGCCCCGGCCACACGCCTCAATTGGCTGGCCGAACTGCCCGCCACAATTTCCCCGCAACGCTTACCACCGCCAGCACCACAGCACCTGCGATGACTCCGACGCCGCCGTTGAGCAACGCCCCGGTCAGCGCCCCGCCACGCCCTTCGCTGAACGCCTCGATGGCATGATGCAGCGGCTCGATGCCATGCACCAGGATCCCACCCCCTACCAGGAACATCGCTGCAGTACCGATCACCGACAGGCTTTTCATCATGTACGGTGCCGCCCGCAAGATGCCGTTACCCACTGCCTGAGTCAGCCTGGAGGTTTTGCGGGCCATCCACAGCCCAAGGTCGTCAAGCTTGACGATCCCGCCTACCAACCCATACACCCCAATGGTCATCACCACCGCAATGCCCGACAGCACGATGATCTGCTGAGTCAGCGGCGAGTCGGCCACGATACCCAAGGTAATGGCGATGATTTCCGCCGACAGGATGAAGTCGGTACGCACCGCCCCTTTGATCTTGGCTTTTTCAAAAGCCACCAGGTCAACACTGGCATCGGCCACGGCCTCCTTGCGCGCCGCGTGCTGCGCCTCATCCTCTTCCTTGCTGTGCAAGAACTTGTGCGCCAGCTTCTCGAAACCCTCGAAGCACAGGTACGCACCGCCCAGCATCAGCAGGGGCGTCACTGCCCAGGGGATGAAGGCGCTGATCAGCAAGGCCGCCGGCACCAGAATGGCCTTGTTCAGCAACGACCCTTTGGCCACCGCCCACACCACCGGCAACTCACGATCGGCACGCACGCCAGTGACCTGCTGGGCATTCAGCGCCAGGTCATCACCCAGCACGCCTGCGGTTTTTTTTGCCGCTACCTTGGTCATCAGAGAGACGTCGTCCAGCAGCGTGGCGATATCGTCGATCAGTACCAGTAGACTGCTTCCTGCCATGTTTGCTTGTATCCAAATAAGTCAATGTGCCGGATTCTAGCCCAAAGCCGCTGCCTTGAGCGCCCGTCGAGGCCGGTGCTACCATGCCCGATCCCTCTTAGAGGTGGCCAGACACGAGGAAGATCCCTGACCATGAGCACCATTCGCGAGCGCAACAAGGAATTGATCCTGCGCGCGGCAAGCGAGGAATTCGCCGACAAGGGCTTCGCCGCCACCAAGACCAGCGATATCGCGGCCAAGGCCGGCCTGCCCAAGCCGAACGTGTATTACTACTTCAAGTCCAAGGACAATCTCTACCGCGAGGTCCTGGAAAGCATCATTGCGCCAATCATGCAGGCATCTACGCCGTTCAATGCCGACGGCGACCCGAAAGAAGTGCTGAGTGCCTACATTCGTTCAAAGATCCGCATTTCGCGCGACCTGCCGCATGCCTCCAAGGTGTTCGCCAGCGAAATCATGCATGGCGCCCCGCACCTGTCGGCAAACCAGGTAGAGCAACTGAACGAACAGGCCCGCCACAACATCGAGTGCATCCAGCGCTGGATCGACCGAGGGCAGATCGCCCATGTGGACGCGCATCACCTGATGTTCAGCATCTGGGCAGCGACCCAGACCTATGCCGACTTTGACTGGCAGATTTCTGCGGTGACCGGTAAGGCCAAGCTGGCCGACAGCGATTATGACGCGGCGGCCGAGACCATCATTCGTATGGTCTTGAAAGGTTGTGAGCCTGAGGCAGCCTGAACCATCCTCAAGGGCCATTCGCGGGCAAGCCCGCTCCCACGGGATCACCACATGCCTTAAGGTAGTGGAGTCCCGGTGGGAGCGGGCTTGCCCGCGAATGGGCCAGAACAGGCAATAGAGATTTAGGCCGCTACCCCGGCATCTGCCCGCAACCCCACCTCCTCGATCGCACTGATCGCACACTGCTCGTCGATATCCGACGTATCGCCGCTGATCCCTACCGCACCCAACACCTTGCCGTCCTGATCACGAATCAGCACCCCACCCGGTGCTGGCACCACCGGCCGCTCCCCCATCCCGTTCAGCGCAGCAAAAAACGCCGGCCGCTGCTGCGCATCCAGCGCCAGCAAGCGCGACCCCTTGCCCAGGGCAATCGCACCCCAGGCTTTGCCAGTGGCCACCTCAGGCCGGATCAGGCTGGCGCCATCCTCACGCTGCAACGCCAGCAGGTGCCCACCGGCATCCAGCACCGCCACGGTCAGTGGCGCGGCATTGATCTTGCGGCCCGCCGCCAGTGCGGCGTTTACCAGGCTGACAGCGACTTTCAGGTTCAAGACGTTCATGGAAAGGTCCTCTTCTTGTTGTGAGAAGCCCTGAGGGCAGTTGAAAACCGATAGAACAAATAGAACACAACGAAATGTATTTTTGTATACAATATTTTGAAACGATCGTATGCGATGGCGCAAATAGCCGTTTTCACGGCCGCTTTGACGAAAGCGAGCCCACCCGATGAAAACCCATTGACCTGAGCCGCCAGGCGTGAATACACTCTGTCGCAAAGCAAGTTGTATACAATTACAAAATCGATGAGGCACAAACCATGAGCAAAATGAGAGCAATCGATGCAGCCGTTCTGGTCATGCGCCGTGAAGGTGTAGATACCGCGTTCGGCATCCCGGGGGCTGCCATCAACCCGTTGTACTCGGCCCTGAAAAAAGTCGGTGGCATCGATCACGTCCTCGCTCGTCACGTCGAAGGTGCCTCGCACATGGCCGAGGGCTACACCCGTGCCAACCCGGGCAACATCGGTGTGTGCATCGGCACTTCCGGCCCTGCCGGCACCGACATGGTCACCGGCCTGTACAGTGCCTCGGCCGACTCCATCCCGATTCTGTGCATCACTGGCCAGGCGCCACGTGCCCGCCTGCACAAGGAAGACTTCCAGGCTGTCGACATCACCAACATCGTCAAGCCAGTGACCAAGTGGGCAACCACCGTTCTGGAGCCAGGCCAGGTGCCTTATGCCTTCCAGAAGGCCTTTTATGAAATGCGCACTGGCCGCCCTGGCCCGGTACTGATCGACCTGCCGTTCGACGTGCAGATGGCCGAAATCGAATTCGACATCGACGCCTACGAACCCCTGGCAGTCAACAAGCCATCCGCCACCCGCGTACAGGCCGAGAAAGCCCTGGCCCTGCTCAATGACGCCGAGCGCCCACTGCTGGTAGCCGGTGGCGGCATCATCAACGCCGATGCCAGCGACAAGCTGGTCGAGTTCGCCGAACTGACCGGTGTACCGGTCATCCCGACCCTGATGGGCTGGGGCACCATTCCGGACGACCACGCACAGATGGTCGGCATGGTAGGCCTGCAGACTTCGCACCGTTATGGCAACGCCACCCTGCTCAAGTCCGACCTGGTGTTCGGCATCGGCAACCGCTGGGCCAACCGCCACACCGGCTCCGTCGACGTCTACACCGAAGGCCGCAAGTTCGTCCACGTAGATATCGAACCGACCCAGATCGGCCGCGTGTTCACCCCTGACCTGGGGATCGTTTCCGACGCAGGCAAGGCACTGGACGTGTTCCTCGAAGTGGCTCGCGAGTGGAAAGCCGCGGGCAAGCTGAAGTGCCGCAAGGCCTGGCTGGAAGACTGCCAACAGCGCAAGGCAAGCCTGCAGCGCAAGACCCACTTCGACAACGTGCCGGTCAAGCCGCAGCGCGTCTACGAAGAAATGAACCAGGTATTCGGCAAGGACACCTGCTACGTCAGCACCATCGGCCTGTCGCAGATCGCCGGCGCGCAGTTCCTGCACGTGTACAAACCACGCCACTGGATCAACTGCGGCCAGGCCGGCCCGTTGGGCTGGACCATCCCTGCTGCGCTGGGCGTGGTCAAAGCCGATCCGAAGCGCAAGGTTGTGGCGCTGTCGGGTGACTACGACTTCCAGTTCATGATCGAAGAACTGGCGGTGGGTGCGCAGTTCAACCTGCCGTACGTTCACGTACTGGTGAACAACGCCTACCTGGGCCTGATCCGCCAGGCGCAGCGTGGCTTCGACATGGATTACTGTGTACAACTGGCGTTCGAGAACATCAACTCGACCGACGCTGCCACCTATGGCGTCGACCACGTTGCAGTGGTCGAAGGCCTGGGCTGCAAGGCCATTCGCGTGTTCGAACCGGCCGAGATCGCCCCTGCCCTGCTCAAGGCACAGAAGATGGCCGAAGAGTTCCGCGTGCCGGTCGTGGTCGAGGTGATTCTCGAGCGTGTGACCAACATTTCCATGGGCACCGAGATCAACGCGGTCAACGAGTTCGAAGACCTGGCGCTGGTCGGCAACGACGCGCCAACCGCCATCTCGATGCTGGACTGATCGCCTGACGCCCCCAGGCACGCCCTGGGGGCCTTCATCGCAAGGAGACAACTCATGCCTCGCTTCGCTGCCAACCTGTCCATGCTGTTCACCGAACAGGACTTCCTGGCCCGCTTCAAGGCTGCCGCCGATGCTGGTTTCAGCGGCGTCGAATACCTGTTCCCGTACGACTTCAGCGCTGCCGACATCAAGCAGCAGCTGGAAGCCAACGGCCTGACCCAGGTGCTGTTCAACCTGCCTGCCGGCGACTGGGCCAAAGGTGAGCGCGGTATCACCTGCCACCCCGACCGCATCGAAGAATTCCGTGCCGGTGTCGACAAGGCCATCGAATACGCCAAGGTGCTGGGCAACACCCAGGTCAACGCCCTGGCCGGCATTCGCCCACAAGGCCCGGACTGCGCCACCGTACGCAAGACCTTCGTCGAGAACCTGCGCTACGCCGCTGACAAGCTCAAGGGCGCCGGTATTCGCCTGGTCATGGAAATGATCAACACCCGCGACATCCCAGGCTTCTACCTGAACACCACCCAGCAGGCCCTGGAAATCCAGGCCGAGGTGGGCAGTGACAACCTGTTCCTGCAGTACGACATCTACCACATGCAGATCATGGAAGGTGACCTGGCTCGCACCATGGAAACCAACCTGCAGCTGATCAATCACATTCAGCTGGCCGACAACCCGGGCCGTCACGAGCCTGGTACTGGCGAAATCAACTACCGCTTCCTGTTCGAGCACCTGGACCGCATTGGTTACCAGGGCTGGGTGGGCGCGGAGTACAAGCCCAAGACCACCACCGAAGCGGGCCTGGGCTGGCTGAAAACCCATGTGGGAGCGGGCTTGCCCCGCGAAAGCGCCCGCAAAGACACCTCCATTGCCTGATCTACCGCCTTCGCGGGGCAAGCCCGCTCCCACAGGACAGGGGCAGGCCCGCGTTCAGCTTAAACAATTACAAAGAGGTAATTTCTCATGGCTAAAATCGGTTTCATCGGCACGGGCATCATGGGCAAGCCCATGGCCCAGAACCTGCAAAAAGCAGGTCACAGCATCTTCGTTTCCACCCACCACGACGCTGCGCCAGCCGACCTGATCGCCGCCGGTGCAGTGGCCCTGGCCAACCCGAAAGAAGTTGCCCAGGAAGCCGAATTCATCATCGTCATGGTCCCCGACACCCCGCAGGTCGAAAGCGTCCTGTTCGGTGAAAACGGTGTGGCCGAAGGCGTGGGCCCGAACAAGGTGGTGATCGACATGAGCTCGATCTCCCCTACCGCTACCAAAGCCTTCGCCGAGAAGATCAAGGCTACCGGCGCTGCCTACCTGGACGCCCCGGTGTCCGGTGGTGAAGTCGGTGCCAAGGCCGCGACCCTGAGCATCATGGTCGGTGGCTGCCCGAAAGCCTTCGAGCGCGCCCTGCCGCTGTTCGAAGCCATGGGCAAGAACATCACCCGCGTCGGCGGTAACGGTGACGGCCAGACCGCCAAGGTTGCCAACCAGATCATCGTCGCCCTGAACATCCAGGCTGTGGCCGAAGCCCTGCTGTTCGCCGCCAAGAACGGCGCCGACCCTGCGAAGGTGCGTGAAGCACTGATGGGCGGGTTTGCTTCGTCGAAAATCCTCGAAGTACACGCCGAGCGCATGATCAAGGGCACCTTCGACCCGGGCTTCCGCATCAACCTGCACCAGAAAGACCTGAACCTGGCCCTGCAAGGTGCCAAGGAACTGGGCATCAACCTGCCCAACACCTCCAATGCCCAGCAAGTGTTCAACACCTGCCAGGCCCTGGGTGGCGGCAACTGGGACCACTCGGCGCTGATCAAAGGCCTGGAACACATGGCCAACTTCTCGATCCGCGACGAAAAATAACGTGTAAGCCTTACCGGCTTCAGCGCGCGCTACGGTCGCGATGAAGCACACGCCGCTTGACCTGCGACCACAGATCAGCCAGCGACACCGAGCAACACCCGCCCCTGGTTCAGCCTGCACGGAGGCAGTTCCAGGGGCGTTTTTGGTTTTGCAGAACAACAATAATTGGGAGCCTGCCATGTCGGTCGATCCGCAAAAACTTCTCCGCGAGCTGTTCGACACAGCCATCGCCGCCGCCCACCCCCGCCAAGTCCTCGAACCCTACCTGCCCGCCGACCGCAGTGGCCGGGTCATTGTCATCGGCGCCGGCAAAGCCGCAGCTGCCATGGCCGAAGTGGTCGAGAAAAGCTGGCAGGGCGAAGTCTCCGGCCTGGTCGTGACCCGTTACGGCCACGGCGCCAACTGCCAGAAGATCGAGGTGGTCGAAGCCGCCCACCCGGTCCCCGACGCTGCCGGCCTGGCTGTGGCCAAGCGCGTGCTGGAACTGGTCAGCAACCTCAACGAAGAAGACCGCGTCATCTTCCTGCTGTCTGGCGGTGGCTCGGCCCTGCTCGCCCTGCCTGCCGAAGGCCTGACCCTGGCCGACAAGCAGCAGATCAACAAGGCACTGCTGAAATCCGGCGCCACCATCGGCGAGATGAACTGCGTGCGCAAGCACCTCTCGGCGATCAAGGGCGGGCGACTGGCCAAGGCCTGCTGGCCGGCCACGGTCTACACCTATGCCATTTCCGATGTACCGGGCGACCTCGCCACGGTCATCGCTTCCGGCCCCACCGTAGCCGACCCGAGCACCTCGGCCGATGCCCTGGCCATCCTCAAGCGCTACAACATCGAAGCGCCCAAAGCGGTCATCGACTGGCTGAACAACCCCGCCTCGGAAACCGTCAAGGCCGATGACCCGGCCTTGGCCCGCAGCCACTTCCAGCTGATCGCCAAGCCCCAGCAGTCGCTTGAAGCCGCCGCCGTCAAAGCCCGTCAAGCCGGTTTCAGCCCGCTGATCCTCGGTGACCTGGAAGGCGAATCGCGCGAAGTGGCCAAGGTCCACGCCGGCATCGCCCGGCAGATCGTGCTGCACGGCCAGCCGCTGAAGGCGCCCTGCGTGATCCTCTCCGGCGGCGAAACCACCGTGACCGTGCGCGGCAACGGCCGCGGCGGGCGCAACGCCGAATTCCTGCTCAGCCTCACCGAAAGCCTCAAAGGCCTGCCAGGCGTATACGCCCTGGCCGGTGACACCGACGGCATCGACGGCTCGGAAGAAAACGCCGGTGCCTTCATGACCCCGGCCAGCTACGCCCGCGCCGAAGCCCTGGGCCTGTCGGCCAGCGACGAGCTGGACAACAACAACGGTTATGGCTACTTCGCCGCGCTGGATGCACTGATCGTCACCGAGCCAACCCGCACCAACGTCAACGACTTCCGCGCCATCCTGATCCTCGAGACTGCCCAATCATGACGCCTGACAAAAAAGTAAAGATCCTCGCCACCCTCGGCCCTGCGATCAAAGGCATCGACGACATCCGCCAGCTGGTCGAAGCGGGGGTGAACATCTTCCGCCTCAACTTCAGCCACGGCGAGCACGCCGACCACGCCCTGCGCTACCAGTGGATCCGCGAAGTCGAGCAGCAGTTGAACTACCCCCTGGGCATCCTCATGGACCTGCAGGGGCCGAAGCTGCGCGTCGGCCGCTTTGCCGAGGGCAAGGTGCAGCTGCAACGCGGCCAGGCCCTGCGCCTGGATCTGGACAACACCCCCGGCGACAGTCGCCGGGTCAACCTGCCGCACCCGGAAATCATCGCCGCCCTCGAACCCGGCATGGACCTGCTGCTGGACGACGGCAAGCTGCGTCTGCGGGTGACCGCCAAGCACAACGACGCGATCGATACCGAAGTGCTGAACGGTGGCGAGCTGTCCGACCGCAAGGGTGTCAACGTGCCGCAAGCGGTGCTCGACCTCTCCCCGCTCACCGAAAAAGACCGCCGTGACCTGGCCTTTGGCCTGGAGCTGGGCGTGGACTGGGTCGCCCTGTCGTTCGTCCAGCGCCCTGAAGACATCGTTGAAGCGCGCCAGCTGATTGGCGACCGCGCCTACCTGATGGCCAAGATCGAGAAGCCATCGGCCGTCGAGCAACTGCAAGCCATCGCCGAGCTGGCAGACGCGATCATGGTGGCCCGTGGTGACCTGGGTGTGGAAGTGCCGGCCGAGAGCGTGCCGCAGATCCAGAAGCACATCATCGGCACCTGCCGCCAACTGGGCAAACCGGTGGTGGTGGCCACGCAGATGCTCGAGTCGATGCGTTTCTCGCCAGCGCCAACCCGTGCCGAAGTCACCGACGTGGCCAACGCGGTGGCCGAAGGTGCCGATGCAGTGATGCTGTCGGCCGAAACCGCCTCGGGTGACTACCCGCTCGAAGCCGTGCAGATGATGAGCAAGATCATCCGCCAGGTTGAGAACGGCCCGGACTACCAGGCCCAGCTCGACGTCGGTCGGCCAAAGGCCGAGGCCACCGTGTCAGACGCCATCAGCTGCGCGATCCGCCGCATCAGCGGCATCCTGCCGGTGGCGGTGCTGGTCAACTACAGCGAGTCGGGTGCCTCGACCCTGCGCGCGGCACGTGAACGGCCACGGGCACCGATCCTCAACCTGACGCCGAACCTGAACACCGCGCGCCGCCTGAGCGTGGCCTGGGGTGTGCATTCGGTGGTCAACGACCGCCTGCGTCAGGTGGATGAAGTTGTGTCTACGGCGCTGGAAATTGCCCAGGCGCAAGGCATGGCCAGCCGTGGTGACACGCTGCTGATCACCGCTGGCGTGCCTTTCGGCAAGCCAGGGTCGACCAACACGCTGCGGATCGAGACTTTGATCTGATCCAAAGGCCCTTTCGCGGGGCAAGCCCGCTCCCACAAGTACACCGCTGTCTCAAGGTAAGTGGTCTATCTGTGGGAGCGGGCTTGCCCCGCGAATGGAGGGCAAAGCCCTCCCACAACAACAAACATGCGGAAAACCCGAGGCCCGAAGAGGCCCACCGCTCCCCATCAACCTCACTGACTGCCCCATGTACACCAAAAATTTCGTCAATCCGTGCCCCGACTGGGCCACGGCGTTACTCAACGGCTTCAGCCAGGTGCTGCTGCTGCGCAACCCCCTGTGCGGCCTGTGCTGCCTGCTGGCCATCCTGCTGACCGCGCCCACCCTGGTCGGCGGCGCCCTGCTTGGCGCCCTGGCCGGCCTGCTCACCGCCCAGGCACGCGGCTATGACCGTGCCGACCGCCAGGCCGGGCTGTACTGCTACAACGGCGTGCTGATCGGCATTCTGATCTGCGCCGTGCTGCCCTGGTCGGCGATCCTGCCGCCGCTGGTCATCGCCGCCGGCGGCCTGTCCAGCATCATCACCCACCAGTGGCGCAAGCGCGGTGGCAAGTTGCTGGTCGCCTATACCGCGCCATTCGTGCTGCTGGGCTGGGCCACACTGCTGATCGCCAGCCCGGCACCCAGCGGCTTCATAGAAGCCGACCCGCTGGATGCCCTGGCGCGCGGCGTGGGCCAGATCTTCCTGCTTGATCAACCCTTGGCCGGGCTGCTGATCATCGTCGGGATGTTCATTGCCAATCCCTATGCGGCGCTGTGGGCTGTAATCGGTTCAGCCATTGGTGGTGGCGTGGCATTGCTCGCCGATCAGGCACAGGCGGCGTGGCTGGGGCTGTACGGGTTCAATGCGGCATTGGCGGCGTTAGCCTTCAGCCGCCAGCATGAAAGAGCCTGGGTAACACTGGCTGCGATAGTTTTGGCACTGCTGCTGCATTCGATGTTCACACACCTGCCCATACCAGGACTTACCGCGCCCTTTGTCGTCACTTGCTGGCTGATGCTCCTGGGTAGCCGTGCTTCACACTCACTGTTCGACAGCAGTCAAAGCCAAGCCATAAAGCGACGATTGAGATAGCCATAACCTTATAAGGAGGCTCATTGAGCCTCTCGCCACCTGAAAGGGAATGGATACATAGAACTTATGTGTCACCCGACACGTGAAGAGCGCGGTTGGATATAGTAATAAAAATTCCACCTCCCATTAGCCTCCTGCTTGTATCCGCCTAAAGTAAAACCTGCCTGCCTCATGCTCGCCGGCTTTGCACCCGTAGGCTGCACCACCACACCATCCTTAACCCAACCTTCGACCAGTCCCCTTGGTTCAAGCCTCATCGAAACGCTCTGTCGGAGCCCCGTCTCCCCGTAATTCACAACCATGGTTCTACCACCTGCTACCGGTTTATAGATCCATACATCTTGATGCCGACTAAACCCATCCCGGACAACCGGCGCCAAAGAGCGGGGCAATAAATGCTCTGAGAGGCTTGCGCTAACGTTTATGCCTTGGACCGAAGTCTCGACGGCCGCCACGTGTCTTACATGACCGGGCAAAACACTCGCAGCCCTATTTACCATTCGTCCGGGCAGAAAACTCAAAAACTTAGTTACCATCCGTCCTAGCAGCGCCCAATACTGTCCTGTTGGATCAACACGATTCACAGGGTCACCGCTGCAATAACAATAGGCATTGATCCCTCCATCACCAAAGGGGCTCAAGCTATCAGCACGGCTGAAACGCCGAAGCGATGGCATGTAAAGTCGATGGCCATTGCCCAAGGGGTAAGCGGTAGTGACCGGGTCACGCCATTGACCGTTGAAACCGACCATTGGCCTGCCCTTGCTTATCGCTGAGTATCCGTAGGCAGAAAAAGCTTCATTTAAAAAATGATCCCCCCACCCAGCCGCACTCACGGTATTTGCACCATCGACCAGCAATAAAGCTGGAGACGGGCTTATCTGAAACAATGCCTGCCCTCCAGCCTGCAGCAGGCGTTCGTTGTCTTGACCGGAGACACAAACCAACTCATCAGACTGATAGAACAAGCCAACCCGTGCACGATGCTGCCTTGCATTTGACATAGCCACGCTCCGATGAACCCTGCGGTTCTCATGATTAGCGTTTTTTCACTCACCGCCTACTGGCATTTCTACCAGTTCGCCAGCTCTGCGTCGGCTTGTGCATCTCACCCGCGCACTCTAGTGTTGATCATCAACGTCAAGCATCAGGTATCCCATGTCTTCGCAATCTTTACGCGAACGCCTCTACATCATGGTCTTCCAGACCGACACCGTAGCCGGCCGCCGTTTCGACAAGATCCTGTTGCTGATCATCCTGGCCAGCCTGGTCACGGTGATCCTCGACAGCATCGATGAGGTGCACCAGGGTTACGCCGGCCTGCTGGCCGCCATCGAGTGGGGCTTTACCGCGATATTCCTGGCCGAGTACCTCACGCGCCTGTACTGCTCGCCCAAGCCGCTACGCTATGCCTTCAGTTTCTACGGCCTGGTCGATTTATTGGCGATCGTGCCGGGGGTCATCGCGCTGTACTACAGCGACGCCCAGTACCTGCTCATCATCCGGGTCATCCGGATGCTGCGCATCTTCCGCGTGCTCAAGCTCAGCCCGTACCTCAAGCAGGCCAACTACCTGATGGAGGCACTGCGCGGCAGCAAGCAGAAAATCATCGTGTTCCTGGTCAGCGTATCGACCCTGGTAACGGTGTTCGGCACGCTGATGTATGTAATCGAAGGCCCGGAACATGGGTTTACCAGCATCCCCAAAGGCATCTATTGGGCCATCGTTACCCTGACCACGGTGGGCTTTGGCGACATCGTGCCGAAGACCCCGCTGGGGCAGGTGCTGTCGTCGCTGGTGATGATTACCGGTTACTCGATCATTGCCGTGCCAACCGGCATCTTCACGGCAGAGCTGGCCAATGCCATGCGCGGGGAGCAGTTGCAGCATAGTTGCCCGACCTGCCACAAGAAGACCCATGAGCATGGGGCGGCGTTCTGTTCCCGCTGTGGGAATGGGTTGTTTCCCAAGCAATGACGTTGCCTGTACAGGCCCTTTCGCGGGCGCGCCCGCTCCCACAGGATCACCACAGGCGTGAACATTACACGGTACCTGTGGGAGCGGGTTTACCCGCGAAGAGGCCGGTACGCGCAGAAGCATAACCAAAGCATTTTTTGTTCTTTAACCCGTCTGAACCCACCCGCTATAGTCGCTGGCAATCTGCCCCAACCCTCTTCAAGAACAAGGAAGCAACGTGAAAAAACTCTTCACCGCCTCGCTGCTCGCCGCAGGCCTGGCCTTGGGCAACCTTGCCCAGGCCGCCCCGACCCTGCTCAACGTTTCCTACGATGTGATGCGCGACTTCTACAAGGACTACAACCCGGCCTTCCAGAAGCACTGGGAAGCCGAGCACAAAGAGAAAGTCAACGTGCAGATGTCCTTCGGCGGCTCGAGCAAGCAGGCGCGTGCGGTGATCGATGGCCTGCCGGCCGATGTCATCACCATGAACATGGCCACCGACATCAACGCCCTGGCCGACAACGGCAAGCTGGTGCCCGACAACTGGGTAACCCGCCTGCCGAACAACAGCGCGCCGTTCACCTCGGCCACTGTGTTCATCGTGCGCAAGGGCAACCCGAAAGCCCTGAAAGACTGGCCCGACCTGCTCAAGGACGGCGTACAAGTGATCGTGCCCAACCCGAAGACCTCGGGCAACGGCCGCTACACCTACCTGTCGGCCTGGGGTTATGTGCTCAAGCAAGGCGGTGACGAAACCAAAGCCAAGGACTTCGTCGGCAAGCTGTTCAAGCAGGCGCCCGTACTGGACACCGGTGGCCGTGCCGCCACCACCACCTTCATGACCAACCAGATCGGCGACGTGCTGGTCACCTTCGAGAACGAAGCCGAAATGATCGCCCGCGAATTCGGCCGCGACCAGTTCGAAGTGGTCTACCCGAGCGTGTCGGCCGAAGCCGAGCCGCCGGTAAGCGTGGTTGACAAAGTGGTGGCCAAGAAAGGCACCCAGGCCGTGGCCGAGGAATACCTGAAGTACCTGTGGTCGCCAGAGGCCCAGGAGATCGCCGCCAACAACTACCTGCGCCCGCGTGACGCCACGGTGCTGGCCAAGTACACGGACCGTTTCCCGAAAGTGGACTTCCTGTCGGTGGAGAAAACCTTTGGTGACTGGCGTACTGTGCAGAAGACCCACTTCAATGATGGTGGCGTGTTTGACCAGATCTATACCAACAATCAGTAATTGACCTGACCAGGGCCGGCTTGCCCTCGAAAAAGCCGGCCCCTGGCAACACCCGATCGAACTTTCCCCACCCTTGCGCCCTCAGTTCCTTGAGTAACCCTGCCCCGCTCACCCCGGCCCAAGGAGTACTCCAGTGCTGCGCTTTCTCTCGACCCTGCTGCTCGGCTGCCTGCTGAGCACCCACCTGTTGGCTGCCGACCCCGCCCCCACCGAACAACCACCCGCCGACCCCGAACCGGTACTGCAAGGTGGCCTGCTTGGCGCCTTGGCCGATGGCTTGGACAGCGCGGCGCAGGAACTGGACCTGGACGCCCACCTGGTCGATGCCTGGCGCCTGCGCACCGACCGCGCCGCCAAGGAGGTCGAACGCCTGGTCGATCGCCACTCCGCCAGCGACTCGCTGCAACTGGCCGGCAACTTCCTGATGCTCAGCTTTACCTGGGCTGCCAGCTTCGGCCTGCTCACGTGCCTGGGCCGCTGGGTGGCCAAGCGCTCCTCTGGTACCGCTTGGCTGCGCGAGCGCAAACGCGCCAGCAGCCTGCTCGGGTACCTGCTGCCCTACACCTTGCCAGCCCTGGCCAGCCTCCCGCTGACGCTGTACATCAGCCGCTTCCTTGAGCCGTCGGTGGCCCGTGCACTGGGGCTGAGCCTGGCCTACGCCACCAGCAGCGGCCTGTTCTCCACGTCGATCATTCTCTGCCTGATCACACTGTTCGACGCCGGCCACAAGCGCGCGGCGGTTGGGGTGATCAAGCGCCTGGCGCCGCACCCGCTGTTCCTGATCGGCTTTCTTGCCGCCTGGAGCGACGCCCTGACCAGCCCACAGATCGCCCGCCAGCTGGGCGGCAACATCACGGCCAGCATTGCCGTGCTCACCGGCCTGACCGCCACCTTCATCTTCGCCAGCCTGGTCATCCGCCTGCGCCGGCCGGTGGCCCACCTGATCCGTAACCGCGCATTCAAGGACCGCGTACAACACCGGGCGGTGCAGGAAACCCTGCGGATCTTTTCGGCGCTTTGGTACCTGCCGATCCTGCTGATGATCCTGGTCTCGGCGGTTCACCTGGTGGGGGCCGGCGCAGAAAGCCAGAAGGCCTTGCAAAAAGCCTTGCTCACCACCGTGCTGCTGGTCTCGACCGTGTTCCTCAGCACCTTGCTGCAACACTTGCTGGCACCCCGCGAAAGCGACCCGACGCAGCGTGTGCGGCCCTACAAGGAACTGCTGCGCAGCCTCGCCCACGCCCTGCTGCGCATTGTCATGGCCGTGGCATTCATCGAGCTGCTGGGGCGCATCTGGGGCTTCTCGGTGATCGACTTCGCCCTCAGCAACAGCCTGGGCCAGGCCATCAGTAACTCGCTGTCGAGCATCGGCCTGATCCTGCTGGTAACCTGGCTGCTGTGGGTGGTACTCGACACCGCCATCCAGGAAGCGCTCAAGCCTGCCGTCGGCCGACGCAGCTCGCGCCAGCCAAGCACCCGGGTGCGGACCATCCTGCCGATGCTGCGCAACGCGATCAAGGTGATCCTGATCGTCATCTGCACCATCACCACCATGGCCAACCTGGGCATCAACGTTGCGCCGCTGTTGGCCGGTGCCGGGGTAATCGGCCTGGCCATCGGCTTCGGCTCGCAACAGCTGGTGCAGGATGTGATCACCGGGCTGTTCATCCTCATCGAGGACACCATTTCCATCGGCGACTGGGTGGTGCTGGATTCCGGCCACGCCGGCACCGTCGAAAGCCTGACCATCCGTACCCTGCGCCTACGCGATGGCAAAGGCTTCGTGCACTCGGTGCCGTTCGGCCAGATCAAGGCGGTTACCAACCAGTCGCGGCAATTTGCCTATGCGTTCTTCTCGGTGCAGTTCACCTACGACAGTGATGTGGATGCGTCACTGGCGCTGATTCATGAGGTGGGCAAGTCGATCAGTGACGACCCGCTGCTGCGCATCAACCTTCAGGGGCCGCTACAGGTGTTCGGGGTGGACCGCATGGACTTGAACGGGTTTGTGCTGACTGCACAGTTCCGCACCATTTCTGGCGGGCAATATGCGGTCAGCCGGGCATTCAACGAACGGCTGAAGAAGCGGGTGGACCAGACTGACAATGTCAGCTTTGCCCAGGTGTATCCATTGCCCGTGCAGGCCCTGGGGGCTTGAGGTCACCTGCACTGGCCTGTTCGCGGGTAACCCGCTCGCAAAGGGAGCCCGCGCCATTCTGGATTGTGGGGATCCTGTGGGAGCGGGTTTACCCGCGAAGGGGCCGGAAAAGGCAACCTCAACCCTGGCGGAATACCAAGGCCTTCAGCCCCCCCGCCGGGTCCACATCCGGAAACTCCGGCGGGTTCTCCAGCCGCTCGACAAACGCCAGCGCAGGCGCCTGCTCTGCCATCCCTTCAATCAGAAACTCCGGTCCAATCCCGGGGTCGTTGACACACGCCAGCACTGTCCCATCCGCGCTCAGCAATTCCGGCAGGCGTCGCAGGATCTTCGCGTAGTCCTGGGTCAGCACAAAGCTGCCACGCTGGAAGGTCGGCGGGTCGATGATGATCAGGTCATAAGGCCCGTACTTGCGCACCTTGCCCCATGACTTGAACAGCTCATGCCCAAGGTAGGCCACCCGCGAGGCATCATGGCCATTGAGGCGGTGGTTGTCGCGGCCCCGCGAAAGTGCCGACTTGGCCATATCCAGGTTAACCACCTGCTCGGCGCCGCCTGCAATGGCCGCGACCGAGAAACCACAGGTGTAGGCGAACAGGTTCAGTACGCGCTTGCCGGCCGCCTGCTCGCGCACCCAGCGCCGGCCGTATCGCATGTCGAGGAATAGGCCATTGTTCTGCCGCACGCCAAGGTCCAGCAGGTAGGTCAGGCCGTCCTCGACCACCTCGCGTTGCTGGCATGGTTCGCCCAGCAGCCACTGGCCTGGGCTGTCGGGCAGGTAGCGGTGCTGGATGATGACCGCCTGAGCCGTCCACTGCGGGCGCTCGGCCAGGCGGCGCAGCATGGCCTCGAGTTCGGCCAGTTGGCCCTCGGGCGGCTCGCGGAACAAGGCGACCGAGAGAACGCCTTGCAGCCAGTCGACGGTGACCTGCTCCAGGCCCGGCCAGCAGCGGCCGCGACCGTGGAAAACGCGGCGGGTTTCCTGTGGGGCGGGGTCAAGGGCGGCGAGCAGGTGTTGCTCAAGGGTGTCGATTGGCGAGGTCATGGCGGGTCGCAGACTGGCAAAAGCGGCATTCTACCCCCTGAGGGCGCTAGACCACTAACGCCTTGGGCCGGAACCACCACCCCTGCTGCATCCCCGCCGCCGCCAGCAGGATCAACCCCACCCCCAGCCACTGCAGCGGTGCCAGCCGGTGCCCGAACGCCACCCAGTCCACCAGAATGGCCGCAATCGGGTAGATGAACGACAGCGCCCCGGTCAACGCCGTGGGCAAGCGCTGGATGGCGCTGTACAGCAACACATACATCAAGCCGGTATGTACCATGCCCAGGGTCAGCAGGCTGGCCAGCGCCGGCAGTTCACCCGGCAATCCGCCGAGCTTGACCCACGGTGCCAGCAACAGCACACCGGTGGTTACCTGGATCAACGCAATGAGGTGCGGCGGCGTGCCATTCAGGCGCTTGATGATCAACGCCGCGACGGCATACAGCAACGCCGCCCCCAGTGCCAGGGCGATGCCCAGCAAATAGTCCTCACCACCCGCCTGCCCCGTACCATGAACACTGACGATGGCCAGCATGCCGAGGAACGCCACGCTCAGCCAGGTCACCCTGGCCAGGGTGATCTTCTCACCCAGGAACAGCGCCGCCAGCCCCACCAGCATGAACGGCTGCACGTTGTACACCGCCGTGCCGATGGCAATTGACGCCCGCGAATACGAAGCAAACAACAGCAACCAATTGCCGACGATGGCCACGCCGCTGGCAATCGCCAACAGGAACGCCGTGCGGCTGATCACACCCGGCCGCAGAAAACCGAAAGCGGCGCAAATCACCAGCAAGGTCACCGCCCCGAACACGCAGCGCCAGAACACCACCTCCAGCACCGGCTGGCCGGAGACCAGCACGAACCAGCCAATGGTCCCCGAAATCAGCATGGCGGCGACCATTTCCAGCGAGCCACGGCGCAATGAATTTTCCATCCCACACCTCCTGTTGACGATGGCAACAGTATGCAGAGGTTGCAATCCAGCCTTCCAGCGGATAACCAAGGCCAACTGACGATCTTGCCTTTACTATCAAGGCAAACAACGCAAATTACCTGTTGAGGTGAACATGACCGACGCCATAGACCAACTGCTGATCAATGCGCTGATGGAAGACTCGCGCCGCTCGCTCAAGGCCCTGGCGCAAGTCAGTGGGCTGTCTGCGCCCAGCGTCAGCGAACGCCTGCGCCGACTGGAAGAACGGGGTGTGCTGCGCGGTTACACCGTGAATGTCGACCCGCGGGCCTTCGGTTACCAGTTGCAGGCGATCGTGCGCATTCGCCCGCTGCCGGGGCAATTGCAGGAGGTTGAACGGCAGATCATTGCCATTCCCGAGTTCACCGAGTGTGACAAGGTTACCGGCGAGGACTGCTTCATCGCCCGGCTGCATGTACGTTCGATGGAGCAACTGGACACCCTGCTGGACCGCATCAATGTGCTGGCCGAGACCAATACCGCAATCATCAAGAAAAGCCCGGTGAAGCGGCGGTTGCCGCCGATGGAATGATGCCCGCCCTGTGCTGCGAAAGGCTCACACGGGAAAAGCTGACTATTTTTTGTACACAAGAATGTCACCTTAGGTGCCATTTTTGTGTGCACTTTTAAAGGTAACGCCCCAATACGTTACACACCCCTCGCAACTAATTTTGACCAATCGATCAACTAATACATCGGGATGAAAATTAATTCTGTTTATTTGGTCAGCTTATATTCCCCTGCTTTCATAAACTTACCTCTAATCAAGATACATTTGAAAAATTATCCGTTGAAGTCTCACTTTTGCCTGGCACAAAAATGGCTTTTGTGTGCTCGTGTTTTGTATACAACTAAAACAAAACATAAATACACAAGAACCCGCGACGCCGGTCCAATCTCGGCCGTCGCGCCCATAATCCTGTGATGCCAACACTGCACTGACGAGATGGCGAGCCCGTGCGCATGCCCGCTCATCGCAGTCCAAGTGCATCAGGAGCCCGCCGGAATGAGTAGCAGCCTCGACCTTGCCCCTGAACAATCCGTCGTCAGCACCCACCCTGATTCCAGCCTTGTCGGCCAGCAGCCGGAACTTGCCCTGAGCCCGCGGTTGCATAACCGCGACCTAGCACCAACGCGCATCGAAGGCCGGCGCTGGGGGGGCTATAGCATCTTCGCGTTGTGGACAAACGATGTGCACAATATCGCCAACTATTCGTTCGCCATGGGCTTGTTCGCCCTCGGCCTGGGTGGCTGGCAAATCCTGTTGTCGCTGGCCATTGGCGCGGCACTGGTGTACTTCTTCATGAACCTCTCCGGTTACATGGGGCAGAAGACCGGCGTCCCCTTCCCGGTCATCAGCCGCATCGCCTTCGGTATCCATGGTGCGCAGATCCCGGCGCTGATCCGCGCGGTCATCGCCATTGCCTGGTTCGGCATCCAGACCTACCTGGCCTCGGTGGTGCTGCGTGTGCTGCTCACCGCCGTGTGGCCGCAGCTGGCCGCCTACGACCACGACAGCATTCTTGGGCTTTCGAGCCTGGGCTGGGCGTGCTTCGTGGCTATCTGGCTGGTGCAGTTGGTGATCCTTGCCTATGGCATGGAGATGGTGCGTCGCTACGAAGGCTTCGCCGGCCCGGTCATCCTGCTGACCGTTGCCGCCCTGGCCGGTTTCATGTACGTCCAGGCTGATGCACGCATCGCCTGGTCGGTGGCCGAGCCGCTGACCGGTTACGAGATGTGGCGCAACATCTTTGCCGGCGGCGCCCTGTGGCTGGCGATCTACGGCACCCTGGTGCTCAACTTCTGCGACTTCGCCCGCTCCTCGCCGTGCCGCAGGACCATCCGCGTCGGCAACTTCTGGGGCCTGCCGGTGAACATCCTGGTGTTCGCGGTGATCACCGTGGTGCTGTGCGGCGCGCAGTTCCAGATCAACGGCCAGATCATCGACAGCCCGACGCAGATCGTCGCCGCCATCCCCAGCACAGCGTTCCTGGTGCTGGGTTGCCTGGCCTTCCTGATCGTCACTGTGGCGGTGAACATCATGGCCAACTTCGTCGCCCCGGCCTTCGTGCTCAGCAACCTCGCACCACGCCACCTCAACTTCCGCCGCGCAGGGCTTATCAGCGCCACCCTGGCAGTGCTGATCCTGCCGTGGAACCTGTACAACAGCCCGCTGGTGATCGTGTACTTCCTGTCGGGCCTGGGTGCCCTGCTCGGCCCGTTGTATGGGGTGATCATGTCCGACTACTGGTTGCTGCGCAAAGGCTGCATCAACGTGCCACAGCTGTACAGCGAAGACCCGGCCGGCGCCTACCACTACAGCAAGGGCATCAACCTGCGTGCCGTGGCCGCCTTCGTGCCCGCCGCAGTGCTGGCCATCATCCTGGCCCTGGTGCCCAACTTCCAGAGTGTGGCGCCGTTCTCGTGGCTGATCGGTGCCGGCATTGCCGCCGCCATCTACCTGCTGATCGCGCCGCGCAACCGCCAATACCACGACGTCAGCGGCGAGTGCATCGCCGTCGACCACAGCAGCCATTGACCAGGGAGGACTGCCCATGCGTATTCTGATCGCCAACGTCAACACCACTGAAGCCATCACCGAAGCCATCGCCGAGCAGGCCCGTGCGGTGGCCGCGCCCGGGACCGAGGTCGTCGGCCTCACCCCATGGTTCGGCGCCGAGTCGGTGGAAGGCAACTTTGAAAGCTACCTGGCCGCGATCGCAGTGATGGACCGGGTGCTGGCCTACGATGGGCCTTACGACGCCGTGATCCAGGCCGGTTATGGCGAACACGGCCGCGAAGGCCTGCAGGAGTTGCTGAGCGTGCCGGTGGTAGACATTACCGATGCCGCCGCCAGCACGGCGATGTACCTGGGACACGCCTACTCGGTGGTAACCACCCTGGACCGCACCGTGCCGCTGATCGAAGACCGCCTGAGGCTATCTGGCCTGTATGACCGCTGCGCTTCGGTACGGGCCAGCGGGCTGGCAGTACTGGAACTGGAAGCCGACCCGCAGCGGGCCGTGGAAGCGATTGTCGAGCAGGCCGAACGTGCCGTGCGCGACGACAAGGCCGAGGTGATTTGCCTCGGCTGCGGCGGCATGGCGGGGCTGGACGAGCAGATTCGCCAGCGCACCGGGGTGCCGGTGGTGGATGGCGTCAGTGCGGCGGTGACGATCGCCGAAGCGCTGGTGCGCATGCGCTTGAGCACGTCAAAAGTGCGCACTTACGCTACGCCGCGAGCGAAGAAAGTGGTCGGTTGGCCAATGCGCTTCGGCCGCTAGGGCACCGTTGGCCTGATCCGGCCGTTGCGCGGCAGGATCAGGTCGGGCAGCTATGCGCACCATCGTTCAGGCCCTGGCGCACATTGCGGCTGAGCAGGCTGGCCTTGCCGTCATGCCAGGTCAGGGTCAGAACATACAGGGTGTCGAAGTCGTCACCGCTCCAGTCCTCGGTGATCACCCGGTCTTCACCCAGGGCCTTGCCCGCGACGGTGTTGATCAACTCTGGCAGATAGCCATGAGACCAGGCGGTATACACGGTCGCATTGCGGTATTTGTCGCTCAGCAACTCATCGGCCAATTCGTCGGTGTCATTGGCACCGTAGTCGATGTTCACCGGCAAGCCGAGGCGGATGGCACTGGGGGTAATGGTCATCAGCGGGCGGATGTAGCTGTAGCTTTCGTCCTTGCTGCCTTCCTCCACGTTTCGCGAGGGGTTGGCGGCAAACACGAAGTCGGCCTTGCCAAAGCGCTCGGGCAGCAGCGTAGCCAGGTCCAGCGCACGGTTGAGGCCCTGGCAGTTCAACTGGCCCAGGCCCTCGCCCGGCTTCTCGGCATGGCGCAGGAACACCAGCGTCTGGGTGCCATCGACGGGTTGCGCGCGACCTTCGACAGCGTCCAGCGCCAGCGGGACGGCGACGGCTGTCAGCACCAGGCTCAGCAGCAAGTGACGGCGGCGGCGGAAGAATGTTGGCAACTTCATCAAGACAGGCTCGTGTGGCAGAGATCGGGTTCACCCGCCACATCTCCCCGGCTGTTGCCGGGCGCCCTGTTAGTGAATGCCATCCTTGGCAACGAGTGAGGGTCAGAGTGCCCAGAACCCGTTTGGTTCCTCCCTGGCGGTGGATGCCGCTCCCTGGGCAACGCCCAGGTTAGGTCCACGAGTCAGTCATCCCGCGTCAGCACCTCAAGCAACTCGATCTCGAACGTCAGGTCCGAACCTGGCGGAATAGCCCCTACGCTGCGCTCGCCGTAGCCCAGGTGCGCCGGTACCAGCAGCTTGCGCTTGCCGCCCACGCGCATGCCCATCAGGCCCTGGTCCCAGCCCTTGATCACCCGGCCGGTGCCAATCACGCACTGGAACGGCTTGCCGCGCGACCAGGACGAGTCGAACTCGCTGCCGTCGGCCAGCCAACCGGTGTACTGGGTGGTGATCAGGGCGCCTTTGACGGCGGCTTTGCCATCCCCCTCGACCAGTTCGATGATCTGCAGTTCTTGGCTCACGGGCATACTCCAACGCTAGAAAACAATGCCGCCTTTTCTCAGGAATACGCCTGTTTGGCAAGTTCGCTGGCGCATCGCCCCCGGTGCGGCAGCGAACCCGGTCAGTTACCCTGCTCGAACACCTCTTGGCCGGTCAGCTCCTGAGTCTGGTTGGCGAAGCAATACCAGGCGGGTTTCTCTTCCACGAAAATCTGCATGTTGAAGTCCCAGTCCTGATCCCCGTCGAGCAGGCCGACGGGGATGGCATGGAAATCGTTGGCCTTGAGCCGGTAGTACAAGTGCGTGCCGCACTGGCCGCAGAATGCACGTTGAGCCCAGTCGGATGAGTCGTAGACGCTGGGCACCAACCCTTCGATCAGCGGGGGCTTGCTGCAATCGACCACCAGCAACGGTCCGCCGACCCACTTGCGGCACATGCTGCAGTGGCAGGCGCTGATGTGGGTGTTGTCGACGATGACGGTGAGCCGGGTGCCGCCGCACAGGCAGGTGCCGTGTTTTTCCAGGGCCATGGCTGGCTCCTTGAACAGGGGTTGGGCCAGCAATTATAGATGCCTGCTGTTTTGTGGGAGCGGGCGTGGCCCGCGAAGGGGGCCGCGCGGTGCATGGCACCGGCTTGGCCGGTGTTCGCGGGGCAAGCCCGCTCCCACAAGGCCCTGCCAAATCAATACGTCATGGTTCTTCTATATGAGCCGCTTTCAGATGTAGACGGTGCCGCGCAGGTACAAGGCCGCACGCCCGCTGATGATCACCCGGCCGTTGCCTGGCACTTCACACTGCAACTGCCCTTTGCGCGCCCCGCCCTGCTCGCACTCCAGCACCTGTTTGCCCAGCCGTTCGGCCCACACCGGCGCCAGCGAGGTGTGCGCCGAACCGGTCACCGGGTCTTCATTCACGCCAACCCGCGGCCCGAACCAGCGGGTGACGAAATCGAAGCCACGCCCTGCCGCTGTTACGGCAATGCCGCGCACATCGAAAGCCGACAGCGCCACGAAGTCTGGCTTCAGCGTATCGAGCAGCAATGCATCATCGATCACCACCACATAGTCGTCGCTACGGTACAGCGCCTGCGCCTGGCTCAGGCCCAGCGCCTGCAACAGGCTGGGCGGGATATCCTCGGCAACCGGCTGCTTGGCCGGGAAGTCCATGGCCAGCGCCCCATCAGCATTGCGGCTGACGCGCAGCTCGCCGCTGCGGGTGTTGAAGCGCAGCACCTGGGCCTGCTCGCCCAGTTGTTCGAACAGCACATAGGCCGAGGCCAGTGTGGCGTGGCCGCACAAGTCGACTTCCACGGTCGGGGTGAACCAGCGCAGGTCGAAGGTTTCGCCATTGCGCACGAAGTAGGCGGTTTCCGACAGGTTGTTTTCTTCAGCGATGCGCTGCAGCACATCATCCGGCAGCCAGCTTTGCAACGGGATGACTGCGGCCGGGTTGCCACCGAACGGTTCAGCGGAAAAGGCATCGACCTGGAAGATTTCGAGTTGCATGCACACACTCCTTGTTGCCCGGGCGCTGCCGGGCAGATGGCTGAATGGGTTAGGGGCGGACCGGGGTCAGTACCGGCTCGCCGGCAAAGAATGCCTGCAGGTTGCGAAGCACCAGGGCCACCGTGTCGCGCGCTGCCGCTGGCGACTGGCCGGCCACGTGGGGCGTGAGCACGGTGTTGGCCAAGGCTTTGAGGGCATCGGGCACGGCTGGCTCGTCGTCAAAAACGTCCAGCGCGGCGCCTGCCAATTGGCCACGCTGGAGTGCGGCAACCAGTGCCTGGGTGTCGACCACGCTGGCCCGGGCGATATTCACCAGATAGCCCTCCCTGCCCAGGGCCTCCAGTACCTGGGCATTGACCAGGTGCTGGGTGTTGGCGCCGCCGGGGGTGGCCACCACGAGGATGTCGACCGCTTCGGCCAGGTGCTTTGGGCTGTCATACCAGGTGTAGGGCACATCCTGGCGTGGTGTGCGGCTGTGGTAGCTGATGGGCATGTCGAAGCCGAGGTGGGCGCGTTTGGCGATGGCCATTCCGACAGCGCCGAGGCCAAGAATGCCGAGTTTCTTGCCGCTGACCGAGGGGCTAATCACTCGGTTCCATTCGCCGCGTCGGGTGCTGGCGTCGGCGCGTGGCACATCGCGCAGCAGTGCCAGCAGCAAGGCCAGGGTGTGGTCGGCGACGCTGTCGGCATTGGCCCCGGCGCCATTGGTGACGGTGATGCCGCGGGCGGCGGCAGCGTGCAGGTCGACTTGCTCGTATCCAGCACCGATGACGCAGATGATCTGCAATTTGGGCAAGGCGTCGATTTCGGCGGCGGTCAGGCCCAGTGGCCCACGGGTGAGCACGGCATCGATTGCATTGGCGTGACGCAGGATGGCATCAGCCCGTTGTTGCGGTGAGGGGGCACGGATCAGGTGGTAACCGGCCTGCTCGAGCATTGGCAGGTAATCATCGACGGTTTCCACCAGTACCAAGACTGTCTTGTGCATGCCACCTCCGGGTCAATTCGAAGCGGCATTATGCGGAGTCAGTAGCCAGTACAGTCAATAAAAATAAAGAGCAATAACTGTACTGTACCGCTACGCATTCAATCAGCCCGAGATGTTCTTGATCTTGATCTTGATCTTGATCTTGATCTTGATCTTCGCGACTTCAGGAGGCCGAACGCAGGCATTGCGGAGGCAGGTGACGGGCATGGATGCCCGTCAAGCGCTGAGGCCCCAGGATGGGGC
>NZ_JAPFCG010000021.1:0-127557 GCF_026240995.1 Pseudomonas sp. DCB_BI | reverse complement strand
GCTGGGGCCGCTTTGCGGCCCTTTCGCGACACAAGGCCGCTCCCACAGACGTTACTCAGGCCTCGTGGCAAACATGCCCATCGACCAAGGTATAACGCACCGCACCCGGCAGGCAGTGGCCGATGAATGGTTGGTGCAGGCTCAAGGTTGTACGCGGTCAATGTGGGAGCGGCCTTGCGTCGCGAAAGGGCCGCGCAGCGGCCCCAGGATCTCGGCATCATGGATAGATTGCTGGGGCCGCTTTGCGGCCCTTTCGCGACACAAGGCCGCTCCCACAGACGTTACTCAGGCCTCGTGGCAAACATGCCCATCGACCAAGGTATAACGCACCGCACCCGGCAGGCAGTGGCCGATGAACGGGCAGTTCTCGCCACGCGACAACCACTGCTCGCCAGCCACGGTCGAGGCTTGCGGGTCGAACAGCACCAGGTCAGCTGCGCCACCCACCTTCAGCTCGCCCGCCGGCAGGCGCAGGGCGGCCGCCGGGCCGCTGCTCAGGCGGGCCAGCAAGGTTGGCAGGTCGAGCAGGCCGTCCTGCACCAGGGTCATGGCCAGTGGCAGCAACAGCTCGACGCTGCTGATACCCGGCTCGGTGGCACCGAACGGTGCCAGCTTGGCGTCGCGCTCGTGCGGCTGGTGGTGGCTGGAGATCGCCTGGATCACCCCCGACTTCACCGCCTCGCGCAGGCCGTCACGGTCGGCAGCAGTGCGCAGCGGCGGCTGCACGTGGTACAGGCTCGAGAACTCGCGCAGCGATTCGTCGGTGAGAATCAGCTGGTACAGCGCCACGTCAGCGGTCACCGGCAGGCCAAGTGCCTGGGCCTGGGCGATCAGTCGCGCGCCACGGGCGCTGGTGATCTGGCTGAAGTGCGCACGCACGCCAGACTGTTCCACCAGCAGCAGGTTACGCGCCAGGGCCACAGTCTCGGCGCTTTCCGGGATGCCCGGCAGGCCGAGGAAACTGGCCATGGCGCCCTCATGGGCCAGGCCGCCTTGGGCGAGGTCGCGGTCCTGGGAGTGGAACACCACTGTCAGGTCGAAGGTAGCCGCGTACTCCAGGGCGCGGGCCAGGGTACGGTTGTTGGGGATTTCCTTCAGGCCATTGCCGAAGGCCACGCAACCCGTGTCACGCAGGGCCACCAGCTCGGCCAGTTGCTCACCTTCCAGGCCTTTGGTCAGGGCGCCGATCGGGTAGACCTTGCTGTTGGCCGCCTCGCGGGCGCGGTCGAGGATCAGTTCGGCCACTGCCGAGGTGTCCAGCACCGGCTTGGTCTGCGGTGGGCAGCACAGGCTGGTAACGCCGCCAGCCACGGCGGCGCGGGTTTCGCTGGCGATGTTGCCTTTGCGGCTGTAGCCCGGCTCGCGGAGGGACACGCCAAGGTCTACCAGGCCAGGCGCGGCAACCAGGCCATCAGCCTGGATCGTGCGGCTGGCGCTGAACCCGGCCGGGGCGGTGCCGATCGCGGCAATGCGGCCACCGTCCAGGTGCAGATCGGTGACCTGGTCCAGACCGCTTTTGGGGTCGATGACCCGGGCGCCGAGAATACTGATGGTCACTGGGCGTTCTCCTGGTCGAATTGACGTTGCGCGTTCTGCCCGCTCATGGCCATGGACAGCACGGCCATGCGCACTGCGATGCCGTAGGTGACCTGATTGAGGATCACCGAGTGCTTGCCGTCGGCCACCGCCGACTCGATTTCCACGCCACGGTTGATCGGGCCCGGGTGCATGACGATGGCATCGGGCTTGGCCCCGGCCAGGCGCGCCGTGGTCAGGCCGAACAGGCGGTAGAACTCGCCTTCGCTGGGCAGCAGGCCACCGGCCATGCGCTCACGCTGCAGGCGCAGCATGATCACCACGTCGACGTCTTTCAGGCCTTCGGCGAGGTCGGTGTAGACCTTCACGCCATATTGCTCGATGCCGATCGGGATCAGGGTTTTCGGCCCGATCACGCGGATGTCCGGGCAACCCAGCGCTTTCAGCGCGAGCATGTCGGAACGGGCCACGCGGGAGTGCAGGATATCGCCGACGATGGCCACCGACAGGTTCTCGAAGCTGCCCTTGTGGCGGCGGATGGTGAGCATATCGAGCATGCCCTGGGTCGGGTGTGCATGGCGGCCGTCACCGCCGTTGATCACGGCAACCTCCGGGCATACATGCTCGGCGATGAAGTGCGCAGCGCCCGAGTCGGAGTGGCGCACGACGAACATGTCGGCGGCCATGGCCTCCAGGTTGCGCAGGGTGTCGAACAGGGTTTCGCCCTTGCTGGTCGAGGAGGTCGACACGTTCAGGCTGATCACGTCGGCTGACAGGCGCTGGGCCGCCAGTTCGAAAGTGGTTCGGGTGCGGGTCGAGTTTTCGAAGAATACGTTGCATACGGTCTTGCCGCGCAGCAGCGGGACTTTCTTCACGGCCCGGGCACCGACTTCCAGGAAGGAGTCGGCGGTGTCGAGGATCTCGGTGAGCAGTTCGCGGGGCAAACCGTCGAGCGAGAGGAAGTGGCGCAGCTGGCCCTGATCATTGAGCTGCAGCGGGCGCTTGGCGTCGATTGGCGTCATCGCGGGGGACTCTTAAAGGGCGGAAGCGGAGGCGAGGTCCTGGCGCTCGAGGGCGAGCGGTGCGGGTCCGGTCAATTTTACCCGTTCATGGGCGGCGAGCGACAGGGTGGCACCGAGCACATTCGGACGGATCGGCAATTCGCCGGCATCCAGGTCCAGCAGGCAGACCAGGGTGACGCTGGCCGGGCGGCCATAATCGAACAGTTCATTGAGCGCTGCGCGAATGGTGCGACCGCTCATCAGCACGTCATCCACCAGCACCAGGTGCTGGCCCTCGACCTCGAACGGCAGTTCGGACGGGCGCACTTGGGGGTGCAGGCCGTTCTGGCTGAAGTCGTCGCGGTAGAAAGACACGTCCAGGGTGCCCATGGGGCTGGTGTCGCCCATGGCTTCCTGCAGGGCCTGGGCAACCCAGACGCCGCCGGTGCGGATACCGATGTAGCGGGGCTCGCTGATGTTGCGGCGGGCCAGGTGGGCGCGAAGGTCGACAGCCATCTGCCGGATCAGCTCGGCGGGGTTGGGTAGGCTCATTGCGGGCTCCTCGGAAGGGTGCGCCGGGCGGGCCCGGCGGCAAAGATGATCAGGTGTTGGCCTCCAGCCAGCCTTGCAGCAGCAGGGCCGCAGCAATGGCATCGACCGGGTTGTCGCGGTAGCTGCCGCGCTGGCCGCCGCGGGCCAGGCGCTCGCCTTTGGCCTCGAAGGTAGTCAGGCGCTCGTCGTGGGTGTGCACAGGCAGGTTGAAGCGGCCGTTCAGGCGGCGGGCGAACTTTTCGGCGCGGGCGCTCATTTCGCTGGGCGTGCCGTCCATGTTCAGCGGCAGGCCGACGACAATGGCATCGGGTTTCCACTCATTGATGAGTTTTTCGACCTGAGCCCAGTCTGGTACGCCGTTCTGTGCCTTCAGCGTGCACAGCTCACGCGCCTGGCCGGTGATTACCTGGCCGACGGCCACGCCGATCTGTTTGCTGCCATAGTCGAAGCCCAGCAGGAGGCGTAGCTCGGCCATCAGGCGTGGCCCGCCTGGCTGGTCAGCAGGTGCAAGTTGATGCCCAGGCTGGCAGCCGCAGCTTCCAGGCGCAGGTCGCTGGCCATGCCGAAGACGATTTCCGGGTCGAACGGGCAGTTAAGCCAGGCGTTATCGGCCAGCTCCGCTTCCAGTTGACCGGCTTCCCAGCCGGCGTAGCCGAGGGTGATCAGGCATTGCTTCGGGCCTACGCCGGCGGCGATGGCCAGCAAGATGTCCTGCGAAGTGGTCAGTGACAGCCCTTCCAGGGCCACGGTGGCCTGGAAGCTGCATTCGCTGCTGTGCAGCACGAAGCCGCGGTCAGTTTGGACCGGGCCTCCCTGGTAGATAGGCACCTGCAAAGTGCTGGCCGGCGGCATTTCGTCCGGGCGCAGTTGCTCGAGGATGTCGGCCAGGCTCAGTTCCTGTGGCCGGTTGACCACCAGGCCCATGGCGCCATGCTCATTGTGCTCGACGATGTACGTGAGGGTCTGGGCAAAGTTCGGGTCGGCCATGTGCGGCATGGCGATCAGGAACTGGTGCTTGAGGTAGCTCGGGGCGAGGGTTTTCATGGGGGATAGTGTGGCGCCAGGCGGCGAGGCTGACAAGGTGCGGATTTGTGTCGTCTGGTTGGTGCTTGTCGTGAGGTTTTTGGCGCCTTCGAGATCGAGCGCCGCCCGCGCGGCGCTCGATATCCGCGCCGCCCCATACCGAAAGCCCTACCCCCAAAGCAACAATCAGTTACTGGACAAACGGTCCCCACGGGCAAAGCGCCAGGTGCGGATGATCTCCAGCCGGTCAAACTCGGCCATGTCCCCGGTAAACGGTGCAAAGGGGGCCGCCAACCGCACGATACGCTGCGCCGCCTGGTCCAGCACTGGCTGCCCCGATGATTCCAGCACCAGCACCTCGTACAGTGAACCATCCCGGTTGATCGACACCATCATGCGCAAGTTGCCGTAAATCTGTTGGCGACGGGCTTCGTCGGGGTAGTTCAGGTTACCGACCCGCTCGACCTTCTTGCGCCACTCTTCCTTGTACCAGGCACCCTTGTCGCGCATGGTCGAGGCGGCATTCAGGCGGTGGATGCGCGGGCGCTTGGCATACATCTGCTGCTCATTGGACAGCTCCGCCTCCAGGCTGGCGATCTGGCTGGACAACTGTGAGCTGTCGAAGTCCGGCGCGGGTGCGGCCGGCTTGGGCTGCGGTTTGCTTTCCTTAGGCTTGGGTTCGACCTTTTGCGCCTTCGGTGCTGTGGTCACTACCGCCGACTTCTGTGGGGTTGGCGGTGGCACCACCTCGGGCCTCGCGGCGGGCGGTGGGGTGATCTTGTTGATCTTGCTGTCCTGGAACGGCGCCAGCTCGGTGGTCTTGGGCACCGCCTTCTTGTCCAGTGTCCCGCTGCCTTGCTGGTTGTCCTGGGCCTGGAAGTCGGCTTTCTCCGGCGGCTTCTCGCTCTTGAAGGTGGCCAGGGTGATATCCATGGTGTGGCGGATTTCGGCCGGTTTGACCACGCTGAAACCGACGCCAAGGATCAGCGCCAGGTGCACCAGGGCAGCCAGGAACAAGGTGAAGCCGAGCCTGTCCATCGGGCGGACGCGGGGTGGCAGCAGGTCGGAGGGGATGTCAGCGGGCAGCGTCATCAGGTATCCAGCAACCGCTGGGCGGGGCAGCGGGTCAGGTAAATAGGACCCGCATCATACCCCACTCTGTGATTGTGCCGCGCGTTGCCGGTCAGCGCGCCTTCAGCTGTCGATCAATGGCGTCCATCAGCTTGCCACCGATATCGGTGTTGTAGGCGTTGTCGATTTCGCGGATGCAAGTAGGGCTGGTGACGTTGATTTCGGTGAGGTAGTCGCCGATCACGTCCAGGCCAACGAACAGCAGGCCCTTCTCGCGCAGGGTCGGGCCGACCTGGGCGGCGATCCAGCGGTCACGCTCGCTCAGCGGGCGCGCTTCGCCACGGCCGCCGGCGGCCAGGTTGCCTCGGGTTTCGCCGCTGGCCGGGATGCGCGCCAGGCAGTAGTCGACCGGCTCGCCGTCGATCATCAGGATGCGCTTGTCGCCGTCCTTGATCGCCGGCAGATAGGCTTGGGCCATGATCTGTTGGGCGCCCAATGCAGTCAGGGTTTCGAGGATCACCGACAGGTTGGGATCGCCCACCCGGTGGCGGAAAATCGAAGTGCCACCCATGCCGTCCAATGGCTTGAGAATCACATCGCCATGCGCGGCTGCGAACTCGCGGATGATGTCCGGGCGACGGCTGACCAGCGTTGGCGGCGTGCACTGCGGGAACAGCGTGGCAAACAGTTTTTCGTTGCAGTCACGCAGGCTTTGTGGGCGGTTCACCACCAGCACGCCGTCGTTCTCGGCTTGTTCCAGCAGGTAGGTGCTGTAGACGAACTCCATGTCGAACGGCGGGTCCTTGCGCATCAGGATCACATCCAGCTCGGCCAGGGTGCTGTCCTGCTCCTCGCCCAGCTCGAACCAGCGGCTGGGGTCGGCGAACACTTTCAGCGGGCGCATGCGCGCACGGGCCTTGCCTTCACCCTGGTACAAGTCGCGCTGTTCCATGTAGAACAGGCTCCAGCCGCGTGCCTGGGCGGCCAGCAGCATGGCCAGCGAGCTGTCCTTCTTGTAGGAGATGGACGCGATGGGGTCCATGACAATGCCGAGGCGAACGCTCATGGGGTGGTTCCTCTTGGCGGCAGGTGGCCGCGATGGATCGAAAGAAAAGTGGCTCAGGGTGGCGCTGTGAACGCCGCTGGTCAAGGGGCGGCGCAGATGGAACGCTCACCCGGAGTGTGCTAAAAATGCCAGTCATAGCGCTGTGCAGCAGGCCCAGAGGGGCGCGCGATCTGTTCGGGAGCGGCCTTGTGTCGCGATAGGGCGCGCAGCGGCCCCACGATTTCGGCATAAACAGCGACGGTAGCCCAAGTGATGGAACAACCCCTGAAGGTGATGGTGATCGACGATTCGCGCACGATCCGCCGCACCGCGCAGATGTTGCTCGGTGAAGCGGGCTGCGAAGTGATCACGGCCAGCGATGGTTTCGATGCCCTGGCCAAGATCGTCGACCACCAGCCGGGCATCATCTTCGTCGATGTGCTGATGCCGCGCCTGGACGGCTACCAGACCTGCGCGGTGATCAAGCACAACAGCGCCTTCAAGGACACTCCGGTGATCCTGCTGTCGTCGCGTGATGGCTTGTTCGACAAGGCCCGCGGCCGGGTGGTCGGGTCCGATCAGTTCCTGACCAAACCGTTCAGCAAGGAAGAACTGCTCGACGCGATCCGTGCCCATGTGCCCGGGTTTGCCGCACCTCAACAACACGCACCCTGACCGCGCCCCGCCATGGCACGGTCCTACTTCCTGATGGGGAACCAGCATGGCCCGAGTTCTGATTGTCGACGACTCGCCGACAGAGATGTACCGCTTGACCGAGTGGCTGGAAAAGCACGGCCACCAGGTGCTCAAGGCCAGCAACGGTGCCGATGGCGTGGCCCTGGCCCGGCAGGACAAGCCTGATGCCGTACTGATGGATATCGTCATGCCTGGCATGAACGGTTTCCAGGCTACCCGCCAGCTCAGCAAGGACCCGGAAACCAGCGCCATCCCGGTGATCGTGGTTACCACCAAGGACCAGGAAACCGACCGGATCTGGGCCACGCGCCAGGGCGCCCGTGACTTCCTCACCAAACCGGTAGAAGAACACGCGCTGATCGCCAAGCTCAAAGAAGTGCTGGGGGCTTGACCACCCGCCCGCAGGGCGCGTCGTTGACCGCCTTCGAGTTATTGCTGGACATCGACCGGCGCTGCCGCTTGCTGGTGGCTGACCAGCCGCCGCAGGACAACCGCCTGCAGCAGTGGAGCGGCATCGGCTTTCGTATTGCCGGGCAGTGGTTCGTCGCACCTATGGGCGAAGTGGCTGAGGTGCTGCGCGAGCCACGCAGCAGCCGCGTTCCCGGTGTACAGCCCTGGGTATGCGGGGTGGCCAACCTGCGGGGCCGGCTGTTGCCGGTGATGGACCTGAGCAGCTTCTTCGGCCTGGGCCACGTTGCCCCGGGCAAGCAGCGTCGGGTATTGGTGCTGGACCACGACGACCTGTTCGTCGGCTTGCTGGTGGACGAGGTGCTCGGCCTGCAGCACTTTGCCCTGGACAGCCTGCAGCTGTCGCCGCCACAGCCACTGATCTCCGCCGCTGCGCGCTTTGTGCAGGGGCACTTCCCGCGTGAACGCAACTGGGCGATCTTCAGCCCCTTCGCCCTGGCCCAGGCGCCGGGCTTTCTCGATGTGGCGTTATAGGACATGCGAACGTGAACAAGCCTGCCGCCCCCGTCACAGCTACCACCGTGACCCCACGTACCCGCAGCATCGCGCAGATCACCGTGCTGTTCCTTATCCTGATCCTGTCGATCATCCTGCTGTTCGCCAACTTCGCCTATCTGAACACCCAGTCCAACTACGACAAGCAGTACATCGGCCATGCTGGCGAACTGCGCGTGCTGTCGCAGCGTATTGCCAAGAACGCCACCGAGGCGGCAACCGGCAAGGCCCTGGCGTTCAAGCTGCTGTCGGATGCACGCAACGACTTCGAGCGGCGCTGGGGCTACCTGCGCCAGGGTGACCCGTCCACCGGCTTGCCTGCCGCACCGCCGAACGTGCGCGACGAGATGGAAGCGGTGCGCCGCGACTGGGAAAACCTGCGCAAGAACACCGACACCATCCTGGCCAGTGAGCAGACTGTGCTGTCGCTGCACCAGGTGGCCGCGACCCTGGCCGAGACCGTGCCGCAGTTGCAGGTGGAATATGAAAAAGTGGTCGAGATACTGCTGCAGAGCGGTGCACCCGCCAACCAGGTGGCGGTGGCCCAGCGCCAGCTGTTGCTGGCCGAGCGCATCCTCGGGTCGGTCAATACCGTACTGGCCGGTGATGACGCGGCCGCGCAGGCAGCCGACGCCTTTGGCCGCGATGCCGGGCGCTTTGGTCAGGTGCTGGAGGGCATGCTCAACGGCGATCCGGCGATCCAGATATCCCGTGTGGAGGATGCCGACGCCCGTGCGCGGTTGGCCGAAATCGCCGAATTGTTCCAGTTCGTTGCCGGTTCGGTGGACGAAATCCTCGAAACCTCGCCAGAGCTGTTCCGTGTGCGGGAGGCCGCAGGCAACATCTTCAGCCTGTCGCAGACCCTGCTCGACGAGGCCTCGCACCTGGCCAATGGTTTCGAGAACCTGGCCGGTGGGCGCACTCTCGACACCGTCGGCGGCTACGCACTGGGCCTGCTGGCGCTGGCCTCGATCATTCTCATCGGCCTGGTCATGGTACGCACCACCAACCGCCAGTTGCGCGAGACCGCGGAAAAGAACGAACGCAACCAGCAGGCGATCATGCGCCTGCTCGACGAAATCGAAGAACTGGCCGATGGTGACCTGACCGTGACCGTCTCGGTAACCGAAGACTTCACCGGCGCCATTGCCGACTCGATCAATTATTCCGTGGACCAGTTGCGCGACCTGGTCGCCACCATCAACCACAGCGCCGTGCAGGTTGCCGCCGCCGTGCAGGACACGCAGAACACCGCACGGCAGTTGGCCAAGGCCTCGGAGCACCAGGCCGAACAGATCAGCGAGGCGTCCGAGGCGGTCGGCGACATGGTCGAGTCGATCGACCGGGTTTCTGCGCACGCCTACGAGTCAGCCAAAGTGGCCGAGCGCTCGGTGGCCATCGCCAACAAGGGCAACGAGGTGGTGCACAACACCATCAACGGCATGGACAACATTCGCGAGCAGATTCAGGACACCGCCAAGCGGATCAAGCGCCTGGGCGAGTCGTCCCAGGAAATCGGCGATATCGTCAGCCTGATCGACGACATTGCCGACCAGACCAACATCCTCGCCCTCAATGCAGCCATCCAGGCCTCCCTGGCCGGTGAAGCCGGGCGCGGCTTTGCCGTGGTTGCCGACGAGGTGCAGCGCCTGGCCGAACGCTCGTCGTCGGCCACCCGCCAGATCGAGGCGCTGGTGCGCACGATCCAGGCCGATACCAACGAGGCGGTGATCTCCATGGAACAGACAACCGCCGAGGTGGTGCGCGGCGCGCGTTTGGCCCAGGATGCGGGGGTGGCGCTGGCCGAGATCGAAGGCGTATCGCAGAACCTCGCTGACCTTATCCACAGCATTTCCGACGCCGCCCAGTTGCAGACATCGTCGGCCGGGCAGATTTCCCACACCATGGCGGTGATCCAGCAGATTACCGCGCAGACCTCCGCTGGCTCCGGTGCCACCGCAGACAGCATCCGCCACTTGGCGCGCATGGCCAGCGAGATGCGCCGTTCGGTGTCCGGCTTCACCCTGCCACCACTGCAGAGCCCAACCGAAGAGCCGCGCTGAGGAGTGCCCATGGCTGTAGCAGCACTAAGCCCAGAGCGCCACGACACGGTGGCGCTGGCCTGGACCAAGGCCGCCATCCTCGACTGCCTCGGCCAGGCGCGCCAGGCACTGGAGCGCTTTGCCGGGGAGCCGGGCGACCTGTCGATGCTGGCCTTCGTGGTCGACAACCTGCACCAGGTGCACGGTTGCCTGCGCATGCTCGAACTGCGTGGCGCCACGCGCCTGGCCGAGGAGCTGGAACTGTTTGCCCGGGCGTTGGCCGAAGGCCAGGTCAGCCCAAGGGGTGATTGCCTGGGAGCATTGTTCCGCGGCCTGGAGCAACTGCCTTCATACCTTGAGCGGTTGCGCGGTGCGCGCCACGACTTGCCGTTGGTTATGCTGCCGTTGCTCAACCAGCTGCGTGCCTGCCGTGGCGTCGAGCCATTGGCCCAGGCCAGCCTGATCAGTGGTGCCGCGCAGCGCTTTGCCGGCTCCGATGACCTGGCCAACCTCGACCTGTCCCTGGGTAACTGGCGTGACCAACTGCAGGCCGGTCCGGGTCGCGATGCCCTGCGCTCGGTGGTGAGCGCACTGTGCGACGACCTGATGCGCATCAAGGAGCGTCTTGACCTGTTCGGGCGCGGTGACCGCCAGCACAGCGAGCAGCTCGACGCCTTGCTGGCGCCGCTGCGGCACGTGGCCGACACCCTGGCCGTGCTGGGTTTCCAGCAACCGCGGCGGGTCATCATCGACCAGGTACTGGTGCTGCAGGCACTGTCCCAGGGCGAGCGGGCAGTGGACGATGCGGTGCTGATGGACGTGGCAGGCGCCTTGCTCTATGTCGAGGCCACGCTCAACGGCATGGTCGGCCCGCTGGAAGAAAACGGCCAGGGCGGCCTGCCGGGCTCGGACCTCGCGGAAATTCGCCAGTTGGTGCTGAACGAGTCGCTGAACGTGCTGCAGCAGGCCAAGGACCTGATCGGCGATTGCCTCGAGTCCGGCTGGCCGCGGCAACGTCTGCAACCCTTGCCGGGTTTGTTGCAGCAGGTGCGTGGCGCGCTGGCGATGTTGATGCTGCCAGCCGTGGCCGAAGTGTTCGCCGGCTGTGCCGGCTATGTGCAGCGCTGGTTGCAACACCTGGAGGTGGAGCCACCTGCCGATGAACTGGCGCACTTGGCCGAGGCCTTGAGCGCCGCCGAATGGTACCTGCAATGGCGGGTGGCTGACCCGCTGGCCGATGGCCAACCCTTTATCGATATGGCGCGAGCCAGTCTGGCGAAGCTAGGGGTGCACTGTGCGCTGGTCGAAGCCAGTACAGGCCTGGATGGTATCGATGACGAACTGCGCGAAGTGTTTCTCGACGAGGCAGGCGAGCTGCTGCCGGACATCGAGCGCCACTGGTTGCGCTGGCGCGCCGACAACCAGCAGCGTGAGGCGCTGGGCGAAGTACGCCGGGCGCTGCACACGCTCAAAGGCAGTGGCCGTATGGTGCATGCCGAAGCGGTGGCCGAGCTGGCCTGGGGCGCGGAGCACCTGTTGAACCGGGTGCTGGAAGGGCGCAGCGTGCTCAGCCCGGAAGGTGTGGTGGCCTTGCAGCAGGCATTCGTTCACCTGCCTGACCTGCTGGCCGACTTCGCTGCCGGTCAGCTGCCCCAACTCAGCGAGATCGAGCAACTGGCCGGGCACCTGCATGCGCTGGCTGAAAACGACGTGCCGGCCGTTGCTGATATCGACGGCCTCGACCCTCAGCTGCTGGACATATTCCGCAGCGAGGCGCAGGGCCACCTGGCCAGCCTCGATGCTTTCCTGCAAGGGGCCGACAGCCAGGAAACGCCGGTCAGCGATGGCCTGCAACGCGCGCTGCACACGCTCAAGGGCAGCGCGGCAATGGCCGGGGTCATGCCGGTCGCTGAACTGGCTACCGCCTTCGACCGCCTGGCCCGAGAGTACAAGGGCCACCAGTTGCCGTTGGAAATGGCCGAGCTTGAATGGCTGGAGGCTGCGCGTTCGCTGTTCCACCTGGGCTTGGCGCAACTCGACAGCACGCCGCTGGCAGCCATTCCCGGCGCCGCCGAGCTGATCGAACAGGTCGGCCAGGCCGTGGACGGGCGCCTGGCGGCCCTGCATCAGGCTCCGCAGCATGCCCGGCTCGGCAAGCGTGACCCGCAGCAGCTCGCCAGCTTCCTGGCGCAAGCCATGGATATCCTGCTCAACGCCGAATCGTCGCTGGCGCACTGGCAGCAACAACCCGGCCAGCGTGGTGCGCTGGACACCCTGCTTGATGAAATGACTACCCTGGGCCATGCCGCGCACCTGGCTGACCTGTGGCAGATGGATGATGTGTGCGAAGCCCTGCTTGATCTGTACGGTGCGGTGGAGGAGGGCAGCCTACCGGCCGATGGGCGTTTCTTCGCCCAGGCTCAGCGTGCCCAGGAAGCCTTGCTGGACATGCTCGATGAAGTAGCGGCCGGGCAAGATATTCCGCCGCGCGTGGAACTGGTCGACAGCCTGCGCAGCTTGCTGGACCAGGCCCTGGCGCCGGATGCCACCGGCCTGGTGGGCATCGATACGGTAACGCCGTTGCACCCGGACATGGACTTTGCCGATACCCTGGGCTTGGGAATGCCACGCCCGCCCTTGCTCACGGAGCTGGACGAGCCGCCGGCGCATGCGCCGGAAAGCCCCGGCGAAGAGCTGCTGGAAGTGTTTCTTGAAGAAAGCTCGGACATTGTCGAGAGCGCCGCAGCTGCCTTGGCGCGCTGGCAAGGTGACCCGCGCAACAGCGTCGAGGTGGACAACCTCATGCGCGACCTGCACACCCTCAAAGGCGTGGCGCGCATGGTCGAAATCGCCCCGATCGGTGATCTGGCCCACGAACTGGAGTTTCTCTACGAACTGTTGGCCGTCGGCCGCCTGCCACCGAGCCCGCCGCTGTTCGCCCTGCTGCAGAACTGCCACGACCGCCTGGCGCACATGCTCGATGCCGTGCGCCTGGGCCAGCCGTTGCATGCTGCCACGGCACTGATCGACTACATTCGCAATTTCAGCAGTGCGGCGCTCACCGACAGTGCGGCTGGCCAGGGGCCGTTGGAGGCTGCCAGTGCCGATGTGCCGGCAGCTGCCCCGGAACGGGCCCCGGGCGACATGGTCAAGGTCGATGCCGAGCTGCTCGACGAGCTGGGTAACCTGGCCGGCGAGCACTCGATCATCCGTGGGCGCATCGAGCAGCAGGTCAACGACGCGCAGTTCACCCTCAACGAGATGGAAACCACGCTTGAGCGCATGCGCGACCAGTTGCTGCGCCTGGACATCGAGACCCAGGGGCGGATCTCCAGTCGCCAGCAATTCGAAGGTGATGCCTATGACGACTTCGACCCGCTGGAAATGGACCGCCACTCGCAGTTGCAGCAGCTGTCGCGGGCGTTGTTCGAATCCGCCTCGGACATGCTCGACCTGAAAGAAACCCTGGCCCAGCGCGCCCATGAGGCCTATAGCCTGCTGCAGCAGCAGGCACGGGTAAACAGCCAGTTGCAGGAAGGCCTGACCGCCACACTGATGGTACCGTTCGAACGCCTGGTGCCACGTTTGCAGCGGGTGGTGCGGCAGGTGGCCAGCGAGTTGGGCAAGCAGGTAGAGCTGGTGGTCGGCAACGCCGAGGGCGAGCTGGACCGCAGCGTGCTCGAACGCATGGTGGCGCCTTTGGAACACATGCTGCGCAATGCCGTCGATCATGGCCTGGAAAGCCGCGAAATGCGCCTGGCTGCAGGCAAGCCGGAGCAGGGCACGATCCACCTGAACCTGCTGCACGAAGGTGCCGATATTGTCATCGAAATGACTGACGACGGTGCCGGTGTGCCGCTGGAAGCAGTGCGTCGCAAAGCCATCAAGCGCGGCCTGCTGGACCCGCAGGCGCACTTGAGCGATCACGAGATTCTGCAGTTCATCCTGCGCCCTGGCTTTTCCACTGCCGAGAAGATCACCCAGATTTCCGGGCGCGGTCTGGGTATGGACGTGGTGCACGAGGAGGTCAAGCAACTGGGTGGCTCGATGAGCATCGAATCGGCCCAGGGCAAGGGTGCTCGCTTCTTGATCCGCCTGCCATTCACCGTGTCGATCAACCGTGCGCTGATGGTGCACCTGGGCGAAGAACAGTATGCCATTCCGCTGAATACCATCGAGGGTATCGTCCGCGTGCCGCCGGCAGAACTGGCGGCCTGCTACCAGCTGGGCTCGCCGCGTTATGTCTACGCCGGCCACGAATACGAGCTGCGCTACCTGGGTGAGTTGCTACAGGGGTTGCCGCGCCCCGCCTTGCTGGGTGTGAGCGTACCATTGCCGGTGCTGCTGGTGCACTCCAAGGAGCAATCGTTCGCTATCCAGGCCGATGGCCTGTCTCCCAGCCGCGAGATCGTGGTCAAGAGCCTGGGCCCACAGTTTGCCGCAGTTGCCGGGCTATCGGGGGCGACGCTGCTGGGCGATGGCCGGGTGGTGCTGATTCTCGACCTGCTGGGCCAGCTGCGTGGCCAGCAGCGCCGTCTGGCGCGCCTGCCCGGTGGCGGTGCCCAGCACCCGCTGCTCGGCCCGGCCCCGCGCCGCGCCTTGTTGGTGATGGTGGTGGACGATTCGGTAACCGTGCGCAAGGTCACCAGCCGCCTGCTGGAACGTCACGGCATGAGTGTGCTCACGGCCAAGGACGGTGTCGATGCAATGGCACTTTTAGAAGAGCACCGGCCCGATGTGTTGCTGCTGGACATCGAGATGCCGCGCATGGATGGCTTTGAGGTGGCTACGCGGATTCGCCGTGATGAACGGCTCAAAGACCTGCCGATCATCATGATTACCTCGCGCACCGGGCAGAAGCACCGCGACCGCGCCATGGCCATCGGCGTCAACGAATACCTGGGCAAGCCGTATCAGGAATCGCTGCTGCTGCAGAGCATTGCTCACTGGAGCCAGACCCATGCTTGAACTGATCGCCGGCCAGCGCAGCAGCCTGACCGGGTTGTTGTTGCCGTTGGGTGACCGCACCCTGGTGCTGCCCAACGTGGCGGTCGCCGAGTTGAGCGGTCAGCGCAACCTGATGTGCCAGCTAAATGAACCGGCTTGGCACCTGGGCTGGATAGACTGGCGCCAGCAGCGCTTGCCGCTGATCGGCTTCGAGGCTGCGTGCGGTGGCGAGACGCCTTGCGGTGAACGGGCGCGCGTGGTGGTGCTCAATGCTTTGGGCGATACCGGTTTGCGGTACCTGGCGCTGTTGCTGCAAGACATTCCGCGCTCGTGCAAGCTCGACAGTCAGCTGAACTACGTGGATGTGGCGCTGGGCAGGTTGGAGCTGGCAGCGGTGCAGGTGGGCGAGCAGGTAGCGCGGGTGCCAGACCTGGTCGCGTTGGAAAGGCTGGTGCGTGACGCCGATCTGCAACCTGATCTTGGGTAGGGTGTCAGATACAGGGCCCTTTCGCGGGCACGCCCGCTCCCACAGGGAAATCATGCTCTTCAAGACAAGTGGATAACCTGTGGCGGGCATGCCCGCGAAGAGGCCATAAGCATCACATCAGGAACCCAGCCCACCTCAGGAGGTCTGTGTTTGCATGTATTACGGTGAACGCTTCAACGCCTGGACTCACCTGGTAGGGGCTGTCCTGGCCTGTATCGGGGCCATCTGGCTGATCGTGGTTGCGGGCCTGCAAGGTGACCCGTGGAAGATCGTCAGTTTTTCCATCTACGGCAGCACCTTGCTGTTGCTGTACAGCATATCCACCCTTTACCACAGCACGCGTGGGCGAGCGAAGGTGATCATGCGAAAGCTCGACCACCTGTCGATCTACCTGCTGATTGCCGGCAGCTACACGCCGTTCTGCCTGGTCAGCCTGCGTGGTCCCTGGGGCTGGAGCCTGTTCGGCGTTGTCTGGGGGCTGGCGGTGCTCGGCATGCTGCAAGAGATCAAGCCACGTTCCGAGGCACGTATCCTTTCAATCATCATCTACGCGGTGATGGGCTGGATCGTACTGGTAGCCGTCAAGCCGCTGCTGCACTCGCTGGGCACCGCCGGCTTCGTCTGGCTGGCCGCGGGCGGGGTGTTGTACACCGTGGGCATCATCTTTTTCGCCCTGGACAGCCGCCTGCGCCACGCGCATGGCATCTGGCACCTGTTCGTGATCGCAGGCAGCCTGATGCACTTCGTGGCGGTGTCGTTCTACGTACGCTAGTTAAAAGTCGCCCCACAACTGCTGCGCCACCGACAAGGCCACCACTGGCGCCGTCTCTGTGCGCAGCACACGTGGGCCGAGGCGGGCTGCGTGGAAACCGGCGGCCTTGGCCTGCTCCACTTCGGCTTCGCTCAGGCCGCCTTCGGGCCCGATCAAAAAGGCCAGGGTCGCAGGCTTGGCATGGCGGGTAAGTGGTTCGGCCACCGGGTGCAGGACCAGCTTCAGGTCAGCCTGGCTGCTGCTTAGCCATTCGGCCAGGGTCACTGGCGGGTGGATGACTGGCAAGGTCGAGCGGCCACATTGCTCGCAGGCGCTGATTGCCACTTGCCGCCAGTGGGCCAGGCGCTTGTCGGCGCGTTCGTCCTTCAGGCGCACTTCGCAGCGCTCGCTGACGATGGGGGTGATTTCGTTGGCGCCCAGTTCGGTGGCCTTCTGAATTGCCCAGTCCATGCGCTCGCCACGCGACAGTCCTTGGCCGAGGTGGACGTGCAGCGGGGAGTCGGCCTGGCCGACGAAGGCCTGGTCGAGGCTGACGCGGACGGTTTTCTTGCCCACTTCAAGCAACTGGCCGAGGTATTCCTGGCCGCTGCCGTCGAACAGCTGTACGGCATCGCCGGGGGCCATGCGCAGTACGCGGCCAATGTAGTGGGCCTGGGCTTCGGGCAGGTCATGCTCGCCAAGGCTCAAGGGGGCGTCGATGAAGAAGCGGGACAGTCTCATGGTTCTGCTCGGACGAAAAGGGATCATGTGACCCTGTGGGAGCGCTCCCACAGGGTTTGGCGGCGGGGCTTTCGGGCCTAGCCCGGATCGCGGAAGTCGGGATGGAAGTTGGCCGGCACTGCAACACTGACGCTGTCGCGGGTGGCAATGTCGATGCCTTCGCTGGCGACCTCGGCCAGGAAGTCGATCTGCTCTGGCGTAATTACATACGGTGGCAGGAAGTACACCACGCTGCCCAGCGGCCGCAGCAGGGCGCCGCGGGTCAGCGCATGTTCGAACACCTTCAGGCCGCGCCGCTCCTGCCAGGGGTAGGCGACCTTGCCCGCTTTGTCCTGGACCATCTCGATGGCCAGGGCCATGCCGGTCTGGCGAATTTCGGCCACGTGGGCATGATCGGCCAGGTGGGCAGTGGCGCTGGCCATGCGCGTGGCCAAGGCCTTGTTGGCCTCGATCACGTTGTCTTGCGCGAAGATGTCCAGCGTCGCCAGCGCGGCAGCACAAGCCAGCGGGTTGCCGGTATAGCTGTGTGAGTGGAGGAACGCGCGCAGGGTCGGGTAGTCGTCGTAGAACGCCTGGTACACCTTGTCGGTGGTCAGGCAGGCGGCCAGCGGCAGATAACCGCCGGTCAATGCCTTGGACAGGCACAGGAAATCGGGGCGGATGCCGGCCTGTTCGCAGGCGAACATGGTACCGGTACGGCCGAAGCCCACGGCGATTTCGTCATGGATCAGGTGCACGTCGTAGCGGTCGCAGGCTTCACGCAGCAGCTTGAGGTACACCGGGTGGTACATGCGCATGCCGCCGGCGCCCTGGATCAGCGGCTCGATGATCACCGCGGAAATGCTCTGGTGGTGTTCGGCCAAGGTCTGTTCCATGGCTGCGAACATGTTGCGCGAATGCTCCTCCCAGCCCATGCCTTCGGGGCGCAGGTAACAGTCCGGGCTCGGCACTTTGATCGTATCGAGCAGCAGCGCCTTGTAGGTCTCGGTGAACAGCGGCACATCGCCGACCGACATCGCGGCGATGGTTTCGCCGTGGTAGCTGTTGGTGAGGGTGACGAAGCGCTTCTTGCCCGGTTTGCCGATGTTCTGCCAGTAGTGGAAGCTCATCTTCAGCGCGACTTCGATGCACGACGAGCCGTTGTCGGCATAGAACACCCGGTCGAGCCCGGCCGGGGTCATGGCCACCAGGCGCTCGGACAGCTCGATCACCGGCTGATGGCTGAAACCGGCCAGGATCACGTGCTCCAGTTGGTCGACCTGGTCCTTGATGCGCTGGTTGATGCGCGGGTTGGCGTGGCCGAATACGTTGACCCACCAGCTGCTCACAGCATCCAGGTAGCGCTTGCCTTCGAAGTCTTCCAGCCACACGCCCTCGCCGCGCCTGATAGGGATCAGCGGTAATTGCTCGTGGTCTTTCATCTGGGTGCAGGGGTGCCACAGGACCTTGAGGTCGCGTTGCATCCACTGATCATTCAGGCCCATGGGCACTTCTCCTGGCTTTACGGCGTGGTTCGACCGCGTAAGCCTAAGCAATGCTGCAGGGCACCACAACCGCTGCCGTTCAGTGGCGTCGGGTGCCGGTCCATTCGAGGCGGCGGATGTGGACGGTACCGGCCTGCGAGGTGGAGATGGTCAGACGCCGGAATGGCCCGTCGATTACCTGGTGGTAAGGTTGTGTGGCAATGGGCCCCGGGCGCAAATCGCGAAAACCGCTACCTTCAAGCGTGAGCCAGTAAAAGTTGCGGGGGACAGGGGCGCACAGGTCGTAATCAAGGTTCTCGGCATCGAACAGCATGTGCAGGTCGTCACACAGGAAGTCGCTGACCACGTAGTATTCCAGGCGCAGGCACTCGACCTCCTGGGCAAAGGATATTTCCACGTCGCTGTGCTCGCCGATTACCAGCTCGGTGCCGTCCTCGCCTTTGAACGCCTCGTGGAAGCCGGTCCACGAGGTGCTGTTGGAGCGGATGCTCAGGCCCGAGGGCGTGAACAGGGTCTGCCTGTGCCACAGAAACTGCCGTTCGACGTGCTGGAAATGCTCCTCGAAGATCATGCGCATGCCCTCCTGGTGGGGCTGATGGCCATCTTCGCCAGCTTCGCCTGCTGCGGTGTGACATGGCTACTGGCAAAAATGTCAGTTGCGAAAGGCACTTGATGTCACTGCGCTGGCAGGGTTGGCGGAGCTGACGTATTCTTAACGCATCTCCCCGGGGCATTTCTGCCTCTCCCCGTTTCCGTAACCTCTGACTCGGAGTTCGCCGACATGGCTGCTGCTTGGGTGCGTCTGTGCGCGTTGATATTGATTGGTGTTTCCAGCGGCACTGCGCTGGCGAAGGATAAAACGCCCACCGCGATCGTCGTGGGTGGTGGCCTGGCGGGCCTGACCGCGGCCTATGAACTGCAGAACAAAGGCTGGCAGGTGACCCTGCTGGAAGCCAAGGCCGGCATGGGCGGGCGCTCGGGCCTTGCCACCAGCGAGTGGATCGGCAACGCCAAGGCGCAGCCGGTGCTCAACCAGTACCTTGACCGTTTCAAGCTTGAAACACTGCCGGCGCCCGAGTTCGTACGCACCCCTGGTTACCTGATCGACGGCGAATATTTCAGCGCCACCGACCTGGCAACCAAGCAGCCGGCCACAGCCGAGGCACTCAAGCGCTACGAAAAAACCCTCGACGACCTGGCGCGTTCGATCGACGACCCGCTGAACCCGCAGGCCACCAGCACGCTGTTCGCCCTCGACCAGATCAACGTTTCCACCTGGCTGGACAAGCTGCAACTGCCGGCCACCGCCCGCCAATTGGTCAACCAGCAGATCCGTACCCGCTACGATGAACCGTCGCGCCTGTCGCTGCTGTACTTTGCCCAGCAGAACCGCGTCTACCGTGGCGTCAGTGACCGCGATCTGCGTGCCGCACGCCTGCCCGGCGGTAGCCCGGTACTGGCCCAGGCTTTCGTCAAGCAGTTGAAGACCATCAAGACCAGCTCGCCGGTCACCGCGATTGTGCAGGACAAGGACAGTGTCACGGTCAAAGTCGGCAGTGTCGGTTATCAGGCCGATTACCTGGTCATGGCCGTGCCGTTGCGCGCCCTGGCCAAGATCCAGATGACCCCAGGCCTGGACGCCAAGCACCTAGCGGCGCTCAAGGGCACCAACTATGGCTGGCGCGACCAGCTCATGCTGAAGTTCAAGAAGCCGGTATGGGAAAGCCGCGCGCGGATGTCGGGGGAAATCTTCAGTAACACCGGGCTTGGCATGCTGTGGATCGAACCGGCGCTCAAGGGCGGTGCCAACGTGGTTATCAACCTGTCCGGCGACAATGCCCGCCTGTTGCAGGCCTTTGGCGACAAGCAGATGGTTGACCAGGTGCTGATCCGCCTGCATGCGTTCTACCCGCAGGCACGTGGTGCGTTCACTGGCTATGAGGTCAAGCGCTACAGCGTCGATGCCAGTACTGGTGGTGCTTACCTGGCCTACGGCCCGGGGCAGATCAGCAAGTACTGGCGCCTGTGGGAGCGCCCGGTGCAGCGCATCACCTTTGCGGGTGAGCACACCGATGCCCTGTACCCAGGCACGCTGGAAGGCGCGCTGCGCAGTGGCCAGCGTGCCGCCAGCCAGGCGCAGGACCTGCTGGCTGGCAAGTCGTTCGACCCCGCCAAGGCGGCGCCGGTCGCGGCGGCTGCTGCGGCAGGCGCGGCGGCCAAGGAGAACAAGGGGGGCTTCTTCTCGAATATGTTCGGGGGTTCGTCCGACAAGTCGGGCAAGGCTGAGCAGGTGCCAGCCAAGACCGAGGCGAAGCCGGTCGATGAGGCCAAGCAGGACAAGCCAGGCTTCTTCAAGCGTCTGTTCGGTGGGGCGGACAAGCCCGAGGTAAAGGCCGAGCCGATTGCCAAGGCTGATGAAGTGGCACCAGCAGTTGCGCCTGCTCCAGCGCCTGCGCCGCAAGCTGCACCTGCGCCAGTCCTGAAGGAAGCGGCAGCCAAGCCAGCTGCGACCAAGGCTGCGCCGGCCAAGCATGCGCCGGCGCACAAGCCAGCGCAAAAACCTGCCGAGAGCAAGAAGGCTACTGCCAAGTCTGAGCCGGCGAAAAAAACCGTGGCCAATACCCAGGCCAAGGCCGGTTGAATCATTGCCAGCGCCGGCCATGGGCCGGCACTGGCAACCCTGAACCCTGCGTCTATCGTTAATGTTTCCTTAATGGGACGCTTACACAATAAATATCGGATTTCTCGATAATCCAAAGCAATTTTTTCCGCTTTTATTCGATACGTTACGCGATAGTCTGTGCACAGCTTTCACGGGGAAACACGCCAACATGCAACTGCGCAATTCACCTTCTCGCTACGGCGTGGTCAGTATCGTCCTGCACTGGGGCGTGGCGCTGGCGGTTTTCGGTTTGTTCGGCTTGGGCCTGTGGATGGTCGGCCTTGACTACTACAGCCCGTGGCGCAAATCCGGCCCGGACCTGCACAAGAGCATCGGCCTGGTGCTGTTGGCGGTGATGCTCCTGCGGGTGCTCTGGCGCTTCGTCAGCCCGCCACCACCGGCACCGGCCACCCACGGTGCGTTCACCCGCACCGCGGCCAAACTGGGCCATCTGGCACTTTACCTTGGGCTGTTTGCAGTGATGGGCGCCGGTTACCTCATTTCCACCGCTGATGGCGTCGGTATCCCGGTGTTCGGCCTGTTCGAAGTACCGGCCTTGATCAGTGACCTGCCCGACCAGGCAGATGTGGCTGGCGTGATACATCTCTGGCTGGCCTGGGGCTTGGTGATTTTTGCCGTGTTGCATGCCCTGGCCGCGCTCAAGCACCATTTCATCGACCGTGACGCGACCCTGAGCCGCATGCTGGGCCGCAAAGCTTGACTCTCAACCTCAATTGCATAGGAATGAACAGGATGTTGAAAAAGACTTTTGCCGCTCTGGCGCTCGGTACCGCTCTGCTCTCCGCTGGCCAGGCCATGGCTGCCGAGTACAAGATCGACAAGGAAGGGCAGCACGCGTTCGTTGATTGGAAAATCAGCCACCTGGGCTACAGCTTCATCCACGGTACCTTCAAGGACTTCGATGGCAACTTCACTTGGGACAGCGCCAAGCCTGAAGCCAGCAAGATCAATGTCGACCTGAAAACCGCCAGCCTGTGGTCGAACCATGCCGAGCGCGACAAGCACATTGCCAGCGCTGACTTCCTCGACGTCAAGAAGTACCCGGAAGCCAAGTTCGTTTCCACCAGCGTCAAATCGACTGGCGAAAAGACTGCCGACGTGACCGGCGACCTGACCCTGCACGGCGTGACCAAACCTGTCACCTTCAAGGCTACCTTCAACGGTGAAGGCAAGGACCCATGGGGTGGCGAGCGCGCCGGCTTCAATGCCGCCACCACGCTTAACCTGAACGACTTCGGCATCAAGGGCCCAGGCCCGACTTCGCAAACCCTGGACCTGGATATCAGTGTTGAAGGTGTGAAGCAGAAGTAATCTGCGGTAGCTGAAATACCGAGGGGCTGCTGTGCAGCCCTTTCGCTAAAAAGGCCGCCCCCACAGGTATGACGCAGTACGTGAAAACTGCGCAATACCTGTGGGGGCGGCCTTTTTAGTGAAAGGGCCGCAAAGCGGCCCCCTTTACTTCTATGAGCCCTTGCGGGTCAGCAGTGCCGGGCGCTCACCGCGCGGGCGGCTTGGCAGGTCGTCCAGCTGTTCTGGCGTCGGGTAACGGTCGAGCTTGGATTCCTTGCGGATGATAACCGGCTGTTTTTCCGGCTGGCGCGGGTTGCGCACCGCCGGCTCTGGCCGGGCAGCGTCATCACGTGCCGGGCGACCACGGCCAGCGCCGCCATCACGACGGGCACCACCACCGTTATTGGCGCGAGGCGGGCGTTTTTCACCGCTGCTACCACCGCTGCGCTGCTGGCCGCCGTTGCGGGCCTGGCCCTGACCACCGCCGTTGCTGCGCTGGCCACTACCTTGGCCTTGAGCTTGGCCGGCACCACCCCCTGGGCGGCGGTTACGGCCTTGGTTCTTGCCTTGGTACGGGCTGACATAGTCGGCACGGTTACCGAAGTTGTCGATCTCGTCGTCCAGGAACTCTTCCGGGTCACGGTCAGCCGGTGCTTTCGGCACATTGCCACTGCCGGCCTGCTGCTGGCGCGGTTTCTTGTCACGCGGCTTGCGCGGCTGCTGTTGCTTGTCGCCGCTCTTTTCCTTGTCGGCCGGCTTTTCAGCAGCCTGCTGCTTGGCCTTGCCTTTATCCTTGCCCTTGTCCTTGCGGCCGCCGTTGGCGTCTTTGCCGCCTTCGCCACGGGCCTGCTGGTTACGGCCACCGCGGCCGTTATTCTGCGGGCGCTCGCGTACTTCGGGCTTTTCGGCTTCAACCTGGCTGGCGTCGAAGCCCATCAGGTCGCCATCCGGGATGCGCTGCTTGGTGACCCGCTCGATGCTTTTGAGCAGCTTTTCTTCATCCGGCGCGACCATGGAAATGGCCTCGCCCGAACGACCGGCACGGCCAGTACGGCCAATACGGTGTACGTAGTCTTCTTCGACATTCGGTAACTCGAAGTTGACCACGTGTGGCAGCTGATCGATGTCCAGGCCGCGGGCAGCGATGTCGGTGGCAACCAGCACGCGGACGCTGTTCGCCTTGAAGTCGGCAAGGGCCTTGGTGCGGGCGTTCTGGCTTTTGTTGCCGTGGATGGCGGCGGCGGTCAGGCCGTGCTTTTCCAGGTATTCGGCCAGGCGGTTGGCACCGTGCTTGGTACGGGTGAACACCAGCACCTGTTCCCAGGCGCCCAGGGTGATCAGGTGTGCCAGCAGCGCGCGCTTGTGGCTGGCCGGCAGGCGGTAGACGCGCTGCTCGATACGCTCGACGGTGGTGTTCGGCGGGGTGACCTCGATACGCTCCGGGTTGTGCAGGAGCTTGTCGGCAAGGTCGGTGATGTCCTTGGAGAAGGTGGCCGAGAACAGCAGGTTCTGGCGTTTGGCCGGCAAACGGGCAAGTACCTTCTTGACGTCGTGGATGAAGCCCATGTCGAGCATGCGGTCGGCTTCGTCGAGCACGAGGATTTCAACGTGGGCCAGGTCGACCTTGCCCTGACCGGCCAGGTCGAGCAGGCGGCCCGGGCAGGCGACCAGTACATCGACACCCTTGGCAATGGCCTGGATCTGCGGGTTCATGCCGACACCGCCGAAGATGCAGGCGCTGACCAGCGGCAGGTCCCGTGCATACACCTTGAAGCTGTCATGCACCTGGGCGGCCAGTTCGCGGGTCGGGGTCAGGACCAGTACGCGGGGCTGGCGCGGGCCATGGCGCTGCGACTTGTCAGGGTGGCCGGCCGGGAACAGGCGCTCGAGAATCGGCAGGGCGAAGCCACCGGTTTTACCAGTACCCGTCTGGGCGGCCACCATAAGGTCGCGGCCTTGCAACACGGCGGGAATTGCCCGCTGTTGCACGGGGGTCGGCTGGGTATAGCCCGCAGCCTCGATAGCGCGGACAAGAGCCTCGGAGAGACCGAGGGAAGCAAAGGACATGGGCGATCCTGTTCTCGTTTGGGCTGGGCCCGTTTGGGATGTTCTGCCTGGCGCGACGGGCATCGGTGGGATGCGATCGCGTCCGGTCCAGCTGGGCTTTCACTGCACATCCGGGAAACGGAGGCTGGACGCGAAGGGGCGTCGGTGCCGATCGGGATGCCTGTTGCGAGGCCGAGCGTCCGGGCGTGAGCCGGGCGGGAAGGCCCGAGTATAACAGAGCTATCGCGCTGTGCTGCTTTCCTGCTGCTCAACGGCGTTGAGAATGTTTCCAATGTCGCCTATGTAGTGGTTGCTGATTGCCGCATAGGCCGGTTCCTGCTTGAAGCGCCGCAACTCTTCGGCAAAGGCCACGGCCAGTTCCTCGCGCCCGGGTTTACGCACCAGGCCCAGGTATTGTGTCTGGCGGCTGATGACCAGTGGCAGCTCTTCGACTTGCCGTTGCATGCCCAGTTGGTGCAGCAGATACCGCCCGACCCTGCGGTCGGTGATGGCCAGGTCGATACGGCCCAGCACCAGCTTGCCCAAGTTGGCTTCGTGGGTGGGGGCGGCTTCGCGCGTGAAGTACTTGGCCCCATTGAACGCATCGCCATAGGCGTAGCCCGGCGATGTGCCGACCGTGAGGCCGGCGAGGTCTTGCAGGTGGGTAACGGCATGGCGACGTGCGCTGGCCTGGAACAGGACGAACTCGACCTCCGACATGGGCTCTTGCGCGTATATGAGATACGGTTGGCGCGATTCGGTCTGGAAGATATCGAGAATGCCATCGGCCAGGCCTTGCTCGATCATTACCAGGCAGCGCTTCCACGGCAGGAACTGCCACTCCACCTCGACCCCCAGGCGCGCGAACACCTGATTGGTGACTTCGTAGTCGATACCGCGCGGCTGGCCGTCGTGCTGATACACATATGGGGCCCAGTCATCGGATACCAGGCGCAAGCGTTCGCCCAGAGCCAACGGGCTCAGGCAAACGAGCAGCAGGATCCAGAACAACCGGGCGATGTGGGACATGGCCGGAGATTACGCGTTCGGCCGGGGCATGGTAAAGACATGCGCGATCGATGTGGGGTCGCGCAAGGCAATGGGGCTTGCGAGCACCTCAGCCCTGGGAGGTTCGCAGCAGATGGGCCTCGATATCCTTGCGTCGCTCGCCCAGCGACAGCCGCAACCCCGGATGACGCAGACACTGGCGAAGCCGCTCGGGCTCCATGCGCCCATGGCGGGCATTGAGGTTCTCCAGGGCCTTGTCCCACCAGGCCGGTGCACAGGCACGGTCGAACTCGTTGGGGTAGGGATAGCAGCCATACAGCAGTTCGCGGGCGAACTGGCGTTCCTGGCTGGGCAGGGTCAGGCTCAGTGCCTTGTAGCCCAGCCGATGCAGGGCCGGTGGCCGCGGTAACTGGTCGTTGACCAGGGCCACGTCGGCCAGCGCGGCCTGGCTTAGCGGGTCGTGGCCGTGCTTGCGCAGCCAGGCCTGGATCTTGGCGCGAAACTGCGCCTTGCGGCTCCAGTAGTGGTGAATGACGTCGGTGCATCCGGCCAGCTCCAGCTTGCGATAGGCCGCTACCGCCAGGCAGAACTCTTCGAGGGTATAGGCCTCCCGGGCCAAGGGGTAGAACTCATCCATCATGGCGATGGAGCGGTCCAGGGTGCTGGCGTCATCGGCAGTGAGGCCGATCACCCCTGAGTTGACCAGTGGCATCTGGCCGTCGGCCAGGTCTCGGGACTGGAGGATGGTCAGCAGGTTCTTGTACAGCAGGCACTTCTGGTTCGCCCCGTAGCGTGGGCCGATGGCGTTACACAAAAGCTTGCCGGGCGCCACCCGGGCGAACAATTGCAGCGGCGATTTGCGGAAGAAGGTATCGGTGTCGATCAGCACGGCCAGCGGGTGTTGCTGCAGCACTTGGCGCAAAAGCACATGCTTGCTGCGAAAGTGGTAGCCGTGAGGGGCATTCCAGGCCTGGCGTGTGGCCTCATCCAGCACGTGGAGGTTAACGGGTAGCCCTGCATATGGCTGCGGGTTGTCGGTGTAGACCTGGATGTCCATGGCGTCGTGCGCTGCCGGGCCCAGCTGGGCGAGGGCGCTGACGATGCTGAAACAGGCTTCCTGATGGTAGGTTGCCGGGCCAAAAGCCAGGTAGACAAGCTGGGGGCGCGATGGCTGGGAATGCTGCATGGCAGGTAAGACCTGTGTAACCCGGAAATAAATAAGGCTTTAGTCTATGACCAAAGCCTTAATCATTTCTTAAGCAGACTTTACCAAAAGATTTCAGCGCGGCAGCTTCAGGTTGTTCCACAGCGCCAGGCTCGCTTCGGCCTGGTTCAAGGTATAGAAGTGCAGGCCCGGTGCGCCGCCTTGCAGCAGCTGTTCGCACATGCGGGTGATCACTTCTTCGCCGAAGGCCTGGATGCTGGCAGTGTCGTCGCCATAGGCTTCCAGTTGCTTGCGGATCCAGCGCGGGATCTCGGCGCCGCAAGCGTCGGAGAAGCGTGCCAGCTTGCTGTAGTTGGTGATCGGCATGATGCCGGGTACCACCGGGATGTCTACGCCCAGCTTCTGCGCGCGCTCTACAAAGTAGAAGTAGCTATCGGCATTGAAGAAATACTGGGTGATGGCGCTGTCGGCACCGGCCTTGACCTTGTGCACGAAATTACCCAGGTCGGCTTCGAAATTGCGCGCCTGTGGGTGCATTTCCGGATAGGCGGCCACTTCCAGGTGGAAGTGGTCAGCGGTTTCCTGACGGATGAACTCCACCAGGTCGCTGGCGTAGCGCAGTTCGCCACTGGCCATGCCCATGCCCGACGGCAGGTCACCACGCAGGGCAACGATGCGCTTGATGCCGGCAGCCTTGTACTCGGCCAGCAGGGCGCGCAGTTCGGCCTTGGTGTCGCCCACGCACGACAGGTGCGGTGCGGCAGGTACCTTCACTTCGTTTTCCAGCTGCAGCACAGTGTTCAGCGTGCGGTCGCGGGTAGAACCACCGGCACCGTAGGTGCAGGAGAAGAAATCCGGGTTGCAGGCGGCCAGCTGGCGGGCTACGCCCATCAGCTTTTCGTGACCGGCGTCGGTCTTGGTCGGGAAGAACTCGAAACTGTAGCGGCGTTCTTGTGACATCAGGCGTTCCTCTGGCAACAAGCGTCTAGCGGCAAGCTGCAAGTAAAAGCCAGATCGGTGATGGCCGGTCTGGCTTGGGCGTCGTTCAAGATCTGTAATTACAGAGCTGCAAGTGGCAACGGCACGGTCTGCCTTTGCTCGCCGCTTGCAGCTTCAAGCTTGCCGCTTAGTAGCGGTAGGCGTGCGGCTTGAACGGGCCTTCGACGGTCACGCCGATGTAGTCAGCTTGCTGCTTGGTCAGTTGGGTGACCACGCCGCCGAAGCCGCGGACCATTTCCAGGGCCACTTCTTCGTCGAGCTTCTTCGGCAGCACTTCAACAGTCAGGCGCTCGGCTTTCTTCTCGGCCGACAGGTCAGCGAACTTCTGTTCGAACAGGAAGATCTGTGCCAGGACCTGGTTGGCGAACGAGCCGTCCATGATGCGGCTTGGGTGGCCAGTGGCGTTACCCAGGTTGACCAGGCGACCTTCGGCAAGCAGGATCAGGTAGTCGTCGTTCTGCGGGTCGAAGCTGCCAGCGCCGGTACGGTGGATCTTGTGCACCTGCGGCTTGACCTCTTCCCAGGCCCAGTTCTTGCGCATGAAGGCGGTGTCGATCTCGTTGTCGAAGTGGCCGATGTTGCACACAACGGCACGCTTCTTCAGGGCCTTGAGCATGTTGGCATCGCAGACGTTGACGTTGCCGGTGGTGGTCACGATCAGGTCGATCTTGCCCAGCAGGGCCTTGTCGATGCTGGCTTCGGTACCGTCGTTGATGCCGTCGATGAACGGCGAAACCAGCTCGAAGCCATCCATGCAGGCCTGCATGGCGCAGATCGGGTCAACTTCGGTGACCTTGACGATCATGCCTTCCTGGCGCAGGGACTGGGCCGAGCCCTTGCCCACGTCACCGTAGCCGATCACCAGGGCTTGCTTGCCCGACAGCAGGTGGTCGGTACCACGCTTGATGGCGTCGTTCAGGCTGTGACGGCAGCCGTACTTGTTGTCGTTCTTGCTCTTGGTGACCGAGTCGTTAACGTTGATTGCCGGGACTTTCAGCTCGCCCTTGGCCAGCATGTCCAGCAGGCGGTGCACGCCGGTGGTGGTCTCTTCGGTCACGCCGTGCACGCGGTCCAGTACCTGTGGGTACTTCTTGTGCAGCAGTTCGGTCAGGTCGCCACCGTCGTCGAGGATCATGTTGGCGTCCCATGGCTGGCCATCTTTCAGGATGGTTTGCTCCAGGCACCACTCGTACTCTTCTTCAGTTTCACCTTTCCAGGCGAACACCGGGATACCGGCTGCGGCGATGGAGGCAGCGGCCTGGTCCTGAGTGGAGAAGATGTTGCAGGACGACCAGCGCACTTCGGCACCCAGGGCAACCAGGGTTTCGATCAGCACGGCAGTCTGGATGGTCATGTGAATGCAGCCCAGGATCTTCGCACCCTTGAGCGGTTGCTCGGCCAGGTACTTGCGACGCAGGCCCATCAGTGCAGGCATTTCCGATTCGGCGATGATGGTTTCGCGACGACCCCAGGCGGCCAGGGAGATGTCGGCGACTTTGTAATCGGTAAAACCAGCAGGCATGTTTGCAGCGCTCATGAGAGCCTCCATTCGTAGTGTGCGAATGGGCGCCGTTGTGCGTTAAGCGCCCGCAAGAGCGAGCAACGCCCCATCCGAGCCTGACAGGCCTAGCCTGCTGCAGCGCCCCTCGGACAGGTGGCGGGCATGGCTCCGCGGTGGGCAACCATGTAAAACGGCGGAGATTATAGCCGTGCCTGCCGGCTTGCCCAAGGTTTTCTGTCGATTAATCGCGACGATAGTCGATGTTCAATGGAGCGATGGCGGCCGCTCTGCCATCATTGCTACACGTTAGCCAAGCAGGTCAGGAGTACAGATGAACTTTCACACCCGCAAGTGGGTTAAACCCGAAGACCTCAACCCCAACGGCACCCTGTTCGGTGGCAGCCTGTTGCGCTGGATTGACGAAGAAGCGGCGATCTATGCCATCGTCCAACTGGGCAACCAGCGCGTGGTGACCAAGTACATGTCGGAAATCAACTTCGTCAGTGCTTCCCGCCAGGGCGACATCATCGAGCTGGGCATCACCGCCACCGAGTTCGGCCGTACCTCGATCACCCTCAAGTGCGAAGTGCGTAACAAAATCACCCGCAAGAGCATCCTGACCGTCGACAAGATGGTGTTCGTCAACCTGGGTGAGGATGGCTTGCCGGCGGCCCATGGGCGTACCGAGATCAAGTATGTGCAGGACCAGTTCCCGGATTCTGCTGTAGAGTGATTTTCTGGGGCTGCTGCAGAGCAGCCCCCGACATTCTCAAGGCTGGGCGCTGACCTTGCGCACCACTCGGCCAATGCTCAACCCCTGCACCAGAATCGACGACAACACCACGATGTAGGTGATCGACAGCAGCAGGTCTCGCTCTTCGCCCAGCGGGAGCGACAGCGCCAGTGCCACCGACACGCCACCACGCAGGCCACCCCAGGTCAGCACCCGCACCGTCCCTTTGGGCACCGGGCGCCAGCGCCGCAGCAGCACGATTGCCGGGGCCACGGTCAGCAACCGCGACAGCAGCACCGCCAACGCCAGAACGCCACCGGCCGCCAGGTGCATCCAGTTGAACGGCAGCAGCAACAGTTCCAGCCCAATCAGTGCGAACAGCAGGGCATTGAGCATGTCATCGATCAGCTCCCAGAAGCCGTCCATGTAGCGTCGGGTCATGTCATTCATCGCCAGGTTGCGCCCCAGGTTACCAATGATCAGACCCGCCACCACCATGGCGATCGGCGCCGAAACATGCAGCTCGTAGCACATTGCCGAGCCGCCGATGACCAACGCCAGGGTCAGCATGACCTCCACCTGGTACTGCTCGACGCTCTTGATCATGCGGTAGGTGGCGTAGCCGATCAGGCCACCGAACACCACGCCGCCAATGGCCTCGCGGGCGAACAGGAGGGCGGTGTCGGCCATGCTCGGCGTTTCACCCAGCTGGATGATGCCCAGCAACACGGTGAAAACCACGACTGCCGTGCCGTCGTTGAACAGTGACTCGCCGACGATGGTGGTTTTAAGCGGCTTGGACGCATTGGCGGTACGCAGGGCGCCAAGCACCGCAATCGGGTCGGTCGGTGAGATCAGCGCACCGAACAGCAGGCAGTAGATCAGAGGCACCTGCCAGCCGAACATGGCAAACACCCAATGCGACAGGTAGCCGATGACCACGGTGGCGATCAGCACGCCCAAGGTGGCCAGCAGGCCGATGGGCCAGCGGTAGCTGCGCAGGTCGCTGAGGTTCACGTGCAGGGCGCCGGCAAACAGCAGGAACGCCAGCATCCAGTGCATCAGCAGGTCGTTGAAGTCGATCTGGTTCATCAGCCCTTCGACGCGTTCTTCCAGGCCAGGGAAGCCGATAAGGCTCAAGCCTTGTAGCATCAGGGAAAACAGCAGCGCCGTGACCATTACGCCGATGGCGGGGGGTAGGCCGATGAATCGGTAGTTCACATAGGTGAGAAGTGTGGTGAGGCAGATAAACGCGGCAACTAATTCAAGCATCCCGAATCCTGTAACAGTGGCTTCCAAGTCGTTACCCGAGTGACTCGGGCAGTTCTTTGATGACCTGGCACGGGGTTCGGGGCACAGGGTTTGACCGATTTCCGCTGAAACGTTCCCAAACAAGAGGCGCGCAGCAACGCTTGGGAACGCTATATATTCAACCTTTGAAACCCTCACAAGGATAAGAAGGCGTGTTGGCAACATCTCTGGTGCTGGTTGCCGCCCTGCTGCATGCGACCTGGAATACATTGATCAAATTCAGCGGCGAGCGCTTGCTGGTCATTGCCAGCATGGACACAGTAGCGCTGGCCTTCGCTGTGCTAGCGGTGCCTTTCGTGGATGTTCCGCCTGCTGAAATCTGGCCTTGGTTGGTAGCTTCGGCACTGGCTGAGCAGTTGTACCGCTATTTGCTGATCCAGGCCTATCGCGTGGGCGATCTGGGTCTGGTCTATCCTCTGATGCGCGGGCTGTCACCGCTGGTGGTGCTGGGGCTGACCCTGGCCTTTGCCGGGGAATCGCTTAGCCAGCAGCAGATCATCGGCATCCTGCTGATCCCGTGTGGTATGGCCTGCCTGTTGTGGCAGGGCGGTGGCGGTGACCGGCTGCCCTGGTCGATGCTGCCGGTGGTGGCCCTGATCGGCCTGTGCATCGGCTGCTACACCTGGTTCGACGGCCAGGCCGTCCGCCTGTGGGGAAAACCGTGGGATTACCTGGTATGGCTGACCCTGCTCAGCGCCTGGCAATTCCCGTTGTTGGCGGGGGTAGCGCGGCGGGCGCCATTCGTACTGTTCTGGCGAACTCAATGGCGCCTCGGGTTGGCGGTAGGGTTCTGCGTATTGTTCAGCTATGCCCTGGTGCTGTGGGCCATGCACCTGGGGTCAGTGGCCGAGGCGGCCGCATTGCGGGAGTTGAGCGTGATTCTGGTGGTGCTGCTGGGTATGCGCTACCTCAAAGAACCTTTTGGCGGGCCGAGACTCCTAGCTTGCGGGCTGGTCCTGGCAGGCATGCTGGTGATGAAGCTCTAACCCATTATCGAACAAGGAGTCTGAGCATGACCGTTGCCCTGTGGTGCATCCTGATCGCGCTGCTGCTGAACCCGCTGTGTGCCTTGATCGCCAAGGTGGCTAGCGGCCGGTTCGGTCTCAAGGACAATCACGACCCGCGAGCCTTCCTAGATACCTTGTCGGGCTTGCCACGGCGGGCCCATGCGGCGCAGCAGAATGGCTACGAGGCATTCCCGGCGTTTGCGGCTGCGGTGCTGGTGGCGGATATCGTCGGCAATGCCGAGCAGGTGACGCAGGATGTGCTGGGGGTGATGTACATCACCAGCCGCTTGCTTTACATCATCTGCTACTTGGCCGATTGGGCGGCCTTGCGGTCGCTGGTGTGGTTTGCCGGTTTGGCACTGATTGTGTCGTTCTTCGTGGTTTCCATCTGAAACCCGGTGGCCTTCTTCGCGGGCAGCTCCCGCGAAGAAGGCCACAACGATCAAGGTACCTTTGGCACCTCAGGCAGTGGTTGGCCCTTGGGCCACAGCATCCAGATCTGCCCTTGCTGCTTCATGTTCCCGGCCAGCTCGCCGGCTTCTGGCCCGGTGCCCCAGAACAGGTCGGCACGCACTTCACCCGCAATCGCCCCACCAGTGTCCTGCGCACCCACCGGGCGCACCACTGGCGAGCCGTCCGGGCGAGTGGTGGAAAGCCACAACAGGCTGCCCAGCGGAATCACCTTGCGGTCGATGGCCACGCTGTAGCCCGCTGTCAGCGGTACGTTAAGTGAGCCGCGCGGGCCTTCGTTGCTGTCCGGGCGGGTGCTGAAGAAGACGTAGCTTGGGTTGCTGGCCAGCAGTTCTGGTACGCGCTGCGGGTTGGCCTGGGCCCAGGCATGAATGGCGCCCATGCTCACTTCTTCTTTTTTCAACTGGCCCTGTTCCACCAGCCAGCGGCCAATCGGCCGGTAGGGGTGGCCGTTCTGGTCGGCGTAGCCCAGGCGCAGCTGACGCCCGTCTTCCAGTTGTACCCGGCCAGAACCCTGGATCTGCAGGAATTGCAGGTCCATGGGGTCGGTCAGCCAGGCCAGCACCGGGGCCTTCACGCCGTCACGGTTGATGACTTCGGCAGTGTCGTATGGTTTGAGCACCCGACCGTCAAGACGGCCACGTAGGCGTTTACCCTTCAGTTCGGGGTACACGCTGGCCAGGTCGACCACGATCATGTCATCAGGGATGCCGTATACCGCCACATGGTTGGTTGCCGATTGGCTCAGGCTGCCTGGGTAGACCGGCTCGTAATAGCCGGTAATCAGGCCGTTGGCGTTGTTCTCGGCGGAACGAAGGCCGTACACCTCCAGGTTCTGCTCCAGGAAGCTACGTACCTGGGCTGCGCTGGCAGTAGCGCTGCCGGCGGCTTCGCAGGTGGCGGCCCAAACCGGATCGCGCTTGAGCTTCTCACAGCCGCTGCGCCAGGCGTAGAAACCGGCCAGCAGGTCTTCGTCGCTGACTGCGGGCAGGTCTTTCCAGGTAGCCGGGGCGTAGGTAGCGATGGCGTGGGGCTCGGGCTTGGCGTTCTCGCCGCCATTGCAGCCGGCCAGCAGGGCCAGCACCGGCAATGTCCAGGCCAGGTGGCGCAGGGCAGGTTTCATGTGTGCATTCCTGTCATGGGTGAAAATGAACATTCACCCCTGTTATTTGTATGGCTATTGGTCTTTGGCCCTGGGGCAGCGATACTGGCCGCCCATTTGCGCAGGCCGAAGTGAGTGTGATGTTGAAGCGATTGACCGTTGTTATGCTGGCAGCACTGGCCTTTGGCGCTGCCCTGAGTGGTTGCGACCGGGTCGACCCGAACTCGCCGCTGGGCAAGCGCAAGGTGATCTTCAAGGACATGCTCAGGACCAGCGAAGACCTGGGCGGCATGCTGCGTGGCCGGTTGCCGTTCGACGGGCTGAAGTTTGCCGACGGTGCGCTGAAGCTGGACAGCCTGTCGCATCAGCCGTGGCAGCATTTTCCACAGGTGCGCGATGGTGGTGACAGCGCCGCCCGCGCCGAAGTGTGGGAGCGCCAGGCGCGTTTTCACGACCTGGCCCGGCAGCTGGAAGGCGTCACCGGCGAATTGGTCGATGTTTCCCGCAAACAGCCACTGGATGCTGCGCAACTGAAGGTACCGATGGACAAGGTCGAGTCTGCATGCAAGGCCTGTCATAGCGAATTTCGTAATCATTGAATGGCTGTGCTGTTCGCGCAAACCTTCGGGGCTTGTACAAATTCCTGTGGGAGCGGCCTTGTGTCGCGATAGGGCCGCTCAGCGGCCCCAGGATTTCAGCAAAAATGCGTGCATAGCTGGAGCCGCTGCGCGGCCCTATCGCGACATAAGGCCGCTCCCACAAAGACCAGGCTTGCTGGCCAGATGCCTTAACGGTCGAGATCGTCTACCGCTTCCTGCAGCTCTTTACGCGATTCGGCAAGCTTGTCCTTGCGCTTGTTGATCTTCTCGGCGTCGCCCTTCTTCTCGGCCTTTTTCAAGTCTTTCTCGCGCTGCGCCACTTCATGGCGTGCGTCGAGCACCTTTTGCTCACGTTCCTTGCGCAGGCTGGCGTCGGTGCAGTTGTCCACACCGCGCAGAGCTTCTTCCAGTCCTGCAACCTGGCCGCTGTTGCCGTGGTCACGGGCAATTTTCAGCTGGTTCTCGATGGCGCTGCGCTTGGCGGCGCAGCCGGTCAGGCCTGGGTCTGGCTGGGCGGCTTGCACGGCACCTGCAGCCAAGCCCAGTGATGCGAGCAGGAAAAGAGTCGAAATGCGTTTCATGAAAAGCCTCCTGAACGGGGCGGGGCAGCAAAAGTTGGGGGAAATCCTGCCTTGGTTTTGCCCATTTAGAAACCCTTGGTGAAGTTTTCTGCTCGAGTCTCAGGTTTTTCCTACGCACTATTTGGTAAAAAATCATTGCTCAATGCGCTGGGGTGGGGGCCGGAAACCTTCTATGCCGGTTTCGGCCAACTGTGCGGCGATGGCTTGCACCTCAGAGGCCGCGAAAAATTCCACAAGTTGGCGCGAGCGTTTTGCGCCAATGCCGGGCACAGTTTGCCATTGCCTGGCGCTGCGTGAAGCCAGCGCCTCCCAGTCGCCAGTCAGTGGCAAATGCTTGCCAATGGGCACGCCAAGGGCCCGCAGCCATTGATCGAAGGGGCGTGAGCGGGCTTCGTCGAAACTGCCCAGCAGGTGTGCCGCAGTGAGTCTGCTGATGCCGGGGGCCTGCTGCAGGCGCTCGGCATCGAGTTGCAGCCAATCGGTCATGGACGTTACCAGGCCAGCTTCGACCAGCCGACGCCACGTGCCGGGCCCGGTGCGCGGCAAGGCCAGGCCTTGTTTTCCGCCAAGCCAGGTAAGCCGGGCAATGAATTGCTCTTCACAGCCTTCGCTGGTCTGCCAGCAGCTGTGGGCATGATGCTGGTCGGGTGCAGGCGCGGTTATCGGTTGGCGCTCTACAGCGCGGTGCACGACGTGTTCGAGCCGCGGAATGGTCAGCCCGGCAAGGCTGATGGCCACCTGATCGCCGGGGCGAATATCCAGGCGTTGCCAGCGCGCCAGAGACCCAAGGCTGACTTGGGTAATGCGCCGGTCATCGAGGGTAACGGGTTGCACGTGAAGAACGGGCGTGACCCTGCCAGTGCGGCCGACCCGAAAGCGCACGTCGCGTACTTCGGCCAAGGCTTGTGCATAGGGATACTTCCAGGCCCCGATCCAGTAGGGCGCCTTGGCCTGCCAGCGCTCGGCAGGCGGCCGGCTGCCCTGGCGCAGGATCACACCGTCGGTGGCGAAGGGCAGAGCAGAGCGATACCAGTGCTCGCGCCAGTGTGCTGCATCCTCCAGCGTGTCGATGGCGATGCTGTAAAGCTGGCTGTCCGGAAACCCCAGCCGTGCCAGTTGGGCGAGGCGTTCGGCCTGTTGCTCGGGGCCGTGCGGCCAGCCCCACACGAACAGGCCGATAGCGTTGCCTTGTTCGCCAGTCAGTTGCTTGCGTGCGAGCAGCCCTGCCACGGTACCCCGGGCGTTGGCACTGCCGGCCTTGGCTTGTACATGATCGTTCAGGCGCAGATACAGCTCACCTTGCAAGTGCAGGTCGACCGCCTCAGGCAACTGCCGGGTGACAGCGCCGAGCTGTTTGATGTGTCGGCTCCAGTCATGGCCGTGTACACCGTCCCCCCGGCTGGTCAACTGCACCAATCGGCCCTGTTGGTAGGTGAGGGAAACGGCTACGCCGTCGACCTTGGGTTGTACCCACACGCCGGTCTTGCCGGCCATCCATCGCGCCACGGCCTGGCGGTCTGCCAGCTTGTCGACGCCGGTATGCGGCACGGGGTGGGGGACCGGGCCGCGAGCACTGGCCAGGGGGGAGGGGCTGGTGCCAACCGCGAAGCACTGCTGCAGGTGGTTCAGGCGCTCGCGGCTCTGGTCGTACAGTTCGTCGGCCACCAGGGCTATGCCCTGGCGATGGTAGTGCTCGTCCCATCGGGCAAGCGTGGCGCGCAGTTGCGCAACTTCGGCCTTGGCCTGTTGCGGGCTCCAGTCGGGGCATGAGGTGGCCCAGGCCTGGGGGGCGTTTAGCAACAGCAGCAGAGTTAGTAACAGCATCAGCGGCATGGCCAGCATCCTTGCTTGGCGGGGTGAGTCCTCAGCGTAGGCAGGTAGTGCGGTGGGTGAAGTGCGAGGTTGTCAGGTGATATGTCCGAGGGGCTGTCTTGAGGATTGAGGTGGCGCTCGATCTCACAGGCGCTGGGGCTGCTGTGGCGAACTCCTGGCAGCCACCCAATTTTCAAAACATACGCCCATATTTTATTTGGGCGTGACTGAGTGATACAGGTGAAGTGGTGGAAGTTGTTTTCGACGACCACGTCAATGCGTGAGAAAGGCCAGCGTCTGCCGCTTTATAAAACCCACTCATTCAATGCGATAGTGGGCTTGGTCATCGTGGTTTTCTCCGTTAAGTTTAAGGCCGCAAGCTCAATATTAGCCAAGGACCACGATGACCATCGTCTTTCGTCCGCAGGGTACATTTGGCTGGTTCTGTTACGCCACATTCTAGGGCGCGATCTGCAAAACTTTAACTATCAGATATATAGCGCGTACAGATGGTTATCGATATCCGTAATGCGTAACACGACTTCATCTACCGAGCCGGTTTTAAGAGCATTGTATGCCTCCATTGCCACGTACCGCATCGCTGGCGCCGTCACGGTGAATTCATGTGCTGTGCCATCTTTGTCGGTTGCGAAAAGGAACAGAAGATCTTGATAGCCCTCCCGGGAGGAGTCGTAAGCTAAAAGGTTAATTTCGACAGCATGTACCAGCCATTCATTAGGCAAAATCAGCTCGTGTTTGTTCATGGCAACCTCCAGAAGTAGAAGAACTGCAGAAGCTTTTTGACTCTACGCACCGAAAAAATTTACCACAACTAGCATTTTTATCAGGTGCCGCTACGCACACTTATAAGGCTCGTCTCGCCAACACGTCTCCCTGATCTTTGATACTTGCATGTGCCTGTCGCTTGTCGTATTTCTCGCTCAGCGTTGAAAAGCAGCGCTCGACCCCATTCAGGATTTAATCCAGCATTTGGGGTCAGATTGCTGCGCGCAATATAAAAAAGCCCCTGCCGATTGCTCGGCAGGGGCTTTCGTCTGGCGCTGTAGGAGGCTTACAGACCGGCAGCGTCACGCAGCGACTGGGCGCGGTCGGTGCGCTCCCAGGTGAAGGTGGTGAAGGTGTCGTCGCCGACAGTCTTCTGCTGCGGAGTACGGCCGAAGTGGCCGTAGGCAGCGGTTTCCTGGTACATCGGGTGCAGCAGGTCGAGCATGGTGGTGATGGCGTATGGACGCAGGTCGAAGCACTCACGCACCAGCTGGATGATCTTGTCGTCGGAGACCTTGCCGGTGCCGAAGGTGTTGATCGAGATGGAGGTCGGCTGGGCCACGCCGATGGCGTACGACACCTGAATCTCGCAACGCTCGGCCAAACCGGCGGCGACGATGTTCTTGGCTACGTAGCGGCCGGCGTAGGCAGCGGAACGGTCGACCTTGGACGGGTCTTTGCCGGAGAACGCGCCACCACCGTGGCGGGCCATGCCGCCGTAGGAGTCGACGATGATCTTGCGGCCGGTCAGGCCGCAGTCACCCACCGGGCCACCGATAATGAAGTTGCCGGTCGGGTTGATGTGGTACTGGGTGCCCTTGTGCAGCAGTTCGGCAGGCAGCGTGTGCTTGACGATCAGCTCCATCACGGCTTCCTGCAGGTCTTTCTGCGAAACCTCAGGGTTGTGTTGGGTCGACAGCACTACGGCGTCGATGCCGACTACCTTGCCGTTTTCGTAGCGGCAGGTGACCTGCGACTTGGCGTCCGGGCGCAGCCATGGCAGCAGGCCGGACTTGCGTGCTTCGGCCTGGCGCTCGACCAGACGGTGCGAGAAGCAGATCGGTGCTGGCATCAGCACTTCGGTTTCGTTGCTGGCATAACCGAACATCAGGCCTTGGTCGCCGGCACCCTGGTCTTCCGGCTTGGAGCGGTCGACGCCCTGGGCGATGTCCACCGACTGCTTGCCGATGATGTTCATCACGGCGCAGGTGGCGCCGTCGAAGCCGACGTCGGAGCTGTTGTAGCCGATGTCGATGATGACCTTGCGCACCAGGTCTTCAAGATCGACCCAGGCCGAGGTGGTGACTTCGCCAGCGATGATGGCGACACCGGTCTTGACCAGGGTTTCGCAGGCCACGCGGGCGTATTTGTCCTGGGCGATGATGGCATCGAGGACCGCGTCCGAAATCTGGTCGGCGATCTTGTCCGGATGCCCTTCGGACACGGACTCGGAGGTGAAAAGGGAGTATTCGCTCATCTCGAAGGTTCCTGAAATTTACCGATGGTGTATGTCGCCAGCCGTCCGCTGGAAATGGCGGACCTGAATCTGGAAACCGTTACGCAAGCCCACGTACAGGCTGTCCGCATGGGCCAGCCCGGCAGCGTTGGCCCAGCGGGCCAGGTCGTCCTGTTCGAAGCCAAGCCACAGGTCGCCGCAGGCTTCGCGCGCCCACCCCTGGTCATGGCTGCACAGTTCGGTGACCAGCAGGCTGCCGCCTGCCTTCACCCGTTTGGCCAGCTGGCGCAAGGCCAGGGCCGGGTCGCTGAAATGGTGCAGCACCATGTTCAGCACAACGCAGTCGGCGGCCACATCCGTTGCACCCAGTGCATCGGCCAACTGCAGGTTCACGTTGTCGAGCCCTTCGCGCTGGCACACCTGGCGCGCCAGTTCGAGCATGGTCGGGCTATTGTCCAGGGCTGTGACCTGGGCGAAGCGCCGGGCCAGGTCGGGGAGGAAGCCACCGTCGCCGGGGCCGACCTCCAGGGCACTGGCAGCCGGGTCGAAATGCAGTTTGTCGAGCAGCGCCAGCAGGCTTTCGCGGTATTGCGGCAAGCCGGCGATCAGGTCTTGCTGGGCACGGAACTTCTCTTCCACGCGCAGGAAGAAGTCCTGGCTGGTGGCGGCGCGGCGCTGTTGTACCTGGGCGATGCGAGCCTGCACGTCTGGCGGCAGGGTCAGGTCATCGACCTCTTCAAGCAACGCTGCATGCAGCCGGCCACCCAGGCGCAGGCTGTCGGGCAGCGCGCGGCGGTAGAAGATGGCATTGCCTTCGCGGCGGGTTGCCACCAGTTCGGCCTGGGCCAGCACCTTCAAATGGTGGCTCATGCCCGACTGGCCAACGTCGAAGATCTGTGCCAGCTCCAGCACACCGAACGAGTCGTTGGCCAAGGCGCGCAATACATTCAGGCGCAACTCGTCACCACTGGCCTTGCACAGGGCGGCCAATGCTTCGCGTTGCTCGGGGATCGATTGCGCACGGAGGTTCATGGGGCGGCAGTCTAGACAGGCATTGATGCCCTAGCAAGGCCAATATCAAAAAGTTTTGATATTGGCTGATGGGTGGAGCGGTTAAGCCGGTTTTGCCCCGGATTGAAGGCCAATCACAGGAAAATCCCCCGACTGCGACCATACGTCATTGCCCCAAGCCCCCCCAGTGGGCGAAAATAGCCGCCTTTTTCGTGACACCACCTATTCAAGCCCCCCAGGAGATCAGCGATGCCCAGCCGTCGTGAACGTGCCAACGCCATTCGTGCCCTCAGCATGGATGCCGTGCAAAAGGCCAACAGCGGCCACCCAGGTGCCCCCATGGGCATGGCGGATATCGCCGAAGTGCTTTGGCGCGACTATCTGAAGCACAACCCGAGCAACCCGAGTTTCGCCGACCGTGACCGCTTCGTGCTGTCCAACGGCCACGGTTCGATGCTGATCTACTCGCTGCTGCACCTGACCGGCTACGACCTGTCGATCGACGACCTCAAGGCCTTCCGCCAGCTGCACAGCCGCACCCCGGGCCACCCGGAGTACGGCTACACCCCAGGCGTCGAGACCACCACCGGCCCGCTGGGCCAGGGTATCGCCAACGCCGTGGGCTTCGCCCTGGCAGAAAAAGTGCTGGCAGCCCAGTTCAACCGTGACGGCCACAACATCGTCGACCACAACACCTACGTGTTCCTCGGCGACGGCTGCATGATGGAAGGTATCTCCCATGAAGTCGCCTCGCTGGCCGGCACCCTGGGCCTGAACAAGCTGATCGCCTTCTACGACGACAACGGCATCTCCATCGATGGCGAAGTGCACGGCTGGTTCACCGACAACACCCCGGCGCGCTTCGAGGCCTACAACTGGCAGGTGATCCGCAACGTCGACGGCCACGATGCCGAAGAAATCAAGATGGCCATCGAGACCGCCCGCAAGAGCGATCGCCCGACCTTGATCTGCTGCAAGACCACCATCGGTTTCGGTTCGCCGAACAAGCAGGGCAAGGAAGACTGCCACGGCGCCCCGCTGGGCAACGACGAAATCGCCCTGACCCGCCAGGCCCTGAACTGGAACCATGGCCCGTTCGAAATCCCGGCCGACATCTATGCCGAGTGGGATGCCAAGGCCGCCGGTGCCAAGGCTGAAGCCGAGTGGAACCAGCGCTTCGACGCCTACGCCAAGGCCTACCCGGAGCTGGCTGCCGAGTTCAAGCGCCGTGCCAGCGGCGAGCTGCCGGCCGACTTCAGCGCCAAGGCCCAGGCTTACATCAACGAAGTGGCTGCCAAAGGCGAAACCATCGCCAGCCGCAAGGCCAGCCAGAACGCCCTCAACGCCTTCGGCCCGCTGCTGCCCGAGTTCCTCGGCGGTTCGGCTGACCTGGCCGGTTCCAACCTGACCCTGTGGAAAGGTTGCAAGGGCGTCGAAGCCAATGACGCCAGCGGCAACTACGTGTTCTACGGCGTGCGCGAGTTCGGCATGACCGCCATCATGAACGGCGTTGCCCTGCACGGTGGCCTGGTGCCTTACGGCGCGACCTTCCTGATGTTCATGGAATACGCCCGCAACGCCGTGCGCATGTCGGCCCTGATGAAGCAGCGCGTGATTCACGTGTACACCCATGACTCCATCGGCCTGGGCGAAGATGGCCCGACGCACCAGCCGATCGAGCAGCTGACCAGCCTGCGCAGCACCCCGAACCTGGACACCTGGCGCCCGGCTGACGCGGTGGAATCCGCCGTGTCCTGGAAAAACGCCCTGGAGCGCAAGGACGGCCCATCGGCGCTGATCTTCTCGCGCCAGAACCTGCAGCACCAGGACCGCGATGCCCAGCAGATCGCTGACATCAGCCGTGGCGGCTATGTGCTCAAGGACTGCGCAGGCGAGCCTGAGCTGATCCTGATTTCCACCGGCTCCGAAGTGGGCCTGGCGGTTCAGGCCTTCGACAAGCTGACCGAGCAAGGCCGCAAGGTACGCGTGGTTTCCATGCCGTGCACCAGCGTGTTCGACGCCCAGGACGCGGCCTACAAGCAGTCCGTGCTGCCGCTGGAAGTGGGTGCGCGTATCGCCATCGAAGCTGCCCACGCCGACTTCTGGTACAAGTACGTCGGCCTGGAAGGCCGTATCATCGGTATGACCACCTACGGCGAGTCGGCGCCGGCTTCGGCACTGTTCGAAGAGTTCGGCTTCACCCTGGAGAACATCCTCGGTACCGCCGAAGAGCTGCTGGAAGACTGATTTAACGATCTGCGGGCGGTGTCGCCTTCATTCGCGGGCAAGCCCGCTCCCACAGGGTTTCATGCAACCTCTGTGGGAGCGGGCTTGCCCGCGAATGCCACACCGCAAACTCCGCAGGCTGACGACAATTGAACTGTCTCGTGAGCCCCGAATGTCCCACCTGCGTCCCTACAAAGTTGCACTCAACGGTTATGGTCGTATCGGCCGCTGTGTCCTGCGCGCGCTGTTCGAGCGGGGGGCAAAGGCCGGTTTCGAGATCGTCGCGCTGAACGACCTGGCCGACCAGGCCAGCCTGGAATACCTGACACGCTTCGACTCCACCCACGGGCGTTTCCCCGGTGAGGTGAAGGTCGACGGTGACTGTCTGCATATCAATGGCGACTGCGTGAAGGTAATGCGCAGTGCCACCCCCGAAGGCATCGACTGGGCCGCCCTGGATATCGACCTGGTGCTGGAGTGCTCCGGCGCCTACCACACCCGTGCCGATGGCCAGCGCTTCCTCGATGCCGGCGCGCCGCGGGTGCTGTTCTCGCAGCCGATGGCCAGCGAAGCCGACGTCGATGCCACGGTGGTCTACGGTGTGAACCAGGCCTGCCTTACCGGCAGCGAGCGCCTGGTGTCCAACGCCTCGTGCACCACCAACTGCGGCGTGCCCCTGCTACGGGTACTGGACCAGGCGTTCGGCATCGAATACGTGCAGATCACCACCATCCACTCGGCAATGAACGACCAGCCGGTGATCGACGCCTACCACCATGAGGACCTGCGCCGCACGCGTTCGGCCTTCCAGTCGGTGATTCCGGTATCCACTGGTCTGGCGCGTGGCATCGAGCGACTGCTTCCGGAACTTGCCGGGCGAATCCAGGCCAAAGCGGTACGCGTACCGACCGTCAACGTCTCGTGCCTGGACATTACCCTGCAGACCGCCCGCGATACCAGCGCGGCCGAGGTCAACCGGGTGCTGCGCGAGGCGGCGCTGGACGGCCCGCTGAAAGGCTTGCTGGCCTATACCGAGCTGCCGCATGCCAGCTGTGATTTCAACCATGACCCGCATTCGGCGATCGTCGATGCCAGCCAGACCCGCGTTTCCGGCCCCCGGCTGGTGAACCTGCTGGCTTGGTTCGACAACGAATGGGGGTTCGCCAACCGTATGCTCGACGTTGCCGAACACTATCTGCACGTCGTACAACCAACCCGCAACAAACAGCCCTGAAGGACTGCATTCATGACCGTGTTGAAGATGACCGACCTCGACCTGCAAGGTAAGCGCGTACTGATCCGCGAAGACCTCAACGTGCCTGTGAAGGACGGTGTGGTAGCCAGCGACGCGCGTATCCTGGCAGCGCTGCCGACCATCAAGCTGGCCCTCGAGAAGGGTGCGGCGGTAATGGTCTGCTCGCACCTGGGCCGCCCGACCGAAGGCGAGTTCTCGGCCGAGAACAGCCTCAAGCCGGTTGCCGAGTACCTGAGCAAGGCGCTGGGCCGCGAAGTGCCGCTGGTTGCCGACTACCTCGACGGTGTCGAGTTGAAGGCCGGTGAGCTGGTGCTGTTCGAGAACGTGCGCTTCAACAAGGGCGAGAAAAAGAACGCCGACGAGCTGGCGCAGAAGTACGCTGCCCTGTGTGACGTGTTCGTCATGGACGCCTTCGGCACCGCCCACCGCGCCGAAGGTTCCACTCACGGTGTAGCCAAGTTCGCCAAAGTCGCTGCTGCAGGCCCGCTGCTGGCCGCCGAACTGGACGCCCTGGGCAAGGCCCTGAAGGCCCCGGCCAAGCCAATGGCAGCCATCGTTGCCGGTTCCAAGGTATCGACCAAGCTGGACGTACTGAACAGCCTGAGCTCGGTCTGCGACCAGCTGATCGTCGGTGGCGGCATTGCCAACACCTTCCTGGCCGCTGCTGGCCACCCGGTTGGCAAGTCGCTGTACGAGCCTGACCTGGTTGACACCGCCAAGGCCATCGCTGCCAAGGTCAGCGTACCGCTGCCAGTCGACGTGGTAGTTGCCAAGGAGTTCGCCGAGACCGCCGAAGCCACTGTCAAGGCCATCGCCGACGTTGCTGCCGACGACATGATCCTGGACATCGGCCCGCAGACCGCAGCCAACTTCGCCGAACTGCTGAAATCGTCGAAGACCATCCTGTGGAACGGCCCGGTCGGCGTGTTCGAGTTCGACCAATTCGGCAATGGCACCAAGGTGCTGGCCAAGGCCATCGCCGACAGCGCCGCGTTCTCCATCGCCGGTGGTGGTGACACCCTGGCAGCGATCGACAAGTATGGCGTCAGCAAGGAAATCTCCTACATTTCTACCGGTGGCGGTGCCTTCCTCGAGTTCGTCGAAGGCAAGGTCCTGCCAGCCGTGGCAATCCTGGAAGAGCGGGCCAAGGCCTGATGACCTCGGCGCTTGGCAAAGGGAGTGGCCTGATGGTCAAGCAATTGCCTGTGATGATCGTGGCTGGCCTGCTGAGCGCTTGCTCCGGCAGCCCGTCTTCTAATGCCGACGACCCGGCGCAGCCGCCCAAGGGCGGGTGCTACCAGTCCGAATGGCAGGCCGAGACCGTACCGGTGATCAGCAAGCGCGTGGGCCCGGAAGGCCTGGAAAAGTACGACGAAGACCACCAGCGCAAGGCGCCGGGTTGCCCTTGATCGGGTAACAGGCAACCTGAAGGTTGGTTTGTGGTCTTGAAGAAGGGGCCGCTGTGCGGGCCTTTGTGGGCTTGTCCGCGAAGGGCTGCACAGCAGCCCCAAATCGAGGAAACTGAATGAAAGCGCTTTTGGCCGTGACGGCCCTGGCGACACTGGCAGGATGCTCACTGCTGCAGCCGGCGCAACCCGCCCCGGCAGACGACTGGACCCGTTGGGTCTGTGACACCCAGGCCGAAGTGCTGTGGCGCTTCGCCGATACGCAACGTGACCAGGTCGACGTGCGCCTCGGCGGCGGTGACCAGGTCTACCGGCTCAAGGCCGAACCGGGTGCCTCGGGTACGCTGTACAGCGATGGCATGCTGGCCTTCCACACCAAGGGCGAAGAAGGCCTGGTGTACTGGGTGGCGACCAACGACCTGATTGGGCGGGGCTGCAAGGCACCGTGACTGGCCGGGCCGCAACGGTGGCCCACACTACTTGAACAGCAACCGCCCCTGCGGCAGGCTTGCACGAAACAAACGACGCTTGTCGGGAGAGAGATACACAATGGCACTCATTAGCATGCGCCAGATGCTGGACCACGCCGCCGAGTTCGGTTACGGCGTACCAGCTTTCAACGTCAACAACCTCGAGCAGATGCGCGCCATCATGGAAGCGGCCGACAAGACCGACTCCCCGGTGATCGTCCAGGCTTCGGCCGGCGCCCGCAAATACGCTGGCGCGCCGTTCCTGCGCCACCTGATCCTGGCTGCCATCGAAGAGTTCCCGCACATCCCGGTGTGCATGCACCAGGACCACGGTACCAGCCCTGATGTCTGCCAGCGCTCGATCCAGCTGGGCTTCAGCTCGGTGATGATGGACGGCTCGCTGGGTGAAGACGGCAAGACCCCGACCGACTACGAGTACAACGTTCGCGTTACCCAGCAGACCGTTGCCATGGCCCACGCCTGCGGCGTATCGGTGGAAGGTGAGCTGGGTTGCCTGGGTTCGCTGGAAACCGGCATGGCCGGTGAAGAAGACGGCATCGGCGCCGAAGGCGTGCTGGACCACAGCCAAATGCTGACCGACCCGGAAGAAGCCGCCGATTTCGTCAAGAAGACCCAGGTCGACGCCCTGGCGATCGCCATCGGTACCAGCCACGGTGCCTACAAGTTCACCAAGCCACCAACCGGTGACGTGCTGGCCATCGACCGCATCAAGGAAATCCACAAGCGCATCCCCAACACGCACCTGGTGATGCACGGTTCATCCTCGGTACCGCAAGAGTGGCTGGCGATCATCAACCAGTACGGCGGGGACATCAAGGAAACCTACGGTGTGCCGGTCGAAGAGATTGTCGAAGGCATCAAGTACGGCGTGCGCAAGGTCAACATCGACACCGACCTGCGTCTGGCCTCCACCGGTGCCATGCGTCGCCTGATGGCCACCAACCCGAGCGAGTTCGACCCGCGCAAGTTCTTCGGTGAAACCGTCAAGGCCATGCGCGATGTGTGCATCGCCCGTTACGAAGCCTTCGGCACTGCCGGCAATGCCTCGAAGATCAAGCCGATCTCCCTGGAAGGCATGTACCAGCGGTACCTGAAAGGTGAGCTGGCCGCCAAGGTCAACTGATCCACTGGCGACACAAGAAACCCGCAGAAATGCGGGTTTTTTCATTTTCGGGCCGGGGCTGGCATCGGTGGCGGCTTTTGCGCGGGGGGCTTGAAGCATTCAGCACATATTTTCGGCAGACCGACCGTTAGTCGGCTAACGTACAGTTCAGTCATTGATAGCGTTCTGATTGCATTGCGTGTTGCCCGCTCAGGTCTAGAGTATTGAATGGATCCAACCGTATCTTGAAGTCGGTCACATAACAGAGAAGCAGCATGGATGGCGCTCACGCTCAACCACTGCCACTGGATGGCAGCTCGGTTCTTCTGGTAGTAGACGACTACCCCGAGAACCTCATCAGCATGCGGGCCTTGCTGGCCCGGCAGGATTGGCAGGTGCTGACGGCGAGTTCGGGGATGGAAGCCCTGAGCGCGTTGCTCGAGCACGACGTCGACCTGGTCTTGCTCGACGTTCAGATGCCGGAGATGGACGGCTTTGAAGTCGCCCGGCTGATGCGCGGTAGCCAGCGTACCCGGCTGACACCGATCATCTTCCTCACCGCCAACGAACAGTCCGAAGCGGCCGTGCTCAAAGGCTACGCCAGCGGCGCCGTGGACTACATGTTCAAGCCGTTCGACCCGCAAATACTCAAGCCCAAGGTCCAGGCCCTGCTCGACCAGCAGCGCAACCGGCGCATGCTGCAGCGCCTGACTCGCGAGCTGGAGGCGGCCAGGGCGTTCAATGCGTCGATTCTGGAAAATGCCGCCGAAGGCATCCTGGTGCTGGATGCGCAGGGCATCATCAGCTTTGCCAACCCGGCCATCTCCCGTTTGCTGGCGGCATCGGTGCAACAGTTGCGGGGCGTCCACCTGCTCGACCTGGTGCAAATGGCCAATCCCAGCCTGTGGGACGAGTCGGAGTTCTACCAGGCTTACCAAGGACGGCAGATTTACCGCGTGCATGATGCCCAGCTGCGAACCCTGGGCGGCGAACTGGTGCCGGTTGCCTTGTCTTGCGCACCGTTGCCGGCCGATCAGCAGGCCATGGTGGTGACGGTGCTGGACATGTCGGCAGTGCGCAACTTGCACCAGCAACTGGAGTACCAGGCAGTTACCGACCCGCTTACCGGGCTGCTCAACCGCCGAGGCTTCTACCAAGCGGCCGAAGGTGCGCTGCTGCGCAACGAGCGTTCGGACAAGGCGCAGGCGCTGATGTACATGGACCTGGATGGCTTCAAGCGGATCAACGACTCACTGGGCCACGATGCGGGCGACCGGGTGCTGCTATGGGTCGCCGAGCAGCTCAAGGACTGCCTGGGCAGCGAGGCCCTGCTGGCGCGGATGGGCGGCGACGAATTCACCGCATTGTTCGACAGCCTGCCTTACCCCGAGCAGGCTGGGCGTTATGCCGAGCGGTTGCTTGAACGTATATCCATCAGCCATGAGGTAGAAGGGCTGGATGTGTGCCTTGGGGTCAGCATCGGCATCGCTACCTACCCGGACTGCGGCGCCAATGTCGAAGGCTTGCTGCGTGCGGCGGATGCGGCGATGTATGCGGCCAAGCAGGCCGGTCGCCAGCAGTATCGCTTCTACGACCAGGAGCTCAACGGCCGGGCCCGTTCGCGGCTGATGCTTGAAGACAGTGTGCGCGCGGCCATCGAACAGCAGGACTTTACCCTGGTGTATCAGCCGCAGGTGGGTTTCAACGATGGTCGTCTGCGTGGCTTCGAGGCCTTGCTGCGCTGGCAGCACCCGAGTGTCGGCGATGTACCGCCGGGGTTGTTCATTCCGCTGCTGGAGGAGGCGCGGCTGATCAATCGCCTGGCCAGCTGGATTTATCGCCAAGGTGCCGCTCAGCGCCAGGCCTGGTACGACCGGTTCCCGCCGGACCTGGTGCTGGGTATCAGCCTGAGCCGCGCGCAGTTCGTCATGCCTGGCCTGGTCGACGAACTGCAACGGGTTATCCAGCTCTACCAGCTGGAGCCTTCGCAGCTTGAAGTAGAAGTGGCGGAAACCTCGCTGATGTACAACATCGATGCTGCCGTGAAACAGATACACCGCCTGCGCGAGCTGGGGGTGCGGGTAGCCCTGGACGATTTCGGCGCGGGCGACTGCTCGTTGCGCATGCTGCGCGACCTGCCGATCGACACCTTGAAGCTCGACCGCCACCTGGTGGCGCGCCTGCCCGATTCGGCAGTGGATACCGCGCTGGTGCGCAGTGTCATAGGGCTCTGTGCCGACTACTGCATCACAGTGATTGCCGAAGGTGTGGAAACCCCGGTCCAGGCGGCCTGGCTGAGGGCCAATGGTTGTGAATATGTGCAGGGCTTCCTGGTGGCATACCCGATGACGGCAGCGGATGCCAGCGGCTTTCCGGCAATTTTCTCCTGGCCAGGGTCCTGATTGGCTAGAATCGGCATTCGTTACGCCGAAAGCAGCGCCATGACCGTATTACGTTACTTGCAAGCCTACCCTCCGCACCTGCAGGAGCAGGTGCGGCAAATGATCGCCAGCGACCGCCTGGGTGAGTACCTGCAGCGCCGTTACCCCGATCGCCATGACGTGCAAAGCGACAAGGCGTTGTACGGTTATGCCCAGGATTTGCGCCAGCAGTACCTGCGCAGTGCGCCTGGCCTGGACAAGGTGCTGTTTGACAGCCGGCTGGACCTGACGCACCGGGCCTTGGGGCTGAACACGGCGGTCTCCCGGGTGCAGGGTGGCAAACTCAAGGCGAAGAAGGAAATCCGCATTGCCTCGCTGTTCAAGGAGGCCGCGCCACAGTTCTTGCGCATGATCGTGGTACATGAGCTTGCGCACCTGCGCGAGCGCGATCACAACAAGGCGTTCTACCAGCTCTGCCAGCACATGGAGCCGGACTACCACCAACTGGAATTCGACCTGCGCGTCTACCTGACCTACCGGGAGCTGCCGGGCAATCTCTAAGGAACATGCAGCATGGAAGTGAGCAAGACCAAGAGCAGCTTCTACCGCCGGCTGTACGTGGCCTGGCTGATCGACAGCCACACCGCGACCAGTGTGCCCGCCCTGATGGAAGCCACCGGCATGCCGCGGCGTACCGCCCAGGACACCATCGCCGCACTGGCTGATTTGGACATTGTCTGCGAGTTCGAGCAGCAGGAAGGCGCCCGCAACCACGCCGGGCATTACCGCATCCATGACTGGGGCGCGATCGACAAGCAGTGGATCATCCGGCACCTGCGGCAAATCCGCGACGTGCTGGGCTACCCCTGAAATCCTCGGGCCGTTCTGCGGCCCCTGTGAGCTCAGCCCTTGCGCATCCCGATATGCAGCATATCGTTCTCCAGGTATTCCTCACCCACTGGTGTAAACCCATGCTGGGCATAAAACCCCTGTAAGTACGCCAGCGTCGACAGGTACACCGGCGTCCCCGGCCAGCAATGCTCCGCCGCCTCCAAGCCCTTCAGCAGCAGCGGGTGCCCCAGCTTCAGCCCACGCGCTTCAGGCGAGGTCACCATCCGCCCGATCACCACGTCCCCCCCCTGTGACTGCGGGTCGAGCAGGCGCAGGTAGGCCACCAGCTTGTCCTCCTGCCAGGCCATGAGGTGCAGGGTATCGCCGCTCAGGTCCTGGCCATCGAGGTCCTGGTAGGCGCAACGCTGCTCGACCACGAACACTTCAGTGCGCAACCGAAGAATGGCGTAGAGCTGATCCTTGCCGAGGTCGGTGTGATGCTTGCAGAGCCAGTCGATGGACATGGGTGCGAACTCCTTGAATGGGCCCTCGATAATCGCATGCCACATGCGCTTCGGCCAAAATAGAGGCTAAATGACACTATTGGCCGCTGCCCTCGGCAACGGCTTTGTGTAATCTCGTTGGCAGTGTGTGCCCTCTACTGCAAAAGGACGTGAGCATGCGGCCACTGCTTTGTGTTCTGGGTTTGCTGGCAATGATGCTGGCGACACCCGCACCGGGTAACGGCAAGCTACGCCTGGTGGCCGACAACTGGCCGCCGTTTACCGATGCCAGCATGCCGGGCGGCGGCCTGGCGACCAGCATCGTCACCACGGCGCTGGCGCGCGCCGGCTACAGCAGTGGCTATGAAGAGGCGCCTTGGGCGCGGGCGTTGCTGGGGGTGGGGGAAGGGCGCTACGACGTGCTGATCAATGCTTGGTACAACGACGCGCGCGCCAGTTTCGGGCAGTTTTCCAAAGCCTACCTGACCAATCGTATTCGCCTGTTGCAGCGCAAGGGCGAAGTGTTCCGCTACAAGCGTCAGTCTGACCTGTACCCCTATAGCATCGCTGTTGTCCGGGATTACGCCTACTCACCCGAATTCGATGGCGATACCCGCCTTGACAAGGTGCCGGTGCGCAACTTTTCCTCGGCGGTGCGCATGCTGGCGGCAGGGAGGGTCAACCTGGCGGTGGAAGACGAGTACGTGGCCCGCTACAACCTGCAGCGGGAGCCGCAAGCGGTGCGTGATGGCGTAATGCTGGTGGAGCCGCCGCTGGGGGAGAACACCCTGCATATCCTGGTCAGCCTGAAGCATCCTGAGCATGCGCAGATCGTCGAGCGCTTCGAGCAGGCGATTGCGGCGATGAAAGCCGACGGCAGTTATGCGCGGCTGCTGCGCCAGCATGGTTTCTAACCTTTACTACCTGCGATAGGGTCGGGTCAGGCAACACATGACTCAGGCCGGGGCACCCTCTTTGATCAGGTGTGCCGCCAAGGTCCGCAACGGCCCCAACTGCCGGCAAATCAAAGCCAACTGTGTCTGCACCAACCGCTGATGCTCATCCAGTTCTTCCGGCATCTGTTCAAGCGCATTGGCCAGCGCCTCCTCGGCATCGCTGTGAATCGCCACCGGCAGCCGCGCCGCCAGGCCATTGGCAATCTCGTCCAGGCTGCTGGCGATGTTTTGCCCGGCACCTTCGATCAACTGCTCCTGCACCTCAGCCGGTAACGCTGTGTCGCGGTGCGCGCCCAGCCCTGACAGGTAGCTGAGCAAGGTGTGCGAAAGCACCAGGAAGCGGAAGCCTACGTCCGCTTCTTTGCGGAAATGCCCCGGTTCCATCAGCATGTTGGCCAAGGTAGTGGACAGTGCAGCATCAGCGTTATGCGCGTTGCGCCGGGCCAGGCGGTAGGCCAGGTCGTCCCGCTTGCCGTGGGCATATTGCTGCATGATCTGGCGCAGGTACACGCTGGCGCAGGCCAGGGTATTGGCCAGCGCCTTGTTCAGCCGCCGGCCCTGCCAGTCTGGCAGGAACAGGAACACGGCAAGGATCGCGATCAGGCTGCCCACCAGGGTATCGAACAGGCGCGGCAGGAACAGGCCGTAGCCATCGCCTATCTGGTTGAAGCAGAACAAGACCATCAGGGTGATTGCCGCCGTGGCCAGGGTGTAGCGGGTGGTGCGGTTGACGAAGAACACCACCCCGGCGACCACGGCGAACAACGACTGGATGACCGGATTGGGGAACAGGTCGAACAAGGCCCAGCCGACTGTCAGGCCCACTGCGGTACCGAAGATCCGTTGCACCAGCTTGCGCCGGGTTGCACCGTAGTTGGGCTGGCAGACGAATAGCGTGGTGAGGATGATCCAGTAACCCTGCGTGGGGTGGATCAGGTGCACCATGCCGTAGCCGATCGACAGGGCCAGTGGCAGGCGCAAGGCGTGGCGGAACAGCAGCGAGGTCGGTGTGAGCTGAGTCCGCAGGCGCGTCCATACGTCCTTCAGCGAACGTGGCGAGCGGTCGAGCAGGCTGCTGTCGCTGGCATCGGCCAGGCTGTCCGGGTTACTGGCGGCACTCAGCAGGCGGTCCAGTGTCTCCAGGTTGGCGGCCAGCGCCCGCAGTGAGCGCAACAGGCTGCGCCAGGCCGGGTTGCTCTGGATGCGCAGGTGTTCCAGCGAGGCGTTGAGGTCTTCAAGGGCCTCGGGATAACCGCTGGCCAGCACGAACGGCTGGCGCAGACGGATCGAGCGCGCCAGTTCCTGGCAAGATGCACCCTGCTTGCGCAGCAGGCGCTGGCAACGGAACATCACGTCGCTGTGGAAAAATGCCTCGGTCAGGGCGTTGTAGGGGTAGTGCGAGGCACTGACCCGCTCGTGGATATCCTGGGCCAGGAAATACAGCTTGAGGTAGCGGCTGACCTTTGAGTTCGGCTGGCTGTTGCCGACCCGGTGCAGAATGATTTCCTTGGCCGCGTTCAGCGCTGCCACCACCTTGCCGTTCTGCTGAGCCAGTTCCAGGCGCCGGGCCTCGACGTCGAGAGTGCGCACCGGTTCGAACAGGCTGGCCTTGAGCTTGAGGTAGCTGCCCAGTTCGTAAAACAGCTTGGCCAGGCTTTGCTGCACCGGCTGGTTGGAAAACAGTGCCTGCCAAAGTACCGAAAGCAGTCCGTACCACGCCGCGCCTGCTACCAGCAGCAGCGGCTCGTGCCAGAAGTCCGTCACCTGGCCACCGCGCTGGTCCACGCCGATCATGGTGTACACCGCCGTGATCAGTGTCGCTGAGGCAATCGCACCATAGCGCTCGCCCAAGGCGCCGAGCATGGTCAGGCCGAACGCCGCCAAAGCCAGGGCGACGGCGAATATCCAGGGGTAGGGGAACAGCAACTCGACCGCCAGTGCAGCGATGGCGAAACACACCAATGTAACGGCCAGGGCGCTGAGGCGGCCCTGCCAGCTGTCGTCGGTTTCGGCCAGGGCGCTGGCGATGATGCCGAGGAACAGTGGGATCAGCAGGGCCATCTCGTTCTGGTACCAGCACAGGGCCAGGCTGCCGGTGAGGGCGATGGTAACCCTGATGCTGTAGCTGAACTTGTCTTGGCCCCACAGGCGACGCAGTGACTGACGGAACGAGCTCGATGACATGATGGCCTGCTAGGCAGTGAGCGAAGAATGCAATGCAGCACGGGCCAGCAAGAAGCGTTCCGTGCTGCTGAATGGATTCTACTCTACACGAACTGCGCTGCGGCGTTGGCCGATGCCCAGGCCCACTGGAAGTTGAAACCGCCGAGGTGGCCGGTGACATCCAGCACTTCACCGATGAAGTACAGCCCGGGGCTTTTCAGCGATTCCATGGTCTTGGAGGACACTTCGCGGGTATCCACGCCGCCCAAGGTCACTTCGGCGGTGCGGTAGCCTTCGGTGCCGGCCGGTACTACTTGCCAGTTCGCGAGCTTTTCGGCGATGTGTGCCAGTTCCGCCGGGGTGTACTGCTTCATTGGCTTGGACTCGAACCACTGCTCGGCCAGCAAGTTGGCCAGTTTGCGCGTGAACACCTCGCCCAGCACGGTCTTCAGTTCGGCGTTGGCGCGCTCGGCTTGCATCTGTTGCAGCCAGGTCAGCGCATCCCGGTCGGGCAGCAGGTTGATCTCGACCGTGTCACCGGCTTCCCAGAACGACGAGATTTGCAGGATCGCCGGGCCGCTCAGGCCGCGGTGGGTGAACAGCAGGTTCTCGCGGAAGCTGGTGCCGTTGCAGCTGGCGGTGCAGTCCAGCGAGGTGCCGGACAACTCGGTGCAGAGTGCCTTCAGCTGAGGCTCGGTGATGGTGAACGGCACCAGCCCTGCACGGGTTGGCAGCAGGGTATGGCCGAACTGGCGGGCCACCTGGTAGCCGAAGCCGGTGGCGCCAAGGGTGGGGATCGACAGGCCGCCGGTGGCGATCACCAGCGACTGGCAGGCGAACTGGCCGCCGCTGGTCTGCAGCAGGTAGCCGTGCTCGGTTTTTTCAATGTGTTCGATGCTGGTGTGCATGCGGATTTCGGCACCGGCCTCATCGCATTCGGCCAGCAGCATGTCGAGGATGTCGCTGGCCTTGTTGTCACAGAACAGCTGGCCGAGCTTCTTCTCGTGGTAGGCCACGCCGTGCTTGCACACCAGTTCGATGAAGTCCCATTGGGTGTAGCGGGCCAGCGCCGACTTGCAGAAGTGCGCGTTGTGCGAGAGGAAATTGGCCGGCTCGGTGTACATGTTGGTGAAGTTGCAGCGACCGCCGCCGGACATGAGGATCTTCTTGCCTGGCTTGTTGGCGTGGTCGAGCAGCAGTACCCGGCGGCCGCGACGGGCGCTGAGCTGGGCGCACATCAGGCCGGCGGCGCCGGCGCCGAGGATGATCACGTCGGTGGAGTGCACGGTATGAACCTTCAGATTTGAAATGCTGAACCCTGTGTGAGCGGGTAAACCCGCCCCCACAGGACTTTGCCGGACTTTAGATAATGCGGACTTTCAGGGCGCGGCCCTTGATCTTGCCGTTGTTCAGCCGCTGCATGGCCTGCTTGGCCAGCGCGCGCTCCACGGCAACGAACGCCTGGAAGTCGAAGATGGCGATCTTGCCCACCTGCTTGCCCGGAATGCCGGCGTCACCGGTCAGCGCACCCAGAATATCGCCAGGGCGCAGTTTGTCCTTGCGGCCAGCGGCAATGCACAGCGTGGTCATCACTGGCAGCAGCGGTTCACCGCCCTTGTTCTTCAGGCTGTCCAACTGGTCCCAGCGCAGCGGGCTTTTCTGCAGCGCTTCGATAGCCTGGGCACGATGGCCTTCGGCCGGTGCCACCAGGCTGACCGCAACGCCTTTCTCACCGGCACGCCCGGTACGGCCCACGCGGTGTACGTGGATTTCCGCATCACGTGCCAGCTCGACGTTGATGACCATGTCCAGGCCATCGATATCCAGGCCGCGCGCGGCCACATCGGTGGCCACCAGTACCGAGCTGCTGCGGTTGGCGAACATGGTCAGCACCTGGTCACGGTCGCGTTGCTCCAGGTCGCCGTGCAGCGCCTGGGCGACGATGCCCTTGGCGGTCAGGTGGGCTACCACGTCCTCGCACTGCTGCTTGGTGAAGCAGAAGGCTACGCACGACTGCGGGCGATAGTGGCCCAGCACCCGGGTAACGGCTTCCAGGCGCTGCTGCGGATCGATCTCGATGAAGCGCTGCTCGATCTGGTTGTCGGTGTGCAGGCTCTCGACCTTGACCTGCTGCGGGTTGCGCATGAAGTCGCTGGCCAGTTGCTTGATGCTGGCCGGGTAGGTGGCCGAGAACAGCAGGGTCTGGCGTCGCGACGGGGTCTTGCCGATGATGCTGGCGATGGCGTCGAAGAAGCCCATGTCGAGCATGCGGTCGGCTTCGTCGAGCACCAGGGTGTTCAGGCCGTCGAGCACCAGTGTGCCCTTGTCCAGGTGCTGCTGGATGCGCCCTGGGGTGCCGACGATGATGTGCGCACCATGCTCCAGCGAAGCGATCTGTGGGCCCAGCGAAACACCACCGCACAGGGTCAGGATCTTGATGTTGTCCTCGGCGCGAGCCAGGCGGCGCAGCTCCTTGGCAACCTGGTCGGCCAGTTCGCGGGTAGGGCACAGTACCAGCGCCTGGCAGCCGAAGTAGCGTGGGTTGATCGGGTTGAGCAGGCCGATGCCGAAGGCGGCGGTCTTGCCGCTGCCGGTCTTGGCCTGGGCAATCAGGTCCTGGCCCTTGAGGATGACCGGCAGGCTCTGCGCCTGGATCGGCGTCATCGAGGCATAGCCGAGGGCGTCCAGGTTGGCCAGCATGGCAGTGGACAGCGGCAAGGTGGCAAAGGCGGTGGATTCGGTGGTCACGAGGCGGGCCTGCGGTGCGAAGCGAAAAATGCCGCATAGTCTACCAGCCTCGTGGCCATTCGCCCTAAGACTCCATGTGTTGTTCCGGACGACGGGCACGCCTTCCGTCCGTCGGTGCCAGCTGCAGGAAGATCGCCGCTGCCAGCATGGCCATGATGCCGATGGTAACGAAGGTCAGCTGGAACGCTCCCAGCGTGGACTCTACGCCCTCGGCGCTGCCGGCGGCGGTGAAACCGCCGAGCAGGGCCCCGGCACAGGCCACGCCCAGGCTCAGCGACAGCTGCGCGACCACCGACAGCAGGCTGTTGCCACTGCTGGCGCTGGCGTCGTCGAGGTCGATCAAAGTGACCGTGTTCATCGCCGTGAACTGCATCGAGTTGACCGCACCCAGCAGGCCCAGCTGCACCAGCAGCACGGCATAGGGCGTCTGCTCGTCAACCAGGCCGAGGCTGGCCAGGAGCAGGCCCAGCAGCAAGGTATTGCTGGTGAGGATGATACGGTAGCCAAAGCGTTCGATCAGCGGCCGGGCGATGGACTTGGCCACCATCGCCGCCGCGGCCAGCGGGATCATGCTCATGCCGGCCTCGGCCGGCGAGTAACCCAACGCTACCTGCAGCAGTAACGGTACCAGGAACGGCAGCGCGCCACTGCCCAGGCGCGAGAACAGGTTGCCGAGGATGCCGATGGCAAAGGTACGCACACGGAACAGACTGGGCGAGAACAGCGGTTCCGGGTCGCGTCCGGCGCGCAGCCAGTAGGCGGCCAGGCACGCCATGCCGGCGAACAGCAGCAACATCACCCGCAGGTGCGGCAGGTGCAGCTCGCCCAGGCCCTCCATGGCAATGGTGATCAGCACCATCGCGGCGCCAAACAGCAGGAAGCCTGGGGTATCGAAACGGGTACGTTCGGCGCCGCGCAGGTCGGGGATGAACTTCCACACGGCGTAGCAGCCGATCAGGCCGACGGGCAGGTTGAGCAGGAAGATCCAGTGCCAGCTGAGAATTTCCACCAGCCAGCCGCCAACCGTCGGCCCCAGCAGCGGCCCCAGCAGGCCGGGGATGGTGATGAAACTCATGATGCGCACCAGTTCGGTGCGTGGGTAGGCGCGCAGCACCACCAGTCGCCCGACCGGCAGCATCAGGGCGCCGCCCAGGCCCTGCACCACGCGGGCAAAAATCAGGAAACCGAGGCTGTTGGCGGCGGCGCACAGCAGCGAGCCGAAGCTGAACAACAGGATGGCGCTGAAGAAGATGCGCTTGGTGCCAAAACGGTCGGCGATCCAGCCTGAGGCGGGGATCAGCAGGGCCACGGTGAGCATGTAGGCAATGATCACGCCCTGCATGCGCAGCGGGTCTTCGGCCAGCGAACGGGCCATGGCTGGCAGCGCCGTGTTGAGGATGGTGCCATCCAGGGATTGCATGAAGAAAGCGATGGCCACCACCCAGGGGATCCAGCGGGCGGTGACGGGGTCCAGCGGTGCACGATCAGGCATGACGTCCTCTTTTGTCTGTGCCAGCCTCTTCGCGGGGCAAGCCCGCTCCCACAGGATCGCTACTGCCCCCTGATGGGGTGACATCTCTGTGGGCGCGGGCTTGCCCCGCGAAAGGGCCGGTAATGCCAATCACAATGTCAGGGTCAGGCCTTTGACCAATGCCCCCGGCAGATGGCTCGACCCGGTACTGCGCTGTCCATAAGTACTGGTCGACAAAATCATCTCGCGCTCCTGGGTCAGGTCCTCCAGCTGGCTACCCAGCAAGCTGTACAGGCTGTCATCGAAGCGCATGGTGCTCACCGGCCCCTGGATCAGCCCGTTCTCCACCCAGAAGGTAGCAAAGCGGGTAAGCCCGGTCATGCGTGCTGCCGGCAGGTCCGAGTAGTTCAGGTACCACAAGTTGCTGATGTACAGCCCGGTGCCAAGCCGCTGCAGGATCTGCTCGGTGGGCAAACTACCCGGCGCCAGGCTGAGCGCGCAAGGCGACTCGTAGCTGTCGGCGCCATTGGCCAGCAGCCCGAATTCGACCGCACTGCGCGCACTGATCAGCCGTTGCAACGCCTCTCCTTGCTGAATCAATGGCACATCCAGGCGCGGCGAGCCTTCATCGGAAAACGCCGGGCTAAGCGAGCCGCTGACCTGCTCGGTGAAACTTACCAGAGGGCTTAACCGTGCATCGCCGTTATACAGGCGCTGCAAGGCGCTGTTGCCGGTTGCGAGGGCCTGTGCGGAAAAACCGCCCCAGCACAGCATGCCGGCGATTTCGTCCATGGCCGCAGGCGCCAGGTAGGCGCGGTAGCTGCCGGGTTTGAGGGTGACAGCCGGGCGACCGAGGAAGCCTAGCTGTTCACGTGCCTGGCGCAGGCGCTCGGTGAAGTCGTCGGCGCTCCACAGCTGGCCGGCATAGTTGGCCTTCACCGCCTGGCCGTTTTCGTGGAACAGGCTCCAGTCAAAGTTGAAGCTGTTGGCCTGGTGCCAGCCGAAAGCGCCGAACGAGCTGGCGAAGCCCCGGCAGATCGGGCCAGCGGCGTAGATACCGACCAGGTCCAGGTCACCGGCTTCACGCTCCAGCAGTGCCAGCACTTCGTTCAGGTCTGGCAGCGGCTGCGTCTGCTGGCTGTAGCTGTGCCAGGCGCTCTCGTCCAGGCGCAGGTAAGGGTCGACGGCGAGTAGCGGCAGTGTCTGGCGCAGCTGCTTCAGGGCATCCGCCAGGCGTTGGCGATCCAGCTGCGCATCGCCACTCAAGGTCACTTGCTGTTCGGCCTGGCGGCCATCGTGGATCAGGCGCAACTGCACGCTGGCCTGGCTCACTTCGCCGGCCTGGCGCACCTTGGCGTGGTTGAAACGCACGAATTGCGACTGCTCGGCACTGTAGCCCAGGGTGAACTGCTCGCCCGCTTGCAGGGCGGCGCGCACATCCCCGACCAGGGTTTCGAAAGCCTGTTTCATCATGCATCTCCTCCGAATACGTCAATCTGGCGGAACACACAGGCCGGCGAGGCGTGGCCGACCCGTACCACCTGATTGGGTTCGCCCTTGCCACAGTTGGGCGTGCCCAGCACCTGGAAGGTACTGCGGTCGCCGACCGCCGAGAGGTTGCGCCAGAACTGCGCGGAGATACCACGGTAGTTTGGGTTCTTGACGATGCCCTTGAGCTGGCCGTTCTCGATCAACTGGCCCCATTCGCAGCCGAACTGGAACTTGTTGCGCGCATCGTCGATGGACCAGGAACGATTGGTACGCATCAGGATGCCGTGCTCGATGCCTCCGATCAGTTGCTCGAGAGACTGGTCGCCCGGCTCGATGTTGAGGTTGGCCATGCGGTCGATCGGTGCCCGGTTCCAGCCGCAGGCGCGGCTGTTGGCCACGCCGTCCAGGCCGGAGCGGAACTGCGACAGCGCCCCGCCCAGCGGGCGCAGCAGCAGGCCGTCGCGAATCAGGAACTGCTTGCTGGCTGCACTCCCGTCGTCATCGAAGCTGTAGCTGGCCAGCTCTTCGCCGATGGTTGGGTCGAAGGTCACGTTGAGCAGGCTGGAGCCGTACTGCAGGTGGCCAAAGTCGCTGGCCTGGACGAAGCTGGTGCCAGCGTAGTTGCGTTCATCACCGAGAATGCGGTCCATCTCAAGTGGGTGACCGATGGATTCGTGGATCTGCAGCATCATCTGGTCGGGCATCAACAGCAGGTCGCGTGGGCCACTGGGGGTGTTCGGTGCCAGCAGCAACTGCAGCGCCTCGTCGGCTACCCGGGTGGCCGCGCCGACCAGGCCACAGCGCTCGATGATCTCGAAACCACCCTGCTGGCCGAAGTTGTCACGGCCCAGGCTGCGGCTCTGGCTGTCTTGGCCATCGCTGGCCGTTACGCCAAGGCCTGGGAACAGAAAGCGTTGGGCATGGCGCAGTTCGGCGCCGGCCGAGTTGAGGTAGGTTTGCTCGACCAGGCTCAGCCCCAGGCTGGCCTGCCAGTCCACCAGGCGGCTGTCCTTGGGCACGCTGGCCGATTCGGCGGCGAGCAGGCCAAGGCAGTCGGCGAGGCTGGGTACGGGTTGGTCGAAGTTGGGCGAAACATGGTCGTGGCGTGCGCTGGGCACGGTTTGTTCGCGCAGGTCCAACAGGCTGTGCCGGGCGATCTGCCGGGCCAGCGTCTCGGCTTGCTCCAGGGCGCGCTGCAATCCAGCCTGGGACAGGTCTGCGGTGGCCGCGTAGGCCTCCACGCCATTGATCCGCACGGTGAGCATGGCGCCTTCGTCCTGGCTGAAGCAGGGCGGTTCGGCGACATTGCGGCGAACCGACAGCGCCTGGTGCGACTGTTTCACATGGCGCAGGGAAAACAACTCGGCCGTACTGCGCAGCGCGGCGAAGCGCTGGCGCAGCAGGGCGCTGGAATCGAACATGCGGAAGCCTCCGTGTACACGGTGGCTCCCCCTTAGAACCACTCGTCCTGCATGGTGAGGCAAGTGTCGTCGCGCGCCTCTAGCAATGCCAGGTCATTATGGCAGCCCGGTACTTCCCAGGTCAGGAAATAACGCGCGGCTTGCAGCTTGCCGAGGAGGCTTGCGCCCCTTCACCCTATAGAATAAAGAAAAATCCTACAGACCATTAGGAAATGGTTGGCAGATTTTTTGTGTAGGTGTGGAGCCTGATGGTTTTTTTAATCGACTGGTGTCCACATGAAGCGTCTTATCCCCCGTCAGCGCGCGAAACATTATTCTTGGTACGGTTTTGAAAACCCTTTCTTTGCTGTTGCTGAGGTAGACAGCGCGTTGTCTAGGCCTTACGACTTGCCAGGGTTGCATGACTTGATCCACGAATGTGGTTCGTCGAGTGGAGAGTGCCGTCGTGAATACCCTAGGCGTGCTATTTTGAAAAAAGTGAGAGACGGCGACTGGTTGCTGGCTTGTTCTAGACCGTTTAGTCCGTTCACACCAGAGGCTGCTTTGTGGCCTGTCCTGCCCGCTCGTGGAGACGGCCGCATTGAGGGGGAAGTAAAGAGCGAGTCTTCACAGGTTGATGTGTTTGTGTTGCAGCAAGTAGTAGGTGCAGGGCCTGGAAAGTGGGTGTTGAAAGATATTGACCATGATGCGCTAAGGAATGCCTTTACGATCCTGGCAAACAGGAGCGGCACGATTGCCAATGAAGGGAGTGTCATCTTCTCAGAGGGTAAGGATTGGGCAAATACAAGTCGAACGCTCACGCATGAATGGGTTAGGTTGAGCGTTGACGAGAAGCATTTTGAATCAGGTTCGGCGATCCATCGATACGGCGACTCTAAGAAGACTGTTCAAAAGTACGTGGAGTCAGCCGACCACTGGGCGGTAACAGGTCAGTCCTGGCATTGGATTCCGGCAACCCCTAATGTGATTTTCGAACGGAGGAAGTAAATGAATCCGTTGGCAGCAAGCAAGTACGTTTGGTGGGGGTGGGGCGGGCTAGACGCTCTTTTTCTTATGAGTTACATGCTGAGGAGTTTGTGGGAGGGTAAGCTTCCTTTCTACGCGGATGCGATTAGCGCATTGAATATGATCGAAGATCATGGCAGCTATGCGGCTGTATTTATAGTGCTGGGTTGGATGTTGCAGTTATCTTTTTTTGTAAGTTGTATATTGCTTTTTCGTCAAAGTAGATGGGGCTGGCGACTGGTTTGGTTACAGTTGCCATTCAGGCTGCTGTTCTTTGTTCCCTCTGCTTCAGTGCTGTTCACTTATATGGGCTTTCATTTTTCTGCGGGTTCGGTTGCGTTTGTTCTTCTCATGGTTGCTTCTGAGCTTGCGAAAGTCTGGAGTCTGTGGTTTTTCAAAGACAGGGCAGTGCCCGTTGCAGGTATGGGTTGAAGTCTGCGGGCTAATTCCATATTTCGGGTGATGAAGACGAACGTTGGGGAAGTTAGGTATAGCAGCCGGCTGCGAGGACTGGGGTCGTGCACCCGGAGACCTCCGCTCACACGGAGGCTATCCCTTAAAACCATTCGTCTTGCATGCCTATGCAGGTATCGTCGCGCGCCTCTAGCAATGCCAGGTCATTATGGCAGCCTGGTACTTCCCAGGTCAGGAAATAACGTGCGGCTTGCAGCTTGCCGAGGTAGAAGTCGCGATCAGCAGCGATGCCCTTGAGCAGCCCTAGTTCGGCGTGAACCGCCTGTTCCAGCCAACGCCAGCCGATTACACAGTGGCCGAAGGCCTTGAGGTACAGAGCCGAATTGGCCAGGGCGCCGGAGACTTTGCCTTGGGCCAGGTCGCCGAGCAGGGTCAGGGTAACGCCTTGCAGGCGGTTGACCAGTTGCTCCAGCGGCTGGCGCAGTGGGTCGAGTTCAGGGTGGTGGCTTGCACGCTCGCCGGTTGTGGCGATCAGGCGGATCAGTTGCTTGAGCCCGGCACCTTGGTTCTGGGCCAGTTTACGACCGAGCAAGTCGAGCGACTGGATGCCTTCGGTACCCTCGTGGATCGGGTTCAGGCGGTTGTCCCGGTAGTACTGCTCTACCGGGTATTCGCGGGTGTAGCCGTGACCACCGAGAATCTGGATTGCCAGTTCATTGGCCTTGAGGCAGAACGTCGAAGGCCAGGATTTGACGACCGGGGTCAGCAGGTCGAGCAGCGCCTGCGCTTGGTTGCGCGACGTTTCGTTGTCGGCGGTCTGGGTATCGTCGAACAGGCGCGCTGCGTACAGGCCCAGGTCGAAGGCGCCTTCTACATAAGCCTTTTGTGCCAGCAGCATTCGTTTCACATCGGTGTGCGCGATGATCGGTACTGCCGGGCTGAGCGGGTCTTTGCTGTCCGGCAGCCGCCCTTGCGGTCGCTGGCGGGCGTACTCCAGCGAATACAGGTAGCCGGCGTAACCGAGCATGACCGCGCCCATGCCAACGCCGATACGTGCTTCGTTCATCATCTGGAACATGCAGGCCAGGCCTTGGTGCGGCTGGCCGACCAGGTACCCGACGCACTGGCCGTTGTCGCCGAAGTTCAGGGCTGTGGAGGTAGTGCCGCGCCAGCCCATTTTGTGGAACAGCCCGGCCAGCAGCACATCGTTGCGCGGGCCACGGCTGCCGTCCGGGTTGACGTGGTACTTGGGCACGATGAACAGCGAGATGCCTTTAACGCCGGGCGGTGCGTCGGGCAGCTTGGCCAAGACCATGTGCACGATATTTTCCGACAGCTCGTGATCGCCGCCTGAGATGAAAATCTTGTTGCCCTTGAGTCGGTAACTGCCGTCCGCTGCAGGTTCGGCGCGGGTGCGGATGTCGGCCAGCGACGAGCCAGCGTGGGGCTCGGTCAGGGCCATTGTGCCAAAGTAGCGGCCATCGATCATTGGCTGTAGGAACAGGCGTTTCTGTTCCTGTGTGCCGAAACTCTCGATCAGGTTGGCGGCGCCCATGGTCAGGAACGGGTAGGCCGTGGTGCCGGCGTTGGCTGCCTGGAAGTGCGCGAAGCAGGCTTGCGAGACCAGGCTGGGCAGCTGCATGCCGCCGACCTCGAAGTCCCGGTTGGCGTTCAGGAAGCCGGCTTCGAGGAAGGCGTCGACGGCGGGCTTCACTTCGGGGATCAGTTCGGCGCGGCCGTTCACGTAGCGCGGCTCGTTCTCGTCGGCCTTGCGGTTGTGCGGGGCGAAAAACTTTTCGGCGATGGTGCGGGCGGTAGACAGTGCCGCGTCGAAGGTTTCCCGACTGTGTTCGGCGAAGCGCGGGCGTTGGGTGAGGGCTTCGGCGTTAAGCACTTCGTAGAGCTCGAAGGCCAGGTTGCGGGGGCTGAGCAGGGTCTCGGGCATGGTGGCGGTCCTGAGGCGGGATGCTGCGAGTGTAGGGAATCGGGTGGGTGGGGGGGAGGTTAATAGGTTTGGGTGATATGGGTTTAGAACGCGTGTGGCATACAGGTGCTTGCCTTGATTTTTGGTGCGCCTGTGAGACCGAGCGCCGCCCGCGCGGCGCATCGCGAGCTGCGCTCGCTCCTACGCTTGTTTCGGGCCAGTCACGCCTGTGACAGGCGCGCGCGACCGCCTTGTTCATACGACGCGATATTGCGCCATGCGCCAAGGCGTTCGCGCGCAAATCCCACAGGCATAATTGGCCCGAAACGAGCGTAGGAGCGAGCGCAGCTCGCGATGCGCCGCGCGGGCGGCGCTCGGTCTCACAGGCGCCGATAATGTTGTGCCGAACACCTCTCAGCCCAAACCCAATCCCAACCCAAGCACCCATAAAAAAGGGAGAGCCAAAGCTCTCCCTTTCCTTTCAACAACCCTCAGCCTCAGCCAATGGTCATGAGGCTGGCGTTACCACCCGCCGCTGCAGTGTTCACACTCACCGCCCGCTCAATCACCAACCGCTCCAGCGCAATCTGGTGATCACCGCTGGACAGCCCGTGCACACCCACGATCGCACCGGAACGCTTGGCCACCTGCTGGCACACGCTGCGCAGCTGGTCCGAGTCGCCATGGTGGATCACGGCGTCGAACGCCACTTCGTCCTTGTTCCAGTCCGCCACCAGCTTCACCTTGGCCTGCAGCTCACGCGGCAGGCGGGCGCGCAGGGCCTTGCCCGGTTCGCCGTCTGCCCACACCGCCGAGCTGCCGACGGCCAGTACTGCGGCCAACTGCGCCAGCAGATCAGCCTCGTTGTCGGCCAGGCACAGCACATGCTCGCGCGGCAGAATGGTGTAGCTGTTGCGCTCGCCGGTCGGGCCTGGCAGCAGCCGGGCAATGCCGCTCTGCGACTGGCTGGCGAACTGGTCGCACAGCGCAGCGAGGTCGGCCATCTGGTTGCTCGCGGCCCAGGCCTTCAGGCCGTGAAGCGGCTTGACCAGTTGCTCGTGCAGGGTACGGTCCGGCTTGCCTTCGCCGTCCTGCTGCTGGAAGTGGCGGCCAATGGCGTCGGCCGGGCGGGTCGACAGCAGGCGGTACAGGTACAGCGGGCCGCCGGCTTTCGGGCCGGTGCCGGAAAGGCCTTCACCGCCGAACGGCTGCACGCCCACCACTGCACCCACAATGTTGCGGTTGACGTACATGTTGCCGGCGTTGGCGGTTTCCACCACCTTGGCGATGGTCTCGTCGATACGGGTGTGCACGCCGAGGGTGAGGCCGTAGCCGGAGTTGTTGATCTGCTCGATCAACTGGTCCAGGTCGCGGCGGTTGTAGCGCACCACGTGCAGCACCGGGCCGAAGATCTCGCGCTTCAGTTCGTCGAAACTGTCCAGCTCGATCAGGGTCGGCATGACGAAGGTGCCACGCTTGATCTCGGCAGCATCGGCAATGGCGACTTGGTAGACCGAGCGGCCTTTCTCGCGCATGCCCTGGATGTGCTTCTCGATACCGGCCTTGGCTTCGGCGTCGATCACCGGGCCAATGTCCACGGCCAGGCGGTCCGGGCAACCCAGGCGGCTTTCGGCCATGGCGCCCTTGAGCATTTCGATCACGCGGTCGGCGGAGTCTTCCTGCAGGCACAGCACGCGCAGTGCCGAGCAACGCTGGCCGGCACTGTCGAAGGCCGACGACACCACGTCGATCACGACCTGTTCGGTCAGTGCCGAGGAGTCGACGATCATCGCGTTCTGGCCGCCGGTTTCGGCAATCAGCGGGATCGGACGGCCCTGGTTGTCCAGGCGGCCGGCGACGTTGCGTTGCAGCAGGCGGGCCACTTCGGTGGAACCGGTGAACATCACGCCTTTGACGCGCTCGTCACCCACCAGGCCGGCACCGACGGTTTCACCACGGCCTGGCAGCAGCTGCAATACGCCTTCAGGAATGCCGGCTTCCAGCAGCAAGCGTACAGCCTGCGCAGCAATCAGCGGAGTTTGTTCAGCAGGCTTGGCCAGCACCGGGTTTCCCGCGGCCAGGGCTGCGGCCACCTGGCCGGTGAAGATTGCCAGCGGGAAGTTCCACGGGCTGATACACACCACCGGGCCCAGCGGGCGGTGGGCGTCGTTGCTGAAGTCGCTGCGTGCCTGCACTGCGTAGTAACGCAGGAAGTCCACGGCTTCGCGTACTTCGGCGATGGCGTTGGCGAAGGTTTTACCGGCTTCGCGGATCAGCAGGCCCATCAGCGGCTGGATTTCAGCTTCCATCAGGTCGGCGGTGCGCTCCAGAATCGCAGCACGCTCCGCTGGCGGGGTAGCCTGCCAGATCGGTGCTGCGTTGATTGCGCACTGGATGGCATTGTCGACGTCGGCGACGGTGGCTTCCTGCACATGGCCGACCACATCGCGATGGTCCGCCGGGTTCAGCACGGGTACGGCAGCGCTCTCACTGGCGGCGCAAGCCAGCAGCGGAACGGCCTTCCAGTCGTTGTGGGCAGTGGCCAGCATGGCGCACGACAGCGATGCCAGGCGGTGTTCGTTGGCCATGTCGATACCGGCCGAGTTGGCCCGCTCAGTGCCATAAAGGTCACGCGGCAGTGGGATGCGTGGGTGCGGCAGACCGATGCTGCCTTCCTGGGTGCCCATGCGCTCGATGCTTGCGACCGGATCGGCAACCAGCTCCTGAATGGAGATCGAGTGGTCGGCGATGCGGTTGACGAACGAGGTGTTGGCGCCGTTTTCCAGCAGGCGGCGGACCAGGTAGGCCAGCAGTGTTTCGTGGGTGCCGACCGGCGCATAGACGCGGCACGGGCGGTTCAGCTTGCCATCGGCAATCTTGCCGACCACTTGCTCGTACAACGGCTCGCCCATGCCGTGCAGGCACTGGAACTCGTACTGGCCGGGGTAATAGTTCTGCCCGGCAATGTGGTAGATAGCCGACAGGGTGTGGGCATTGTGGGTGGCGAACTGCGGGTAGATGGCTTCCGGCACGGCCAGCAGCTTGCGGGCGCAGGCCACGTAGGACACGTCGGTGTACACCTTGCGGGTGTAGACGGGGTAGCCTTCCAGGCCTTCGACCTGGGCGCGCTTGATCTCGCTGTCCCAGTAGGCGCCTTTCACCAGGCGGATCATCAAGCGGTGACGGCTGCGCTTGGCCAGGTCGATGACGTAGTCGATCACGTACGGGCAGCGCTTCTGATAGGCCTGGATGACAAAGCCGATGCCGTTCCAGCCCGCCAGCGACGGTTCGAAGCACAGGCGCTCGAGCAGGTCGAGCGACAGCTCCAGGCGGTCGGCTTCTTCGGCGTCGATGTTCAGGCCGATGTCGTACTGCTTGGCCAGCAAGGTCAGTGACAACAGGCGCGGGTACAGCTCTTCCATCACGCGTTCGTACTGGGCGCGGCTGTAGCGCGGGTGCAGCGCCGACAGCTTGATCGAGATGCCCGGGCCTTCATAGATGCCACGGCCATGGGAGGCCTTGCCAATCGAGTGGATGGCCTGCTCGTAGGACGCCAGGTACTTTTGCGCGTCGTGCTCGGTCAGTGCGGCTTCGCCGAGCATGTCGTAGGAATAGCGGAAACCCTTGGCTTCGAAGCGGCTGGCGTTGGCCAGGGCTTCGGCAATGGTCTCGCCGGTCACGAACTGCTCGCCCATCAGGCGCATAGCCATGTCGACGCCCTTGCGGATCATCGGCTCGCCGCTCTTGCCAATGATGCGGGTGAGCGAGGAGGTCAGGCCGGATTCGTTGTGGGTGCTGACCAGCTTGCCGGTCAGCAGCAGGCCCCAAGTGGCGGCGTTGACGAACAGCGACGGGCTGTTGCCCAGGTGCGGCTGCCAGTTGCCGGTGCTGATCTTGTCGCGGATCAGCGCATCGCGGGTACCCTTGTCGGGGATGCGCAGCAGGGCTTCGGCCAGGCACATCAGCGCCACGCCCTCCTGCGACGACAGCGAAAACTCCTGCAGCAGGCCCTGGACGATGCCGGCGCGGCCGCCAGCGCTCTTCTGGTTGCGCAGCTTTTCGGCGATGCCGGCCGCCAGCTTGTTGGTGGCTTCGGCCAGCGGCGCGCTCAGGCGGGCCTGCTCCAGCAGCATAGGCACCACTTCCTGCTCGGGGCGGCGGTAGGCGGCGGTGATCGCCGAGCGCAGTACCGACTGCGGCAGGATGCTCTCGGCGAACTCGAGGAAGCACTGGTGGCTGTGATCGGCTTGCACCTCGCCAGCGTCGTCGGCCAGGTTGCTGACATGACCGTTGAGTTCGGTCAGGGTGGCACCACCCTCGAGCTTCTCCAGGTAATTGAAGATCGCTTGCTTGATCAACCAGTGCGGCGTGCGGTCAATCGACTGCGCAGCTGCTTTGAGTCGCTCACGGGTAGGGTCGTCGAGCTTGACCCCAAGGGTGGTAGTCGCCATTTCTTATCCTCGTTATTGCCACGGTTGTGGCCTAAGCTGGCGCCAAGATTAGCTGTAGGACAATTCGGGTGCAACCAGGTGCAACCTGAAAATTTCGTGTAGATGGTGCAACTCGTCTGACAGACATTTCCGTATATCGGAAAAGGATGTTTTCGGTGCGTTTTGTTCTGAAAACTGGGCGTGTTGCTCCAAAAGGGAGCAAAAAAGCGGCTTTTACAAAAATTGCGCCAAGAGGTGCAACTTGGACATGAAAAATGGTTGCACCTGCTTTGGGTTGTTGCATAGCATTCGCCGCCTGGGTGCAACCGCCATGCCGCGGTTGTGCATGACATAAAAACAAACGCCAGGGCACACGCATGGGCAATCCACTAACGATCACCTTCGTGATCTACATCGCGGTAATGGTGCTGATCGGCTTCGCCGCCTATCGCTCCACCAAGAACCTTTCCGATTACATTCTGGGCGGTCGCAGCCTGGGTAGCGTGGTTACCGCGCTGTCTGCCGGCGCCTCCGACATGAGTGGCTGGTTGCTGATGGGCCTGCCGGGCGCCATCTATTTCTCTGGTCTTTCCGAAGCCTGGATCGCCATCGGTCTTACCGTCGGTGCCTACCTGAACTGGCTGTTCGTTGCCGGGCGCCTGCGTGTGCAAACCGAGCACAACGGTGACGCACTGACCCTGCCGGACTACTTCTCCAGCCGCTTCGACGACAACAGCGGCCTGCTGCGTATCATTTCCGCGATCGTCATCCTGGTGTTCTTCACCATCTATTGCGCTTCCGGCATCGTTGCCGGCGCCCGCTTGTTCGAGAGCACCTTCGGCATGTCGTACGAGACCGCCCTGTGGGCAGGTGCAGCAGCGACCATCGCCTACACCTTCATCGGTGGTTTCCTTGCGGTGAGCTGGACCGATACGGTGCAGGCTTCGCTGATGATCTTCGCGCTGATCCTGACCCCGGTGATCGTGCTGATCTCCACGGGCGGCTTCGACACCACCTTCGCTGCCATCGAAGCGGTTAACCCAGCCAACTTCGACATGCTCAAGGGCGCTACTTTCATCGGCATCATCTCGCTGATGGGCTGGGGCCTGGGCTACTTCGGCCAGCCGCACATCCTGGCGCGCTTCATGGCAGCCGATTCGGTGAAGTCGATCGCCAAGGCGCGCCGTATCTCCATGACCTGGATGATCCTGTGCCTGGCCGGTACCTGCGCGGTGGGCTTCTTCGGCATCGCCTACTTCTCGGCCAACCCTGACCTGGCCGGCCCGGTTACCGAGAACCACGAGCGTGTGTTCATCGAACTGGCCAAGATCCTGTTCAACCCATGGGTTGCGGGCGTGCTGCTGTCGGCCATCCTGGCTGCGGTCATGAGTACCCTGAGCTGCCAGTTGCTGGTGTGCTCCAGTGCCTTGACCGAAGACTTCTACAAGGCTTTCCTGCGCAAGAACGCTTCGCAGCTAGAGCTGGTGTGGGTCGGCCGCCTGATGGTGCTGGCCGTGGCGCTGATTGCCATCGCCATGGCTGCCAACCCGGAAAACCGCGTGCTCGGCCTTGTGGCATATGCCTGGGCAGGCTTCGGTGCCGCCTTCGGCCCGGTGGTGCTGATTTCGGTGCTGTGGAAAGGCATGACCCGTAACGGCGCGCTGGCCGGTATCGTGGTCGGTGCACTGACCGTGATCCTGTGGAAGCAGATCGATACCTTGGGCCTGTACGAAATCATCCCAGGCTTCCTGCTGGCGAGCATCGCCATCGTTCTGGTGAGCAAGCTGGGCAGCCCTTCCAAAGCGATGGTGCAGCGCTTCGAGGCTGCTGACGCGGCGTATCACGCCGACAAGTAATACCCGTTGAATTGGCGGCACCTGCTTTGCGGGTGCCGCCAATCAGCAGCCAGGCCTGACTCCGCCTGCAAGGCAAGGTAAACTTGCCGCCTTCGCAGGAGTTGCCATGAACTATCGTCACGCCTTCCACGCCGGCAACCACGCCGACGTCCTCAAACACATCGTGCTGACCCGCCTCATCGCCCTGATGTCGCGCAAGGAGCAGCCGTTCGCCTATATAGATACCCACGCCGGGCTCGGCTTGTATGACCTGCAGGGCGACCAGGCGAGTCGTACCGGCGAGTACCTGGAAGGCGTGGCCCGCCTGTGGAATCGCGATGACCTGCCGGCCATGGCCGACGACTACCTGCGCATCATCAAGCGCCTGAATGCCGATGGCGAGCTGCGCTACTACCCGGGTTCGCCCGAACTCGCCCGCCGTCTGATGCGCCAGCAAGACCGCGCCCTGCTCAACGAGAAACACCCCGAAGACGGGCCGCTGCTCAAAGAAAACATGAAAAAAGACCCGCGCGTAACCGTGCACCTGGGTGAGGGCTGGCATGTGCCGCGGGCCTTGCTGCCGGTGCAGGAAAAGCGCGCGATCATGCTGATCGACCCGCCGTTCGAGCAGGCCGATGAGCTCAAGCGCTGCACCACTGCCATGAAAGAGGCGATCGGCCGCATGCGCCAGACCGTTGCGGCCATCTGGTACCCGATCAAGGACCAGCGTTCGCTGACCCGCTACTATCAGGACCTGACAAGCACTGGCGCGCCAAAGCTGCTGCGGGTCGAGCTGTATGTACACCACCAGGACAGCCCGCAGGGCCTTAATGGTTCGGGCCTGGCCATCGCCAACCCGCCGTGGGGGCTGGAGGATGAGCTCAAGGAGCTGTTGCCATGGCTGGCCAAGGAATTGGCACAGACTGCTGGTAGCTACCGCATGGACTGGCTGATCGCCGAGTAAACCTGTAGGAGCGGCTTTACCCGCGAACACCGGCAGCGCCGGTGCCATCCACCGCGTTGCCTGCTTCGCGGGTGAACCCGCTCCCACAAGGGGGCGGTGTGCCTCCAATGTTTGCGTTATAATCCCGCCCTTTAGTCGCCACCCGCCCAAGCGGCCGCTGGCGCATTTCTACCGAATGAAGAGGCTAATCCCTTGGCATTGACGATTCTTGGCCTGTCCGGCGCCCTTAGCCATGACCCTTCCGCGGCCCTGTACATTGACGGCAAGCTGATTGCCGCCGCCGAAGAAGAGCGCTTCGTGCGTGACAAGCATGCGAAGAACCGCATGCCCTACGAGTCGGCGAAGTTCTGCCTGGAGCAGGCGGGCATCAAGCCTTCCGACGTCGACGTGGTAGCCATCCCGTTCGCCCCGATCAGCCTGTTCGGCAAGGCGCGCTGGCACTATGCCAAACGCTACTGGTACGCCCCGGACCGCGCCCTCGACGCCATCCTGATGGGCAACCGTCGTTACAAGCGCTACCGCAAGAAGATCGTCTGGTGCCTGGAGCAACTGGGCTTCGACCCGAAAAAGGTCAAGATCGAGCCGGTCGAGCACCACCTGGCCCACGCGTCCAGCGCCTACCACTGCTCCGGTTTCAAGGAAAAAACCGCGATCCTCGGCATCGACGGTAAAGGCGAGTACGCCACCACCTTCTTTGGCTACGGCGAAAACGGCAAGATCCACAAGATCAAGGAATTCTTCGATCCAGATTCGCTGGGCGGCCTGTACGGTGCAATCACTGAGTTCCTCGGCTTCGAAATGCTCGACGGCGAATTCAAGGTCATGGGCATGGCGCCGTACGGCGATGCCAGCAAATATGACTTCTCGCGTCTGGCCAGCTTTGAAAACGGCGAACTGGTGATCAACACCGAATACGCCAACGTCATTGGCCTGCGCCGTTATAAAGAGAAGGGCAAGGGGTTCTACTTCTCGCCGAAGCTGATCGAATGGCTGGGTCCCAAGCGCGAAGGCGACATCGCCGACGAGCCGTACATCCACTACGCGGCCAGCATGCAGGCGCTGTTCGAGAAGCTGGCGCTGCAGATGATCGACCACTACCTGGGCGACACCCTGCGCGAAACCGGCAAGCTGGCCTTCGCTGGCGGCTGTGCGCTTAACGTCAAGCTCAACCAGAAGATCATCGCCCGCTCCGATGTGAAGGAACTGTTCGTCCAGCCGGCTTCCGGTGACGCCGGTACTGCGGTTGGTGCTGCGGCCTATGTTTCCCACGCCCGTGGTGTGCCGGTCGAGAAGATGGAGCACGTCTACCTCGGCCCGTCGTATTCCAACGAAGACGTGATCGCCGCCTGTGCCCGCCACCCGGATGCGCCGAAGTGGCGCAAGCTCGACAACATGCCCGAGCAGATCGCCAAGATCATGGTCGACGGCAACCCGGTGGCCTGGTTCCAGGGGCGCATGGAGTTCGGCCCGCGTGCGCTGGGCGGCCGCTCGATCATTGGCTGCCCAAGCGTCGAGGGCGTAGCCGACCGCATCAACCATCAGATCAAGTTCCGCGAACGCTGGAGACCTTTCTGCCCGTCGATGCTCGACACCGTCGCCCCGCAGATGATCAAGGTCGACCACCCGGCGCCGTTCATGACCTTCACCTTCGAAGTGGCTGAAGAGTGGAAGACCCGCGTGCCGGAAGTTGTCCACGAGGACGGTACGTCGCGTGCCCAGGTGCTCAAGCGCGAGTACAACCCGCGCTACTACGACATGATGAAGGCGCTGGAAGACCTGACCGGCAACGGCGTATCGCTGAACACCTCGCTGAACCGCCGTGGCGAACCGATGATCTGTTCGCCGACCGACGCCCTGAACATGTTCTTCGGCTCGGACCTGCAGTACCTGATCATGGAAGACATCCTGGTCGTGAAGGACGGCGCCGCCGCCTATGACCAGCCGCTCTGAACCGCGCATCCTGCAGTTCTGCCATGGCTATGACGGGCCTTTCCTGGACTGCGCCCGTCAGTATGCCAGCCTGTTCCAGGGGCGCGGCTACCAGGTCACCACGGTGTTCCTCACCGGCGCCGCCGACCCGCAGGTAGCGGCCGGCTGTGCGTCGGACGAGGTGCTGTTCCTGGAGTTCAGCTCCAAGGCTGTGCGCGGCCTCAAGCTTGGCGCGATCCGCGCGTTGCGCGGGATCGCGGCCGAGCGCAATTTTGCCTTCTGCATTGCCCACCGCTTCAAGCCGATCTATGTGGCATTGCTGGGCACCGGTCTGCCGGTGATTGGCGTGCACCATGCATTTGGTGACTACCAGCGCAAGGGCCGACGCCTCTTTGCCAACCTGTTCAGCAAGCGTCTGAGCCTGCTGGGTGTGTCGGATGCAGTACGTGACGATATGCGTCGCTGCCTGCCGCAGTGGCCGGCCGAGCGCATCCAGACACTTTACAACCGCATCGATATCGACGCCCTGCAAGCCGCCCTGGTGCCGCGCGCCGAGGCGCGCCGGGCGCTGGGCCTGGATGCGCAGGCGTGGGTGGTCGGCAATGTCGGGCGCCTGCACCCGGACAAGGACCAGGCCACCCTGTTGCGTGGCTTCGCCCAGGCGCTGCCGGGGCTGCCAGCGGGTGCCCGCCTTGCCATCCTCGGCAAGGGCCGCCTGGAAGACAAGCTCAAGGCCTTGGCAGCCGAGCTGGGGGTCGCCGGACAAGTGGATTTCCTTGGGCAGGTACCGGATGCCCGCCGCTACTTCCAGGCCTTCGATGTGTTCGCCTTGAGCTCAGACCATGAGCCATTCGGCATGGTCTTGCTTGAAGCCATGGTTGCCGGTGTGCCGGTGTTGGCGACGGCTTGTGGCGGTGCCCGCGAAGTGGTCGAGGGTGTTGGTGTGCTATTCCCGTTGGGCGATGCGGAGCAGCTGGCTCAGGGCCTGAAGCACATGGCTGTGCTGGATGCCGGGCAGCGTCACGCCTGTGCCGATCATATGCTGCAGCGCCTGCGTGAGCGGTTCTCCGACCAAGCGGTGCGCGAAGCCTTCTGGCAACTGCCGCAGGTGCGTGCGCTGGCGGGGCAGGCCTGATGCTCAATCGTATTCAGGCCTTCCGCGAACGCGGTTGGCAAGTTATCGATGCCAAGGCCTATGCCGAGGCATGGGCCCGCTTTGGTGGCAGTGTCGCCACCCACCCGCTGGTGATCGAGCAACTGGCCGACCTGGCGCAAATTCCGGTGCGATATCTGGGCTGGCACCAGGCGGGCGAGTTGAAAGCTGCTGTTCCGACCTGGGGGCGCCACCTGGCACTGTCCAAGGACGTGCTCAAGCGCGCCGGCAAGAAAGCCCTGTTCGACCTCGGCAACGCCGAAATCATCCTGCCGGCGGCGGCTGATGCTGCTGCCCCGCTGCGCCATACCGTGCGTTATCTGTCCGAACTGAACCTGGGCCGTTTCAGCGGCCTCAAGGCACAGAAGGAACAGCTGGCCATGGCCCGCGCACATGAAGACCTGTCGAAGAAGTTCCGCTACAACCAGCGCCGTGAACTACGCCTGCTGGAAGAGGCGGGCGGGGTCGTACGCCCCATCAGCGACTTCAGTGCGCAGGAAATCGCCAGCATTTACTGCGACCTGTTCCAGCGCCGCTGGGGCTTCCCGGCCACTGGCGCCGAGCGCATGGCTGATGTGCTGCAGCGCTTGCGCGAGCTGCTGATCGGTTCGGTGCTGCTGCTGGAGGGCAAGCCGATTGCCATCCAGCTGGTGTATCGCGTCGAAGCCCCGGCGTGGATCAGCGTCGAATACATCAATGGCGGTGTCGACCCGGAAACCAAGGCCTTCAGCCCAGGCAGCGTGCTGAGCTTCCTCAATACCCAGGCGGCCTGGGAAGACGCCCATGCGCGGAACAAGCCGCTGCGGTTCTCGTTCGGCCGTGCCGACCGCGAGTACAAGGACCGCTGGTGCAACCCTGTGCCGGTGTATCAGGCGTGAGTCGCAAGCAGCAATTGCTCAAGCGCCATCGGCGCAACAAACGCCTGGGCTTGCTGGCCGGGCTGGTTGCGCTGGTCGCCTTGGGTGTATTCAGCTGGTGGTGGTTGCCACTGTTATTGCTGCCGCTGCTCTGGGCCGCCCACGAGGCCTGGTTCGCGGACCATCTGTTCTACGCGCCTGGCGAGGACTATGCCTACGACTTCGGCAAGCAGGCGCAGCAGATTGCTGCCAGCCTGCATGCTGGTCAGCTCAAGGTCGACTGCACGCTGCAGGGCGATGAGACCCTGGTACTTGAACTGCAGGTAAAAAGCAGCTGGCTAGGGCGCTTTCTCGATCCGCGAGTCGAACTGGTGGCTGGCGAGCAGGCCGACCAGCAAACCTTCGAGCGCGGTGTCGATGGCCTTCGTTTCCTCAACCTTACCGGCCTGGCGGCGCCACTGCAGGCCGGCACGCTGCGCCTGCGTGGTCGGCATTGTCGACTGCAAGGTCAGCCGCGGCTGTGGGTAACCCCGGCGGTAGAGCTGCAACGGCGCCGGGTGATGGTGATTGCCCCCCACGCTGACGACGCCGAGCTGGCCGCCTATGGCCTGTACAGCCAGGCCGACGAAACCTGGGTGGTGACCCTGACTGCCGGTGAAATCGAGGCCGAGCATTATCAACAGATGGGCATGGACCAGGCCGAGGCCGCACGCCTCAAGGGTCGCCTGCGTGCCTGGGACAGCATCGCCGTGCCGCGTTGGGCCGGGGTGCCGGAATCGCGTTGCGTACAGCTGGGCTACTTCTGCCTGCAGTTGCCTGCAATGCAGGCGGCTCCCGACCGGCCTGCGGCATCTCGCGAAGCCGCCATGGCCGATATACGGCCGTTTCGCCAGTTCAACCCATTCCCGCTGCCTGCCGATCAGGATGGCGCCCCCACCTGGCACAATCTGCTGGCTGACCTGCGCGCCCTGCTGGAGCTGGCCAGGCCCGAGGTACTGGTGATGCCGCACCCGCAGCTCGATCCGCACCCGGACCACATCTGCGCCCAGGCCGCCGTGCTCGAAGCCCTGCAAGGCCTGGCCTGGCAGCCGCAAACCCTGCTGTGCTACGCCAATCACCTGCACGACAACGACCGCTGGCCGATGGGCGACAGTGGCGATGGCGTGGCGTTGCCGCCGCAATTGAACGCAGCCCAGGCCTGGGCACCGTGCAGCCTGGTGCTGGACCTGGCCACTCAGCGCGACAAGGCCATGGCCTTGGGTATGATGCACGACCTGCAGCCGCGGGCGCCGTTCAAGCGCCGCCTGCGCCGGTTGTTGCAACGCTGGCTGGCCGCGCGCCGCCCGTCGCCTTACGGGGAGAACGAGTTCTTCCGCAAGGCCGTGCGCCGGCATGAGTTGTTCTGGCGGCGTGAGCTGTAAACCTGACCGCGATGGCGCAGAGCGCCCAAGGAACGTAATGAAAGTCCTATTTCTGGTACAGAAGGAGCAGCGGGCGATTCTCGACCGCCTGTACGACGGCGTCGCGGCCAACTGCGAGTGCGACCTTCGCTGGCTGACCAGCGATGAGCAGCGCAACCTGCGCCGCTACTTCAAGCGCGAGGTGCAGGTTGAGCGCTATGACCGCATTGTGTTTTTCCTGCGTTTCAAGCAGGAGATCCGCCAGGTGGGTTTCATTCGCACCATCCCGAACCTGGTCATCCTCGAACACGACGCCTACCAGAACTACATCCCGTGCAAGTACACCGGCAAGTTCAGCGCCCATTACCGGCAGCTGCCTTGGGCGCGGGTGATCAGTTCCGGCTACATGGTCAGCGAGCGCCTGCGCCAGGAAGGTTTCGACGCGGTGTTCGTGCCCAAGGGCTACGACGAGCAATTGCTGGCCGACCAAGGGCGCGATCGCGATATCGAACTGGCCTTCGTCGGCAGCACCAACAGCGTGGCGTACAGCGGCCGCAAGGCGTTGCTGGACGAGCTGGGCCAGGTCGAAAACCTGGTGGTTACCCGCACCAAGTCGGGCGAGGACTACTGCAACACGCTCAACCGTATTCGCTTCTTCGTCAGCGCTGATGTGGGCATGGGCGAATACATGATCAAGAACTTCGAAGCCATGGCCTGTGGCTGTGTGCTGCTGGCGTATGACCAAGGCGAGGAAGAAAACCGCGCGCTAGGCCTGCAGGACATGCACAACGTGGTGTTCTATGACACCATTCCGACCCTTCAGGAAAAGCTCCGGCGCTTGCGTGCGGAGCCTGAACTGGCGCGTCAGATTGCAGAAAACGGCCGCCAGCTGGCAGTTTCCCGTTTCAGTTTCGGCGCAGTTGGACGTAGCATCGTCGACCACATGCGCCCGGCGCTCAGGCCCCACCCGCCACTGACTGCATGGCAGCGGCTGCGCCTGAAGCTGGGCATCTAACATAAGAGCTTTCGCGCCCAGGAGCGGGTGTTGAAAGCCGCTAGTCGCAATGCGGAGGGAGTCCGGTGCGCTTTTCAAATGAGAGTGACGTCACGCTCGTCGTGACCAGTTGTGGGCGGTTCGATCTGCTCAAAGACACCCTTGAGAGTTTCGATCGCTGCAACACTGCGCCGATCCGCGAAGTTTTCATCACCGAAGATTCCGGTGACGATGCCGTGCATGGCGCTGTGCCGGAGCACTGGAAACCGCACTGCAAGGTGTTCGTCAACCGGCCCAAGCTCGGCCAGTTGCCGTCAATCGACCTGGCCTACAGCCACGTCAAGACCCCATACATCTTCCACTGCGAGGATGACTGGCATTTCTACCGGCAGGGTTTTGTCGAAGACTCGCGGGCCATTCTGGACGCCAGCCCTAACCTGTTGCAGGTGTGGCTGCGCAGCCATGCCCACGACCTGGCCATCCACAGCCCATACATACACCTGGGCGACCGCCAGGTCATTGCAGGCGTGCCTTGCTACCCGTTGCTATCGGACAAGGCCGAATGGCAGGCGTTTTCGCTCAACCCTGGGTTGCGTCGCTTGAGTGATTACCAACGTTGCGCGCCATTTGCCGCCTATGCTGGAGAAAAGGCGCTTTCCCGTCGCTACGCTGAGTTAAATCTGACAGCGGTCACGCTGGAGGGTGATGCAGTATTGCACACTGGATTCGGTAATCACGTGACCTTGCCCATAGAAGTGGAGCGCAAGGCCAAGCGTCGTCAACGTGATCGGATGAAACTGGCATTGACGCTGGTGGCGGGTGCCTTGATCGGCATGGGTATCACCATTTTTGTTCAATGAAGTCGCTGTCCCATCTGACATGAGCGGGAGAGGGCCCATGAACATCGTCAATATGATGTGGGCGGGTGGAACGCCTTACATGTCCATCCACAAGGTGCATCGGCAAGTACTGTCGAACGCGGGTGCCGATGCCCGGATCAGTAACTGGTTGCTGCTGGGCAGCGGGCTCTGTTGTGGGCTTGGTTCGACCCGGGAGTGGCACATGCCGGCACGTGCCCTGAAGGGGCGTCACTTGTGGCGCCTGCTGCGGCCGTGGCTGCGCATGCGTTTGCGCAAGGCGCTGGCTGAGGCCGGGGCGGAAGTCGTGCTGCTCGACGGAATTGGCGTTGCGCGCCTGGTGCTGCCGCTGTTGCAGAGCATTCCCGGCGTGCGAGCCAAGGTGCTGTTCCACGGCAAGACACGGCTGAACGGCAGCGATATCCGCCTGCTGCGCATGCTGCCGGCGGAGCGCCTGAGCATCGCGGCGGTTTCGAACACATTGGCCGAATCGCTCGAACGTGACCTGGGCAGGCCAGTGCAGACCCTGCGCATGGCGCTCGACCCGCTGGCATTCGCCGCGCCCTTGCTGAGCCGGGATGCGGCCCGGCAGGCGCTGCAGCTGCCGCAGGCACCCGGAATGATGCTGGGTGCGGTGGGGCGGTTGGTCGAGAGCAAGGGGTTCGAAATGTTGGTCGAAGCATTCGCCAAGGCAAGCGCCCTGCAGCCGGGCCTGCAATTGGCGATCATTGGTGAGGGGCCGCAGCATGCCGCGCTGCAGCGTCGTATCGGTGCGCTGAGCCTGGCGGGACGCGTCCACCTGCGCGGCTACCGCGAGGACATGCAGCAGCTGTATCGGGCGTTCGACTGGTTATTGGTGCCGTCCCGTTCCGAAGGCCTTGGGCTGGTGGTGCAAGAGGCGGTGATGGCCGATGTGCCCGTGGTGTGCAGCGACCTGCAGGTGTTCCGCGAGCAGTTGCGTGATACCGGTGGCTATCTGCCGATTGCCGACCAGGCTGCCTGGGCCGAAGCAATTGAGCGGTGCACGGCACTCAGCCCCTCGGCAGTAGCGGCGCAGCAACGCCATGCTCTGGCCCCGGAGCAGGCCTGGCAAGCGTTCTGCGCGGGTTCGCAGAGCCTGCTGCGTAGCTGACGTTCAGCGCGCCAGCAGGGCTGCCTCGAAGGCGGCGAGGGGGAACCGGTCACCCAGGTTCTCCCGCTCGATGTAGCGCACCATGTGCTGCACATTGCGCCGGATCATGCGTGCCGACAGTGGCGGGCGCAGGAAACGCATGTCAGCCACGTCGATCAGGCCCAGACGCTGGTCGGGGGTGACCACCACATTCCCCAGGTGCAGCGAGCGGAAGTACACCCCGCTGCGGTGCAGCTGGCGGATCAGGTCGATCAGGCGCGGCAGGTAGATATCCCAGCTGAAGCCGGCATCGCGTGACATCTGCAGCAGGGTGCGGCCGGGCAGTGGGCGGTACAGGACTGCGGTGCGGCCTGGCAGGTCGAGCTTGTGCTGGCTGATCACCTCAAGGGTGGGGATGCCCAGTTGGGCCAGGCGCGCAGCATTGTCGACGAAGCGCTGGGAGTAGGGGCGCAACAGTGCAGATGAAATCAGCCGCTTCCTACGAAAAACCTTGAGGAAATTACCATCCGCGAGCAGGTAGACTTTGGCGCCATGGCTGTCTGCCTCAAGCACCTGTGCGCCGAGTGTCAGCTGATCGAAGTCGACCTGGGTGAGCCGGGAACATTGCATGAATAGAGCCTTGTCGTCTGGCGAGCAAAATGACCGGCAATAATGCCGAAAATAATGCTGTAGCACCATGGATGGTGTCTTTGATTCATCGGGGGAAAGGATGTTGTATCAAAAAAACTGGGCACGAGCCTGGTTAGGAGTGGGTCTGGTCTGGTTCCTCGCGGCGATTGCCCTGGCACCGAGCAACAAGGTTTATCAGCAGGGCCTGGTACTGTTCCTGTGGCTGCCGACGCTGATACTGGCCTGGTCGGCCCGAGGCGTACTGCTGCAAGCCTGCCGGCGTCAGCCGGCGCTTTGGGCGAGTGTGCTGTTGCTACTGGGATGGAGTGGGGTCAGCTTGTTCTGGTCGGCCGCAGAGGACACCGGGCGCGAGATCAAGCGGCTGCTCTACATATTGGTGTTCCTGCTGGCGTTCCCGCTGCTAGCCCAGCTTGGCCAGGCGCGCATTCGCCAGCTTTTGCTGGTCGGTAGCGGGCTGCTGGCGATTGCTGCACTGGTTTCGATCATTCATTTCTACGGCGTGCGGCACATGCCAGTGCTGGCGCGCCTGCAGGGTATCGGCGAGATATCGCACCCGATCCTGGGTGCCTATGTCATCGGCTCGGCCGTGCTGTTACTGCTTTACCAACCGCCCCGGCAGCGTGGCTTGCAGCTGTTATGGCTGGGGGCGCTGGTGTGCCTGGGGGCGTTCGCCATGCTTAGCCAGAGCCGTGGGGCCGTCCTGGCCTTGGTAATTACCGTGATCATGGCGCCGCTATGGTTCCGTGACCGTCATAGCCGGGTGTTGTCCATTCTGGCAGTGGTGGCCATCGGCCTGGCCTTCTCCTTTGTGTACGACGTGATCGCCAAGCGGGGCTCGTCCCACCGGCCAGAGATCTTCCAAGCCGTGGTGGACATGATTGCCATGCATCCATGGGCCGGTCTTGGCCTGGGCTCGGCCTACGACGTGAGTGCAGTCGGCAGACATTTCGACCATACCCACAACATGTTCACCCACATCGCGGTAGAGATGGGGCTGCCAGGCATGCTGCTGTGGGTAATGGTTTGGCTGTATACCCTGGCGGAAATCATTCGCGCGCGGGGTACCCTGTTCGGCAAGGTGCTGCTGGGCTTCTGGGTGTATTCGACGCTGGCCATGCAATTCGATGCTGCCAGCCTCACAGGTACGCCACGTGCCGAATGGTTCATCAGCTGGCTGCCGGTGGGCCTTGCCATGATGCTGCCATGGGGGCGTGCCGAAAATGACGCCTGTGGTAAAATTTCCGGTTCAACCTGAACAGCGAGCTCGATAATGGCCGAAACACCGCGACCGGCGGAGCACACCTCCAGCCTGAAGATCTACTTCCGGCTGCTGGGCTATGTGAAACCCTATGTCGGCATTTTCCTGCTGAGCATTGTTGGTTTTGTGATCTTTGCCTCCACCCAGCCGATGCTGGCCGGCATCCTCAAGTATTTTGTCGATGGGCTGAGCAACCCCGAAGCGGTGTTGTTCCCCAACGTTCCCTACTTGCGTGACCTGCAATTGCTGCAGGCGGTACCGCTGCTGATCATACTGATCGCCGCATGGCAGGGCCTGGGCTCGTTCCTCGGCAACTATTTCCTGGCCAAGGTTTCCCTGTGCCTGGTGCACGACCTGCGTGTGGAATTGTTCAACAAGCTGCTGGTGTTGCCTAACCGCTACTTCGACAACCACAACTCCGGGCACCTGATTTCGCGCATCACCTTCAACGTGACCATGGTGACCGGTGCGGCCACTGACGCCATCAAGGTGGTGATCCGCGAAGGCCTGACCGTGGTGTTCCTGTTCGCCTACCTGTTGTGGATGAACTGGCACCTGACCCTGGTGATGGTTGCCATCCTGCCGGTGATCGCGGTAATGGTCAGCATCGCCAGCAAGAAATTCCGCAAGCAGAGCAAGAAGATCCAGGTGGCCATGGGCGACGTCACCCACGTTGCCTCGGAAACCATCCAGGGTTATCGCGTGGTCCGCAGCTTCGGCGGTGAAGCCTACGAACAACGACGCTTCGGCAAGGCCAGCCAGAGCAACACCGACAAACAGCTGCGCATGACCAAGACTGGCTCGCTGTATACGCCGATGCTGCAGCTGGTGATCTACAGTGCCATGGCCGCGCTGATGTTCCTGGTGCTGTTCCTGCGTGGTGAGTCCACCGCCGGTGACCTGGTGGCCTACATCACCGCCGCCGGCCTGTTGCCCAAGCCGATTCGCCAGCTTTCGGAGGTCAGCTCGACCATCCAGAAAGGCCTGGCAGGTGCCGAAAGCATCTTCGAACAACTGGACGAAGCACCTGAAGTGGACACCGGCACCGTCGAGAAGGAGCGGGTCGAAGGGCGTCTGGAAGTGCGCAACCTGAGCTTCACCTACCCGGGGACCGAGCGGGAAGTGCTGAGCGACATCAGCTTTACCGCCGAGCCTGGGCAGATGATTGCCCTGGTGGGCCGTTCCGGCAGTGGCAAGTCAACCCTGGCGGCGCTGATTCCGCGCTTCTATCACCACGACCAGGGGCAGATCCTGCTCGATGGTGTGGAGATCGAGAACTACCGCCTGCGCAACCTGCGTCGCCACGTTTCCCAGGTGACCCAGCACGTTACCCTGTTCAACGACACCGTCGCCAACAACATCGCCTATGGCGACCTGGCTGGCGCCCCGCGTGCCGACATCGAAGCGGCTGCGGCCGATGCCTACGCCAAGGAGTTCGTCGATCGCCTGCCCAAGGGCTTCGATACCGAGGTGGGTGAAAACGGTGTGCTGCTCTCCGGTGGCCAGCGCCAGCGCCTGGCAATTGCCCGCGCGCTGCTGAAGAACGCGCCGCTGCTGATCCTCGACGAAGCCACCTCGGCGCTGGATACCGAGTCCGAGCGGCATATCCAGGCGGCCCTGGACCATGTCATGCAAGGCCGTACCACGTTGGTGATCGCCCACCGTCTGTCGACCATCGAGAAGGCCGACCAGATTCTGGTCATGGACCAGGGCCGTCTGGTCGAGCGCGGCACCCACGCCGAGCTACTTGCAGCAAATGGCCATTATGCCCGCTTGCATGCCATGGGCCTGGATGAGCCGGCCAAGGCCGATATCACCTGAACCCTCCTTGATCGGGGCCGTCATGGCCCCGATTGTCACGGGAATTTTCCGGGGACGATCTGGCCGTAAAGCCGTCGTCTACCCTGTGCTAATATCCTGCCCCTGTTCATTATTTCCATATGGGTTGCCCATGAAGTTGTCCATGCCGCGTTTCGATCAAGCCCCGGTACTGGTGGTCGGCGATGTCATGCTCGACCGCTACTGGCATGGCGGTACTTCGCGTATCTCGCCTGAAGCGCCAGTGCCGGTGGTCAAGGTCGATCAGATTGAGGATCGCCCCGGCGGCGCGGCCAACGTTGCCTTGAACATCGCCGCCCTGGGCGCCCCGGCTTCGCTGGTCGGTGTCACCGGGCAAGACGAAGCCGCCGACAGCCTTGCCAACAGCCTGCAGGCGGCCGGCGTGCGTTCGGTGTTCCAGCGCATTGCGCACCAGCCGACCATCGTCAAGCTGCGGGTCATGAGCCGTCATCAGCAGTTGCTGCGTATCGATTTCGAAGAACCGTTCGCCACCGACCCGCTGTCGCTGGCCACCGAGGTCGACAGCCTGCTCGAAGGGGTCAAGGTGCTGGTCCTGTCCGACTACGGCAAGGGCGCATTGAGGAATCACCAAAGCCTGATCCAGGCCGCGCGGGCCAAGGGTATTCCAGTGCTGGCCGACCCCAAGGGCAAGGATTTTTCCATCTACCGCGGCGCCAGCCTGATCACCCCGAACCTCAGCGAGTTCGAGACCATCGTCGGCCGTTGCGCCGATGAGGCCGACCTGGTTGCCAAGGGCCTGCAGCTGCTGCAGGACCTGGACCTCGGTGCTTTGCTGGTCACCCGTGGCGAGCATGGCATGACCCTGCTGCGGGTCGGCCAGCCGGCGCTGCACCTGCCGGCGCGGGCACGCGAAGTGTTCGATGTGACCGGTGCCGGCGATACCGTCATCTCCACGCTTGCCGCAGCCATTGCAGCAGGCGAGGACCTGCCTCACGCGGTGGCCCTGGCCAACCTGGCGGCGGGTATCGTGGTCGGCAAGCTGGGTACCGCGGCCATCAGTGCCCCTGAACTGCGCCGGGCCATTCAGCGTGAGGAAGGCTCCGAGCGTGGCGTGCTGGGCCTGGAGCAACTGCTGCTGGCCATTGATGACGCGCGGGCGCACAAGGAAAAGATCGTCTTCACCAACGGTTGCTTCGACATCCTGCATGCCGGGCACGTCACCTACCTGGAACAGGCACGCGCTCAAGGCGACCGGTTGATCGTCGCAGTCAATGACGACGCTTCGGTCAGCCGCCTGAAAGGGCCGGGCCGGCCAATCAACAGCGTCGACCGGCGCATGGCCGTGCTGGCCGGCCTGGGCGCCGTGGACTGGGTCATCAGCTTCCCTGAAGGCACCCCGGAAAACCTGCTGAGTCAGGTAAAGCCAGATGTGCTGGTCAAGGGTGGGGACTATGGCATCGATCAGGTGGTCGGCGCCGATATCGTCAAGGCTTATGGCGGTACCGTGAAGGTGCTGGGGCTGGTGGAAAACAGCTCGACCACGGCGATTGTCGAGAAAATCCGCAAGAACTGATCATGCCCAAGGCTGCTTTTCCAGGTGCTGTGTAGGCTTCGAGCTTACGCCATGCCTGTAGGAGCAGCCTTGCTGCTCCTACAGGAGAGGGTGGCGACCTGAACAGCAGCCTACGGCAGTGGCACCCGCCACCCTACTTGTGCAGTGAGGTGCGTGCCCGTTCCAGCAGCGCCCGCGCCTTGTCGCCAAAGCGCTGAAGGTGCGATGCCCGCGCCGGCTTACTCTCCACCAGCCCTTGCTGTTTCACCCAGTCCTTCCAGCGCACCCGCTCATCCGTCACTACCCAGCCTTCGCGCTTGGCAAAGCTCTCTGCCAGGTACAGCCCACGCGTACTCACCGGCACCAGTTCGTCCTTCTTCAGGGTATACAGCTCTGCCAGCGGCTGGCCGTCTTTCAATGGCATCAGGTAAAGGTCTGGGCGCTTGCGGTTGAGCCGCGCCACCAGTTGGTCGCCCTCCAGCCGCTCGTCCACGTGAAACAGGCTGAGCTTCTTGGCCTCCCGGGGCACTTGCAGGCGCATGTCATAGATAAGCTGTAGCGAAGCCGTGGGCAGGTGCACGTAGGCGCGTGGTCGCTCGAGCAGCATCAGGTTGCCACAGTGCACCGGGCGCGCAGCACCCGATTCCGGGGTCAGTATGAAGTGTGGTGTTTCGCGGTAGTGCAAAGCGGCGGCATAGGGCACGGGCAGCCAAGTATCGTTGAAACGCCCGCCCAGCCAGCCTTCCGTGGTTTCCAGCAGGCATTCCTCGGCCACTTCCTGAACGGCGGTGTGCAGCGGCAGGTTCAGCTCCTGTGCCGGCACGTAACCTGAAATCAGTTTCAGCACTACATCGCCACGGTCTTGCCGGCGTTGGCGCACCAGCACCCAGTAATCACGGTTCTGCCAGTGCAGGGTCAGTCGCACCGACACGCCCAGGTTGGCCAGTTCGACCGCGAAGCGTTGCGCGTCGGGTAACTGGATGGCCTTGCGCCGTTGCTGGGTCTGGGCAAAATTCAGCGGCATGCCGATGCCCTGATAGATCAGCCCTTCGGGCGTGGCCTCGACATGAAGGGGCAATGTCTTGAAGTTGCTCGGGTTCTTGCGGATCAGCGTTCGCGCCACGAGGCTCCTCCTTGCGTCGGGTCAGTTTCCTGGCCCGTGGGCCAGGCGTCACTCAGTGCTGGCCCAGGATACGGGCGACGGTGGCCACGTTATGAGCCAGGTGCAGCGGGTTGATGGTGCCGACGATAGCACTGCTGACGCCCGGGTGGGCGAATAGCAGCTCGAAGCTGGCCTGCACCGGGTCAACGCCCGGGGCCAGGCAGATATGCCCGCTAGCCAGGGCCTTTTTCACCAGGATGGCCTTGCCGTGTTCCGCAGCGTAGTCCAGCACCGGGCGTTCTGCCTGCTCGTTGAGGTTGTAGGTGACCATGGCGCAGTCACCTTCCTCCAGCGCCTTCAGGCCGCCTTCGACGGTCTTGCCGGACAGGCCGAAGCCGAGGATCTTGCCTTCCTGCTTGAGCTCGGCCAGGGTCTGATAGACCTCCTGCTGCTCGAGTATCGCCAAGTCGTTGCCGTCGGAATGCACCAGGACCAGTTCGATACGGTCGGTCTTGAGCCGGTGCAGGCTGCGCTCCACCGACCGGCGGGTGTGGGCGGCGCTGAAGTCGAAATGCGAGAGGCCTTCCTCGAACTCTTCACCGACCTTGCTGACGATTACCCACTCATCGCGTTGCCCACGCAGCAGTGGCCCCAGGCGTTCCTCGCTGCGGCCGTAAGCCGGGGCGGTGTCGATCAGGTTGATCCCCAGCTCGCGGGCCTGTGCCAGCAGCAGACGGGCTTCGTCATCGTTGGGAATGGTGAACCCGGAGGGATACTTCACGCCCTGATCGCGGCCAAGCTTGACCGTGCCGAGGCCCAGTGGGGAGACCTTGAGGCCGGTGCTGCCCAGCGGGCGATGAAATTCGTGCAGGGTTGGCAGGCTCATGGCAGCAGTTGCTCCCAGGCCGGTACACCCAGCGGAGGGCGTGGGAGGTCGGCCAGGTCGGCATGCGCTTGTGGGCGAATGCCGTCGCGTTCCAGGTGGCTGATGACCCGGTCGCTGAAGTCCGGTGCCAGCGCCAGCTTGGTCGGCCAGCCGACCAGCAGGCGCTGCTGGTCGGCGAGGAAGGCGTTGTCCGGGCGTACCAGGCCCGATTGTGCGGGTTCTGCACGGTCTACCCGCAGGGTGGCCCAGCGCACTTGGCCCTGGTCGACCCATGGCAACAGGTTGGCGATTTCCTTCTGCGCCGCAGCAATCTGCGCCGCGGGTTCTCGCGCAACACCTTCGGCTTCGGCCAGGTCCCCACCGAGGTACCACACCCACTGGCCATCGGCTGCCGGGTGGGTGGTCACGGTAACGCGCGGCTTGGGCCCGCCGCCGAGGCAGTGGGCGTACAAAGGTTTGAGGTTCGGGCCCTTGGCCATGACCATGTGCAGCGGGCGGGTTTGCATGGCTGGCTGGTCCAGGCCCAGCGCCTGCAGCAAGCCTTCGGTGCCTGCCCCGGCGCTCAACACGATGCGCTGGGCACGGATTTCCCGGTCGTCCACGCGCAGGCCGACCAATGCATGACCTTCACGCAAGGGTTCGATGCGTTCACCGGCCAGCAAGGAGTCGCCGCCCAGCTCTGCCAGGTTGGCCAGCAGGCTCGGGACATCGATCACCAGTTCCGCCAGGCGGTACACCTTGCCCTTGAACGCGCGGTCCTGCAGTGCCGGTGGCAGTTGGTCCCCCTTGACCTGGTCAACCCGGCCGCGCACGGCCTTGCTGGCGAAGAAGCTTGTGAGGTTGCCGGCCAAGGTGCCCGGCGACCACAGGTAGTGGGCATCGGAGAGCAGGCGGGTGCGCCCGAGGTCCAGTTCGCCGCTGCCGGCCAAGGCCTCGCGCCAGCGGCGCGGCATGTCGGCGATGGCTTCCGAGGCGCCGGTCAGGGCGCCGTGCAGGGCGTATTTGGTGCCGCCGTGGATGATGCCCTGCGACTTGATGGTCTGCTCGCCGCCGAGGCTGGCGCGCTCCACCAGTACTGTCGAGTAGCCCAGGCGTTGCAGGCGGGCATTCAGCCAAAGGCCTGCGACCCCGGCGCCGACGATCAGCACGTCAGTGGAAATGGCAGATGGCATGGCGGTACCTCGAAGACTGGGACAGCTGGCAAGTATACAGGGTCGGGCACGAGGGGGATCGTGTGAGGGCTAACAGAGGCCCGCCTTGAGGTTTTTTGCGCTCGATCTACCCGACACCCCCAAAATCACGGCAAGCACTAGGTAGCCCTGGCGCGACCGCCAGCCAGACACAGGGCAAAAATCAATGCCCAGCCGTCTTCGAAAACAGCTGAATCACCACCACTCCACCCACGATCATGGCCATGCCAAGCATCGCCGGCACATCCAGCTTCTGCCCATAGATCACCAGCGCCGCCACGCTGATCAGCACAATCCCCAACCCCGACCAGATGGCATAGGCGATCCCCACCGGAATGCTGCGTACCACCAAGGTCAGCATCCAGAACGCGATGCCATAGCCGACCACCATCAACACCAGTGGCAACGGCGTGCTCAGGCCTTTCACCGCTTTCATCGAAGCAGTGGCGATGACTTCGGCGCAGATGGCGATGGCGAGGTAGGTATAGGCATTCATGGCAGGATCCTCCGGTTACTGAGCGGGCATTCTAGACTTCGCCAGGATGGGGTAAAGTCATTACCTATCAATGTTGGAGATAGGTAGATGGCCGAGCAGTGGAACCTTGAACAACTGCGTACCTTTCTGCGCGTTGCGGAACTGCGCTCGTTCTCTGCGGTGGCCCGCGAACAGCACAAAGCCCAGTCGGCGATCAGCAGTGCCATCGCTCTGCTCGAAACCGACCTTGGGGTCACTCTGTTCGAGCGCAGCAGCGGCCGGCAACCGAAATTGACCGAAAACGGCAGCGCCTTGCTGGAAGATGCCCGCGAATTGCTCCGCCAGTGCGAACGCCTGGATGGCCGCGCCCTGGCCCTGATGCGAGGGCAGGAGGCCCTGCTGCGGGTCGCTCAGGACGAAGCCATGCCGTATCAGCCGGTGATCGACAGCCTTGACGAACTGGCTAGTCGCTACCCGTTCCTGGAGGTGCAATTGGCTAGCGGAGCCCAGGGCGATGTGGCGCGCAAGCTGGTGGAGCGGCGCGCCGACCTGGGCCTGTTCTTCCTCCACGAAAGCATCCCGGCTTCCTTGGAGCGCCGTGCCTTGGGCAGCGTGGAGATGGTCACGGTGTGCGCGGTCGGGCACCCGCTGGCGGGTGAAGGCCGTGTCACCCGACAACAATTGGCCCGCCACCGGCAGTTGCTGATCACGCCACAACAAAGCGGGTACCCCGGCGGCGAAGCGATAAGCCCGCAGGTATGGCGGGCCGACAGCTTCTACGCCATGGCGGAACTGCTGATGCGCGGCCTGGGCTGGGCCTGGTTACCACGGCATGTGGTGCAGTACCCGACCTACCAAGCGCACATGGTCGAACTGGACAGCGATTGGCGACCACCGGCCTTGGTGGCGGAGTTGGCCTGGCGCCGTGATCAACCCCTGGGCCCTGCTGCGCAGTGGCTGGCCGAGCGCTTTGCAGTGCACCTGCGCGCGATCGGGTAAACTTCGCCGCCATGAACAGAACACTCTATACCTTGCTGTTTCACTTAGGCCTGCCGCTGGTTGCGCTGCGCCTGTATCTGCGCGCGCGCAAGGCGCCAGCCTATGGCCAGCGCATCGGCGAGCGCTTTGCCTTCAAGCTGCCGGCCATGCGCCAAGGTGGCCTCTGGGTGCATGCGGTGTCGGTGGGCGAGAGCATTGCCGCAGCACCCATGGTCCGCGCCCTGCTGAAGGCCTATCCGGAACTGCCGATCACGCTCACCTGCATGACCCCCACCGGTTCCGAGCGTATCCGCGCCATGTTCGCCGACGAACCCCGCGTGCAGCATTGCTACCTGCCGTATGACCTGCCATGGGCGGCCGGGCGTTTTCTCGATCATGTGCGGCCGAAACTGGGCATCATCATGGAAACCGAGTTGTGGCCCAATCACATTCACCAGTGTGCCAAACGCGGCATTCCGGTGGCGCTTGCCAATGCGCGTTTGTCCGAGCGCTCGGCACGCGGTTACGGGCGCTTTGCCGGGCTGACCAGGCCGATGCTGGCGGAAATGAGCCTGATCGCCGTGCAGACCGAAACCGAGGCGCAACGCTTCCGTGGCCTGGGCGCCCGCCCGGAGTGCGTGCAGGTCACCGGCTCGATCAAATTCGACCTCAAGATCGATGAGCAACTGCAGCCGCGTGCCAGGGCTTTGCGTGAACAGTGGGGGGCAGAACAGCGCCCGGTGTGGATTGCCGCCAGTACCCATGATGGTGAAGATGCGCTGATTCTGCAGGCCCATCGGCAGTTGTTGCAGGTGCATGGCGATGCCTTGCTGATCCTGGTGCCGCGTCACCCTGAGCGGTTCGCTGCAGTGCATACGCTGTGCAGCGAGCAATTCACCACCGTGCGCCGTTCTTCTGCAGCGCCGGTCAATGCGCAAACCCGCGTGTTGCTGGGCGACACCATGGGTGAGTTGCTGTTCCTCTATGCGCTGGCCGATATTGCCTTTGTCGGCGGCAGCCTGGTGCCGACCGGTGGGCACAACCCGTTGGAGCCTGCGGCGCTGGCCTTGCCAGTGCTCATGGGGCCGCATGTGTTCAACTTCCTCGAAATCAGCGCGATGCTACGCGAGGCAGGGGCTTTGCAGCAGGTGGATGATGCTGACGGGCTGGCCGGTGCGGTGCGCCGTCTGGTGGAACTGCCGCAGGACGCCCAGCGCATGGGCGAGGCGGGCAGGGCGGTGATGCGGGCCAATCAGGGGGCGCTGCAGCGATTGCTAGAGGGCCTGGGGGCCTTGATCCGCTTATAAGCTGCATATCCACTCAAAGAACTGCTCTAGAGTGGGTATGTCTGATTCTGGTTATCCATTCCTACGGCGTAAGTTATAAATTCCTACGCTGGATTTCTCGTCGTTAGGAAACTTCCTACGAATAGACTTTAAAAGTCAGAAGTGTCACACGAGTTGCGTCGGAAGCTTGTAGGACATTTTTCCTATTGCTTCGGGCTAGTATCACCTCATATTCGGTTTTCATAAGAGGTGGTGTGATGGCTGATTTATCTGATGGCAATGCTAACACTATTGGAAGTGGGCTGGTGTGTCTTATCACGCTGGCGCGTTACCATGGTGTTGCCGTCTCTGCTGAGCAGTTGCGGCACGATCATGCAGCAGCGGGTGAGCGTTTCTCGACCTGCTCACTACTTCGGGTATTTCGGCAACTGGGCCTCAAGGCGAAACACCGCAGCATCAGTCCGGGCCGGCTGCGGCATACGCCCTTGCCCGCTATTGCAGTGGATACCCGTGGTGGATACTTCATCATCGCGCGCGTGGAGGGCGATCAGGTTCTGGTGCAGGACCCGCATGCCTGCGCGCCGCAAGCGCTGACCATCGCGGAACTGGTGGTGCGCTGGTCGGGAGAACTCATTCTGGTTCGCTCGGATGCCCAGTTGCCCCTAGGGCTGTCACGCTTCGACTTTACCTGGTTCATTCCTGCCCTGGTGAAGTACAGGCGGCTATTTGGCGAAGTGCTCGTGGTTTCCCTAGTCATTCAGATACTGGCTTTGCTGACGCCTTTGTTCTTTCAGGTGGTAATGGACAAAGTCCTGGTGCATCGCGGTTTGACCACGCTGGATGTTATCGCCTTGGCTCTATTGGTCGTCGTTCTGTTTGAAACATTGCTGAGTGGGTTGCGTACCTATGTGGCAGCTCATACAGCGTCAAGAATCGATGTCGAACTGGGTGCAAAACTGTTCAGGCATTTGATCGATCTTCCCACCGCCTACTTTCACGCCAGGCGAGTCGGTGACTCGGTTGCCCGAGTGCGAGAACTGGAGAACATCAGAAGTTTCTTGACCAACAACAGCATCACGCTAGTGCTGGATGTGCTGTTCTCGGTGGTCTTCATCGCTGTCATGTTCCTCTATAGCGGATGGTTGACGCTGGTCGTCGTTGGCTCGCTGCCTTTCTACTTTCTCGTATCCCTGGTCGTTACGCCGCTACTGCGGGCGTTGATTGATCAAAGCTTCCAGCGCGGCGCCGAGAACCAGGCTTTTTTGGTCGAGGCGGTCAACGGCATCGACACACTGAAGTCGATGGCCGTGGAACCTCAGGTGACCCGGCGCTGGAATGATCAGTTGGCTGCTTATGTATCTGCCAGTTTCAAGACCCAGAACCTTTCCAGTCTGGCCAATGAAAGCGTCGGCCTGATCGGCAAGCTGGTCACGGTAGCCACCTTATGGCTGGGGGCCCGGCTGGTCATCGAAGGCGCACTCACGGTGGGCGAGCTGATCGCCTTCAACATGCTCGCAGGGCGCGTGTCGCAGCCCATCATCCGCCTGGCTCAACTCTGGACCAGCTTCCAGCAGACAGGGGTATCGATCCAACGCCTAGGTGACATTCTCAACACCCGTACCGAGGTCAACCAAGGCAAGGGCACGGTGCTGCCCACACTTGTCGGGCAGATCGAGCTCGATCGTGTGTGTTTTCGCTATCGGCCGGACGGGGGCGAAGTGGTGCGCGATGTCAGCCTGAAGATCGCCGCCGGAGAAGTGATAGGCGTTGTAGGTCGCTCGGGGTCAGGCAAGAGCACGCTGACACGCTTGATTCAGCGGCTGTACTCACCCGAGCGGGGGCGGGTATTGCTCGACGGTGCTGACCTGGCGGTAGCCGATGTGGCGTCACTGCGTCGGCAGATCGGCGTGGTGTTGCAGGACAACGTGCTTTTTCGGCGCACCGTGCGCGAGAACATTGCCCTCTGCAACCCAGCGGCACCCCTTGAAGAAGTAATCGCCGCAGCGACGCTGGCGGGTGCTCACGAGTTCATCCTCGAATTACCGGATGGTTACGAAACCCTGATTGGTGAGCACGGCGCCAGCCTGTCGGGTGGGCAGCGACAGCGCATAGCCATCGCCCGAGCGCTGTTCGGCAACCCACGCATCCTCATTTTCGACGAAGCCACCAGTGCGCTGGACTATGAGTCCGAACGGATCATCCAGCAGAACATGGCGCGGATTTGCGCGCAGCGCACGGTCATCATCATTGCCCATCGGCTTTCGGCAGTACGCCATGCCGACCGCATCGTGGTCATGGAGCGTGGGCAGATCATCGAGCAAGGGACTCATGATGAGCTGCTGGGTTATCCACAGGGCACCTATGCCTACCTGCATCAACTGCAGCTCGGGGCCGCCGTATGAGTGCGGAGTTCAAGGACCTTGCCGAGCGCTACCGGGATGCGTGGAGGACGGCATGGCGAAAGCGCCGGTGCATGGACGGCCCCGTACGTGAACCCGACGAACTGGCCTTTTTACCTGCGGCACTGTCCTTGCAGGAAACGCCAGTGCATCCCTTGCCGCGCTACCTGCAGTGGAGCCTGCTGATGTTCATCGGGCTGGCGCTTGCCTGGGCTTGCATCGGTGAGATCGATGTCATCGCCAGTGCCGAAGGCAAGATCGTGCCCAGTGGCAGGAGCAAGTTGATACAGGCCAGCGAAGTCGCGGTGGTGCAGTCGATCCACGTCGTCGATGGCCAGCCGGTGCGCAAAGGCGATGTGCTGGTCGAGCTGGAAGGGCAGTTGACCGAGGCTGATATCAAGCGCCTAGGCAGCGAACTGCTGGCTGCGCAGATCGACCAGGCCCGCGCCAGCACACTGCTGAGTGCGCTGGACGGCGATGTGGCACCTGCCTCCCTGGCACCACTGATACCGCAGGCCACGGCCGCGCAGCAGGCAGGCGCGCAGCGCTGGCTGGAGGGGCAATACCTGGAGTTACAGGCCACGCTGGAACAGGCCGATGCCGAAATCGGTCAACGCGCTGCCGAAATCCGTTCCGCCCAGGGCCGGGCTGACGCGCTCCGGCAACTGTTGGTGATCACCCGCCAACTGACGGCGGATTACAAGCTGTTGTTCAGCGAATCGGCCGTGGCCAAGCACACCTACCTGGAAAAGGAGCAGGCCCGCCTGGAGCAGGAACGCGAACTGGCACTCCAGCGCTCGCGCATAGACGAACTGAACGCTGCACGGCTTGCTGCTCAGCACCGCCGTAGCGGTGCCATTGCCCAACTGCGCAGAGCCATGCTCGACCTTCACGGTGAGGCGCAACGGCGCATTGCAACCCTTGAGCAGGAGTTGAACAAGGCCGAGCAGCGGCATCGCCTCAAGGTACTGACATCCCCCGTTGACGGCACCGTCCAGCAGTTGGCGATCCATACACAGGGCGGGGTGGTTACACCCGCGCAGACACTGATGGTCATTGTGCCGACGGGCGAGCCGGTGGAAGTGGAAGTGAAAGTCGAGAACAAAGATATCGGCTTTGTTTTTCCGGGGCAGCACGTGGAAGTGAAGATCGAGACATTCACCTTTACCAGGTATGGCGTTGTACCGGGGGTGGTGGAGAGTATTTCCGATGATGCCATTGAGGATGATAGGCACGGTCTTTTGTATAGCGCTCGAATCAAGTTGGCCAAGGAAGCTTTGCGCGTAGGGGATAACGACTTGCCGTTGACGGCGGGCATGGCTGTGCGTGCAGAAGTGATTGTGGATAGGCGCAGGGTTATCAGTTTCTTCTTGAGTCCCCTGCAGCGGCATGCAAAGGAAAGTCTGAAGGAGCGATAAATGAAATATAAAAAATGCGTGCATTGTATATAGTGCGGCTTGGAGCTTACTGCGGATCTGTAGTGCAATAATATTGGCTGGTATGGCGAGTTGCTGTGCTGTCGGTCTCGGTGGTTCAGATGCGTTTGGGGCTGGGAGCAGCATTTCCGTGTTGTGCGAAAGAAATTTTGGAAAAGTTCATGCATTGTCTGAAGCGAAGTTTGCTTAGTGGCTGATATGGGCAGACTGGCTCTAGGGAGAGGTGATGATTAGTTACAGGTATATCTTTCTCTTTGTGAAGGTGCTGTTCGGAAAGCTAATTGCGCTGTGTAGAAGATTTGGTTTGGTGCTGTGGGGTTTTAGCAAGTTGTTGTTGTTGCTAAGTGTGGTGTGGTTATTGGTCGCCATTGTTATTACTCCGACTTGGGCGCCGAAGAAGCTGAAGACCCCTAATCCAATGGTGTGTGGAAAGATCTCGGGTGTTGTTTATGAGCTCCCTAGGAAGTATGTGATCTATTGGCCTGAGTATGAGGGTAAGAGTTCTTGGGAGCCGGGATTTACAAATAACAAAAAAGGCTGTGGTGCAAACTTGGTGTCGCTCTATATGGCAATGAGTTGGCCGGAGATGCAGCCCGTCTCTTACGGTGAGGCGACGTCTTTTAGTTTTGATGGAATATCGGTCGCAATTGAGCCTTGGCCGCATGGGGAAGCGGGGTTGAGAAAACAGCTCCAGCATTACCTTCGTGAAACACCTGCGCCTCTAGTTCAGGCTAGCAAGCTGAACGAAGATCTCGGTCTAAATTTTCTCGAGGGAGTTGATAGTGCATTTCCTAATCAGCGCAAGGGCTTTTTCTGGCTGGAGGCCAAGGGGCGCATGCAATACATCGGTTATTGCAACTGGGTCGAGCATAAGGCCAATTACACGCGTTGCTATTTGGAGTTTTTGATGCCCGGAGACAACGCCATTGTAAATGTGGAGTTTTTATGGGGGCGGCTAGGGGAGTGGCATAACATTGTTTTGACGGTGGGTGAGTTTTTCTTGAATGCTGTAAAATATGGAGTCGATAAATGATTAGGATAGAGCTGTCCGATGTGGATGAGGCACGTCAGGCTTTGCGTGATAAGGGGCCGGATGCAATGTATGATGTTCTGGCAAAAAAAGGAGACAAATACGCTGTCCTTGCAAATGGCGTTGCGCGCGGGGACTCTTTGTCAGGTGTTGCGGCAATAAATTATATGAAGTCGGTAGCGACAGGTGTCGGTCGTCCGATGCAAGAAATCGATGTGGATAAGGTGAGGGTTGAAATGGCAAATAAATATATGGAGGTGTTGCTAAAGAAGATTAGTAAAGGTCCTATTGTCGGTCAGGTAAGCCAAAAAGAGGTCGCGGCATTTCATAAGGAAACTTTCGAAAGCCTTGAATATCCTGAGAGGGCATGGACGTTGAGTCCGGTGTTTGATGTGATTGCTGTCGAAAATCGAGAGGACTACTGGCGGCATGTGCTTTCCTCAGCGGGGAATCTAACGGATGAATTTACACTTTCCTTTCACACTCACCGCATGATGGCAATGGCATCAGTAGTTTCTTCCGCCGAAAACCGTTTAATTGCTAAGGAGTGGATATCCAGGGTCGAGTCACCCACGGGTGTTCCTGACCTTATCAGTGCTGCCGCAGCTTCGCTTTTCAATTCCATCGATAATGCCTTTAAAGCCGCTAGTCACTTTGATAATGCAACTGATCAAACACTGCAGATCGAAATCACCCCCACAACCGAATCCCGCCGCGACCTCCAAGGCCAGGACGATATCCGCAATGACGTCTCCAACGGCTACGTCGATCGTCGCCTGACCCACAGTATCGCATTCACCGACAGCACCCTCGACAACACCGACTTCACCTCCGCTCAGTTGGGCAGTTTGGCCACCGGTGGTGTTCGCCCCGGCGAGCTCCAGATCGACCCCAACGTGCGACCCAATCAGCACCTGGCTCAGTTCTATCGTGATGGCAATGAACAACCGGATTTCAGCCTGCGCAATGCCGTGGTACTCAACGGGTTGGCAGCAATGACCACGGTGAACACGTTTGTCGACCCGCTCTTGCTCGACCTGAGCGGCAAGGGCGTTGGCCTGACGGGTATCGAGGAAGGCGTACTGTTCGATATCGATAACAGTGGTTCACTGCGCCGCACCGGCTGGGCAGACCGGCTGACGGGCATGCTGGTGCATGATAATGGTACCGGCCAGGTGAGCAACGTCAGCCAGCTGTTCTCCGAATACTACGGCGGCAAGGCAGGCAGCGACGGCAACTCCGGTGAAACGCTGTTCAAGGATGGCTTCGCCGCCATGGCAAGTGTTGACGCCAACGCCGATGGCGTCATCAACGTTGAAGACGCCGTCTGGGCGCAATTGAAGGTGTGGGTCGATGGCAACCACGACGGGCGTGCCGATGCCGGTGAGCTAAGGGCATTGCAGGAGCATGGCATTAGCCAGATCAAGCTCGGCCAGGTCGAGCCGGTAGGAGAGGTGCGTCAGGGTAACGAGGTCATTTCCCGAGGCGCTTTCACTGTCAATGGTGAGGACCGGGAAGTACTGGCGGTGAGGTTTCTCGCCGATACCGTCGGTAATCGGATCGAGGCCCAGGAGGGTGGCACTCTACTGACTTCGTCAAGCGGGCCCACTTCCCGAAGGGCCTACATCAGCCAGAGTGCTCAAGGCAGCACGCTGGACGCCGCAGCGCTCGGCGTACAGACGCTGTACGGCAGCGCGGGCGATGATGTCTTGACCGCGGCTCCAGAGGGCAGTTGGCTGGTTGGTGGCGGTGGCAGCAACACCTATCACGGCGGGGCGGGCGACGATGTATTCGTGATCAGTGCCAGCGACGATTGGGCGAACATGCAGGGCAATGGTGGGCGCGACACGGCACTGATCGTGGGGGAGCATGGCGTTGGGCTGAACATGGCCAATGCCGGGCTGACCATCGCGCAAGGCGGGCGGGGTAAGGACATCATCGCCAGCGGCGGTCAACGCGGAGTATTCATCAAGGGCGGCTCGGGCGACAGCTTGCTGATTGGCGGGGGCGGCAACGATGTGCTTGTGGGTGGTACAGGCCGTAACGACATCATTGGCGGTACCGGCAAGTCGGTGATCTATGCGGGCCCCAAGGGGGATCGCATTCAGGCCTCGGCGGGCGGAAGTATCATTTACGCCGGTGGTGGCGCTGATCGGATTACGGGCGGTGCTGCCGATGACGTGATCGAGGCTGGACGCGGCGATGCCACGATCGACGGAGGCGCGGGCACCAACCTGGTCAGTTTGCATGGTGCTCACGACGAGTACCTGATCACACGTACCGAATCGGGCCACCTGATCACCGACACCGTGGCGGGACGAGATGGCCGTCTGAGCCTGAGCAACATCCAGAAACTCAGCTTCGCCGACATTGCTGCCGTCGATCTTCTTGGCGGGGGCGCCATGCCAATCGGCGACAGGCTCTCGCCTGAGCAACTGGCTACATTCGCCACCACTGACACGGCGCTGATAGTCCCTGCAACGGCGCTGCTGGGTAATGACCAGCCACTTGGCAGCAGCGGGCCATTGCGCATCGCCTCAGTCAGCGCTGGCAAGGGTGCAACAGTGCGGCTGAACGAGCAGGGTGATGTGGAGGTCACGCCGTTGCCAGGCCATGACGGTGATGTCAGTTTCCGCTACGACTTGGTCGATGCTGCCGGCAACGCGTCCATGAGTGTGACCGAGGTGGGCAGTGCTGCATCAGCACCCTTGCGGGCAACGGTAACGTTGCGCCATGAACAATCCCCCGCTGACCCGCTGTCGGGGCGGCAGTGGTATCTGGACGAGATCAATGTCGCGCCGGTATGGCGTGACTTCACGGGCAAGGGGGTGAGGATAGGGCAGTTCGAGCCGGGTGGGGAGTTTGCCGTGGCGCCGGAAATCTTCGACATCGGGCACCCCGATCTCAAGCCGAATATCGATCCCATCTGGCTGCAAACCCAACGCACCAATGGCACGCTGCCCGACCTGGCGTCCAATCATGCCACTCAAGTGGCTGGGGTCATGGTTGGCGCGCGCAATGATCAAGGAGGGATCGGCATCGCATATGAGGCGAAGATCGGCGGGCACTACCTGGCCAACAAAGGCGATGACCTGACCAATCTGGGGCAAATGGTCAACTACGACATAGCCAACAACAGTTGGGGTTTCAAAACGGACTTCGGGCTCACAAATGTTCCAGAAGGAAAAGTCGATACTGCTCTGGCGCTGGCATTCAGCACTACGCTTGCCGCCACCAACGGCCGTGGCGGGCTAGGCACCATCGTCGTCGCCTCTGGTGGCAACCAGCGCCATAAAGGTGGTAATGCACAGGGCTCGCTGACCAACAACAACCGCCACGCCATTGAAGTGGCGGCCATCAACGCAAAGGCAGACCTCTCGGTACTGCAAGCTGCCACGGCACCCTTTTCCAATCCAGGCTCCAGCTTGCTGGTGGCTGCACCGGGGAGCCATGTTCTATCCAGTGGCGTCAGCCTTGAAGCGGAGCGCGGTGCGTCGGTCGGCAGCGCCTACAGCACGACTCAGGGCACCAGCTTCGCCGCGCCGATCGTCTCAGGCGTGGTGGCGTTGATGTTGCAGGCCAACCCGGGGTTGGGTTACCGGGATGTTCAGCAGATTCTCGCACTGTCTGCGCGCAAAGTGGATGACGCATCAACCCAATGGGCTTACAACGCAGGGCGCAATTGGAATGGCGGTGGCATGCACGCCAGCCACGACTATGGCTTTGGCATGATCGACGCCCGCGCCGCGGTGCGCCTTGCCGAGTCCTGGGGAAGCCGGGCGACCAAGGCCAATGAACGGCTGCTGACAGCCAGCAGTGCACCAGTGGCTCAACAGGTTGCGGCGGGGCAGGTTGCGACTTTGTCTTTGACCCTGCCGGCTGATTTGCTGGTGGAGCATGTGGAGGTCGATGTCCACTCGATGGTCGGCCGCCTTGGCGACATGACGCTCACGCTGGTGTCGCCTGGCGGCACGCGCAGCGTACTGCTCGATCGCACAGGCAAGGCGCCGGGCTCTGGTGATGACGATCTGGGCGATTCGCGTTCAGGGGCGTTCAAATATGGGTTCATGTCGACCCATCATCGCGCAGAGCGCTCGGCTGGGGTGTGGAGACTCGAGGTGCGTAATGCTGTTGCCGGCTTACCGTTAACGCTTGATCGCTGGACGCTGCGCCTCGTCGGCAGCCCCGGCACCACCGATGATGTCTATTACTTCACCGACGACTACGCGAACCTGGTGGCAGAAAACCCAGGGCGCGCGAAGCTTGACGATGCCATCAGCGGCACCGCTGGCGGGCGCAATACGTTGAATGCGGCTGCAGTAAGTCGCAGTATCTCGGTGGATCTGGCCAGCGGCAGCGCCAGTATTGCCGGTGCGGCGCTCACCATAGCCCCTGGCTCGGTGCAAAACCTTATCAGTGGTGATGGCGACGATACCTTGATCGCCGGGCCCGCCGGGGCATTACTGGATGGTGGCCGTGGGTACAATCTCCTCAAAGGGGGGGAGGGTACAGACCGCTTTGTCATCCACAGGCGTGCAGGGGGTAACGATGTACTCAAGCAGTTCGAGACTTCGCGTGAGGTGATCGACCTGGTCGGCTTTGGTGGTTCAGGGTTTGCTGACTTGCAGATGCAACAGGACGGCAATTCGACTGTGCTCGACCTTGGCAGTGGGCAGAAGCTGACGCTTGCGGACACTACGATTGCTGAACTGCGGTCAGCGAACTTCCGTTTCCTTGACGCTTTCACCGCTGCGCCAGGTTATTTCGAGGGTAGCCCTGAAGAGCAGACGACCTCGCCTGTCAGCGCGAATGTTCTGCTTACCGGTGGTGCAGGTGGCGTGTCGCTTGCCAGTGACGCATCCGGGCAGTTGGTGGCTTCGTTGGCAGGCACGGTATATTCCCCGCCGACGGTTGCGCCCAGCGTGTTTCTGGTGACAAAACAAGAAGGTGTGAGCGATTACAAGAACACCCTTCGGGGGTTCCGACACGGTATCGACAAGATTGACCTGACCCAGGTAGGCATCAGTCGCTTCGAGGATCTGCACGTCAGCAAAGTCCAGCGCTTCAAACTCAATGACTTTGCGCAGATTCACGGTGTAGCCGTTGATACCCAGGCAGTGCCGGGGCAGGAAGGTATTGTGAAGATGTTGTACCTGGATGCGCTCGAAGTTGCGCAGGTGACAGCGGAGGACTTTATCTTTGCGCAGCCGGCAATGGTCACATCTGAACCGGTTGCCGTGCCAGAGGTTTCAGCCCTTTCAGCAGGGTCATCGCTGGTTGCTGTCGAGCACTCGCTACCGAGCCTGGGGAATCTTGTTGACGCAATGGCCGCGTTCGCCCCTGAACCTGCGGGGCCTGTGCTTATCGGTGATATGTCGGCTCAACGCATTGACTCGACGATTGCCGTAGCCGCCTAGGCGTTGTCGTACATGCTTGGAGTGATATTGGCGGCCTATCGCCAGCAAGCCAGCTCTCACAGGTGCATCATGCATTCAGGCCTGGCACGGCACGTGTGGGAGTGGGCTTGCCCGCGAACGGTCCAGCCCCTACCTCAAGGCCTACGCTCGAAGTTTTTGGCCGCTGCCGCCGCCAGGTCAGGCGGCAGGAAGTCCTTGTCCGGGTTGTAGTCAGGTTTCAGGTAGCGCTTGAGGTCCTGCAGGTCTTGCGGGCTCAGGGTGCCGGCTGCCTGCTTCAGGCTCAGGTTGTCGAGGATGTAGTCGTAACGGCTATTGTTGTAGTCGCGCACCGAGGTGTACAGCTGACGCTGGGCATCGAGCACGTCAACGATGTTGCGGGTACCAACCTGGTAACCGATTTCGGTAGCTTCCAGCGCGCTTTGGTTGGAGATGATCGACTGCTTGCGCGCCTGTACCTGTTCCACGTCGGTGTTTACCGCGCGGTGCAGGTTACGGGTGTTTTCCACGACCTGACGGCGCAGGCTTTCCCGCTGTTGCTCGCTCTGGCTCAGGCGCTGGTAAGCCTCGCGTACCTGCGAGCTGGTCAGGCCGCCGCTGTAGATCGGAATATTCAACTGCAGGCCAACGCTGGTCTGTTCGACATCGCCGCTGTAGCGCACACCCAGTTGTGAAGGGTTGGTAAAACCGAGGCTGTCGTTGTCACCCTTCTGGTACTTGGCCACAGCATCCAGGGTCGGCGCATGGCCGGCCTTGCGCTGGCGCAGTGTCTCTTCGGCAGCAGACACCGCATAGTTGGTGGCCAGCAGGTTGAGGTTCTGGCGGCCGGCGGTTTCGACCCAGGCTTTGGCGTCGTTTGGCGTGGGTACCTGCACCGGCAGCGTATGCACCACGCCTTGAATCGAGGTGTATTCACGGTTGGTCAGGGTGACCAGCGCTTCGAAGGCATCCTGCACCTGGCGCTCGGCGATAATCCGGTTGGCCCGTGCAGTGTCATAACTGGCTTGGGATTGCAGCACGTCGGTCTTGTCCGACAGGCCCACATCGAAGCGCTCGTTGGACTGGTCCAGTTGGCGCTTGAACGCGGCTTCCTCCGCCTTGGTCGCGGCCAAGTTGTCCTGCGCGCGCAGGACGGCAAAGTAGTTTTGTGCGGTTTGCAGGATCAGGTTCTGTTCAGTCGCCGACAGCTCCAGCGCTGCCTGTTCGTTGACCGCTTCAGCTGCCTGCAGCTGGAACCAGCGATCAGCGCGGAAGATTGGCTGGGCCAAGGTCGCGCTCCAGGAGTTGCCGCTGCGGTTGGAGGTGATGGACGGCTCGTCCAGCTTGGTGCGGGTGTTCATCATTTCGGCATCGGCCGACAGGTTCGGTAGCAGCCCGGCGCGTGCCTGGGGCACTACTTCGCGGCGGGCGCCATAATCGGCGCGTGCTGCAGCCAGATCGGCGTTGTTGTCTACCGCTTCCTGATAGACGCTGACCAGGTCGGTTCTGACTGTCGAGGGCAGCTCTGCTGCCCAGACCATTCCGTTGGACGCACAAGACACGGCTATCGCCAGTGAGAGTTTGCGCAGCATAGAGGCAATCCTTGTACGAAATTTAATTACTGAACTGTTGAGTATCGAGCGATGCGCCAGTGTAGTGCCATGCGCACCCGGCAACAATCGCTCGGTGTGCCTTTCATCATCCGCGCATTTACCCGCTTGGCTTTGCCGACCACTCCAGTCTAGACTGCGCATGTTCTTGTCGGGGTGCCTTGAAGCAAAGGCTGAGATCGCAGAGGTGCGGATCCCGTTGAACCTGATCAGGTTAGCGCCTGCGTAGGGAACAAGATTGCTCGCCTTCCCGGGGAGCCTCTTGTGCCAGGTCCGGGAATGTCGCAGCTGCATGCAGCTTCAGGCACCCCCTTATCCGGCACTGCACCCATCCAGGGTGCGTCCGCGCTTTTTCAGGTTCACCCCGACATTCCACTGCTAGGAAGCCGTCTGGAGAGCCTGTGATGACCAAACAAGAAAAAGCGATCAACCTCAGCGAATCGGCACAAGTCGATCAGCAGTCCGTGCAACCCTTCCGCCGTTCGCGCAAGATCTATGTCGAAGGCTCGCGCCCGGATATCCGCGTCCCCATGCGTGAAATCAGCCTTGACGATACCCCGACCGATTTTGGTGGCGAAACCAACGCCCCGGTGCTGGTCTACGACACCTCCGGCCCGTACACCGACCCCGATGTCATCATCGATGTGCGCAAGGGACTGGGCGATGTTCGTTCGGCCTGGATCGAAGCCCGCGGTGACACCGAGCGCCTGGACGGCCTGAGCTCCGACTTCGGCCAGCAGCGCCTGAACGATGCCGAACTGGCCAAGCTGCGTTTTGCCCACGTGCGTAACCCGCGCCGTGCCAAGGCCGGTGCCAACGTCTCGCAGATGCACTATGCCCGCCAGGGCATCATCACCGCCGAGATGGAATACGTGGCCATCCGCGAAAACATGAAGCTGCAGGAAGCCCGTGCCGCCGGCTTGCTCGACGAGCAGCATGCCGGCCACAGCTTCGGTGCCAACATCCCCAAAGAAATCACCCCCGAATTCGTCCGCGAAGAAGTCGCCCGTGGCCGCGCGATCATCCCGGCCAACATCAACCACCCGGAACTGGAGCCGATGATCATCGGCCGCAACTTCCTGGTGAAGATCAATGGCAACATCGGCAACAGCGCCCTGGGTTCCTCGATTGAGGAAGAAGTGGCCAAGCTGACCTGGGGGATACGCTGGGGCTCTGACACGGTCATGGACCTGTCCACCGGCAAGCACATCCACGAAACCCGCGAGTGGATCATTCGCAACTCGCCGGTGCCGATCGGTACCGTGCCGATCTACCAGGCTCTGGAAAAGGTCAATGGCGTCGCCGAAGACCTGACCTGGGAGCTGTTCCGCGACACGCTGATCGAGCAGGCCGAGCAGGGTGTGGACTACTTCACCATCCACGCTGGTGTGCTGCTGCGCTATGTGCCGCTGACCGCCAAGCGTGTCACCGGCATCGTCAGCCGTGGTGGCTCGATCATGGCCAAGTGGTGCCTGGCGCACCACAAGGAAAACTTCCTGTACACCCACTTCGATGAAATCTGCGAAATCATGAAGGCCTACGACGTCAGCTTCTCGCTGGGTGACGGCCTACGCCCTGGCTCGATTGCCGACGCCAACGATGCCGCGCAGTTCGGTGAGCTGGAAACCTTGGGCGAGCTGACCAAGATCGCCTGGAAGCACGATGTGCAGTGCATGATCGAAGGCCCTGGCCACGTGCCGATGCAGCTGATCAAGGAGAACATGGATAAGCAGCTGGAGTGCTGCGACGAGGCGCCGTTCTACACCCTCGGCCCGCTGACCACCGATATCGCCCCGGGCTACGATCACATCACTTCGGGCATTGGTGCGGCGATGATCGGCTGGTTCGGTTGCGCCATGCTCTGCTACGTCACCCCCAAGGAGCACCTGGGCCTGCCGAACAAGGATGACGTCAAGACCGGCATCATCACCTACAAGATCGCCGCACATGCCGCCGACCTTGCCAAGGGTCACCCGGGCGCCCAGATCCGTGACAACGCCCTGTCCAAGGCACGTTTCGAGTTCCGCTGGGAAGACCAGTTCAACCTCGGCCTGGACCCGGACACTGCCCGTGCCTACCACGACGAGACCCTGCCAAAGGAGTCGGCCAAGGTCGCGCACTTCTGCTCGATGTGCGGGCCGAAGTTCTGTTCGATGAAGATCACCCAGGAAGTGCGTGAGTACGCCGCCAAGATCGAGGCCGTGGACGTGACGGTCGAACAAGGCATGCGCGAGCAGGCCGAGCGGTTCCGCCAGGAAGGCAGCCAGCTGTACCACAAAGTCTAAGCACGCCATTTTCCTTTGTGGGAGCGGGCTTGGCCCGCGAATGCGTCAGCTGCGCCAACGCGTTTGGCAGGCCCGACGCCTTCGCGGGGCGAGCCCGCTCCCACAATGGGACGGCCAAGCCCCATTAATTCCTCTGGCGAACATGACAATGACCACCCCCAGCCAATTCTCCCCCGACCACCCGGTCCCTACCCACCAACGCATCTTCGGCGCCCGCGACCTTTTCTCGCTGTGGTTCTCCCTCGGCATCGGCCTGATGGTGTTGCAGGTCGGTGCCATGCTGGCCCCAGGCCTTGGGCTTGCCAGCGCGGTCTTGGCCATCGCTCTGGGCACCGGCGTGGGTGTGCTGCTGCTCGGCGCCGCCGGGGTCATCGGCAGTGATACCGGCCTTTCGGCCATGGGCACCCTGAAGCTCAGCCTGGGTAGCCATGGCGCCCGCTTGCCGGCGCTGCTCAACCTGCTGCAACTGGTGGGCTGGGGTGCCTTCGAGATCATTGTCATGCGCGATGCTGCCAGCCTGCTGGGCGCCCGGGCATTCGGCGAAGACAGTGCCTGGAACAGCCCGATGCTGTGGACCCTGTGCTTCGGTGCCCTGGCCACCCTGCTGGCCGTCAGCGGGCCACTGGCCTTCGTGCGCAAGGTGCTGCGCGCCTGGGGTATCTGGTTGCTGCTGGGCGCATGCGCCTGGCTGACCTGGAACCTGTTCGCCAAGGCCGACCTGGCAGACCTTTGGAACCGCGCCGGGGACGGCTCGATGTCGCTGGCAGTGGGTTTCGACATCGTCATTGCCATGCCGCTGTCGTGGCTGCCGCTGATCGCCGATTACTCGCGTTTCGCCCGCAATGGCAAGCATGTGTTCGGCGGCACGGTACTTGGCTATTTCATCGGCAACACCTGGCTGATGAGCCTGGGCGTGGCCTACACGCTGGCGTTCGCCGCCAGTGGCGAAGTCAATGCCTTGCTGCTGGCCCTGGCAGGCGCAGGCATGGGTATTCCGCTGCTGCTCATTCTGCTGGACGAGTCGGAAAAGGCGTTTGCCGACATCCACTCGGCGGCTGTGTCCACCGGCGTGCTGGTACCTGTGAAGGTCGAGCACCTGGCGCTGGCCATTGGCTTGCTGTGCACCCTGATTGCCCTGCTGGCGCCACTGGCCCAGTACGAAAACTTCCTGCTGCTGATCGGCTCGGTGTTCGCGCCGCTGTTCGGCGTGGTGCTGATGGACCACTACGTGATCCGTCGTCGTCGCCTGCCGGCACAGGTGGGAGGCTTGCACTGGCAGGCATTGGTGGCCTGGTTTGCGGGGGTGGCGGCCTATCACCTGATTGCCGCCAACGCTCCGGAGCTGGGCGCTACCCTGCCAGCATTGCTGCTGGCAGGTGTATTGCACGTGCTGTTAAGCCTTAGCCGCGGCCGGGAAACAGTTCAGGCTTGAGTACGCCGTTCAGGCGCGGGTAGGGGATTTTCAGTTCCACGTGGCCCATGGAATAGGGCGCGATGGCATAGACCTCGTACTTGACCACCACCGCGCCGTACGTCAGGGCGATGTGCGGCGATTTCTTGAACGGCCAGGTCTTGACGAACTCGGCGTCCTTGTCCATGCCCACGCTCATCAGCCAGGCACGGTGCGATTCTTCGACGGTTTTCCAGAACGTCTCTTCTTGGCCAGGCACCAGCATGTCCTGCAGGGTCAGCACCTTGTCCAGTTTGCGCGAATAGTTGATGAAGCCACGCCCGGGCATGCCGTGGGCGCCACCGCTGTCCAGGTAGCTGGACAGCTCGATGATCACCAGCCCGTCATGCTGCTCGCGTACCTTGGCTTGCAGGTAGCTGCTGTTACGTTTGTCGGCACTGGCCAGATATTGCTGCTCGTAGGCCTGCAGGGTGCCCGGCGCGGTGCCATGCTGATTGTCTTCGGTGAGCTGCAGCAGGCTTTTTTCGACGATGCCGTCGAGCTTGGGCAAGGCCGGGAAGTGGACCACGTCGATGTTTACCAGCGGGCAGTCGCTTTCGCTGCAGCCGGGTTTGACATGCTCCCAGGCGTCGCGCTTGACCTCGAGCGGGGTCCGGTAGTTGGGTGTGAACAGGCTCTGGCAGGCGCCCAGAGCGAGTGCCAGCACGGCCACGGAAGTCAGTTTGACAAGTGTCATGATGATCCTTGCAGAACAGGGAAAAGTCGGCCTTTGACCGTCTGCGCGGCCTTCAGTTCGCCACTAAGCTAACAGAGTGAAGACCCGCTGTCCCGAGTGCGCGAACGGTTACTGGAAAGGGGTGAAACCCGCTAGCGTGCAGAGTAGGATGGCGCGATGCAGTAAGTGAGGTAATGAGGATTTCCATGTCAAACACGTTGAACTCAGTGCCCAAGGCGGTCGAGATCGTCAAGCGGGCCAATTGCTTCCAGGGCTTCTACAAGCTCGACAAGGTGCACCTGCGCCACGAGCTGTTCGCCGGGGGGATGGGCCGCGAGATCAGTCGTGAGCTGTTTGTGCGCCATGATGCGGTGTGCGTGCTGCCCTACGACCCGCAGCGCGATGAAGTGGTGCTGATCGAGCAGTTCCGCGTGGGCGCCATGGGCAAGACCGACAACCCCTGGTTGATCGAAATGGTGGCCGGGTTGATCGACAAGGATGAACAACCCGAAGAGGTTGCCCACCGCGAAGCCCAGGAAGAGGCCGGCCTGACCTTCAGTGCCCTGTGGCCGATGACCCGCTACTTCCCTTCGCCCGGCGGCAGTGACGAGTACGTCCATCTGTTCCTTGGTCGTTGCACCAGCGAAGGGGCCGGTGGCCTGCACGGTCTTGAAGAAGAGGGCGAAGACATCCGCGTGCGCGTGTGGTCGTTCGAGGATGCCTTGCAGGCAGTGCGCGATGGACGCATCTGCAATGCCGCGACCATCATTGGCCTGCAATGGCTGGCGCTGAACCGTGACGAAGTACGAGGTATGTGGAAGTGAACCTGCTGCGCGAGCGCTATCGAGTCGACCTGGTCGGGCTGCAGGCGGCCTGCGAGGCCAACTACGCCCGGCTGATGCGCCTGCTGCCCGATATGCGCACTACCCAGAGCTCGCGCCGCATTGGTATGACCCAGGGCGACCAGATGCTCGGCGTGCTCGTGCTCGACGTAGTCCTGGCCTGCCCTTACACCACCACCCTGCACGTGCGTCAGGAGCACAGCTTGCCGTGGCTGCCGGTGCCGCACCTGGAAGTGCAGGTTTACCACGATGCGCGCATGGCCGAAGTGGTCAGTGCCGAACACACCCGGCGCCTGCGCAGCATCTACCCGTACCCGAACGAAGCCATGCACCAGCCAGATGAGAAAGCCCAACTCAACCTGTTCCTCGGTGAATGGCTGAGCCACTGTCTGGCGTGCGGCCACGAACTGGCGAGTGTTCGCTGAAGTGTGACGCAGGTCGTTTGCGGGTGTTTGCTCGCGACCGTTGCCCAGCCATAATTCCTGCTGAAACCGTTCGAGGAGACGGCCGTTGCCGCAGCCAGACCAATCGCGCCCCGTGCATGTGGTGCAACTGACCGATGCCCACCTGTTCGCCGACCCGGCGGGCAGCATGCTGGGCCTCAACACCCGCGACAGCATGCGCCATGTGGTCGCCCAGGCGCGGCGCGAGCAACCGCTTGTCGATGTGCTGTTGTGCACCGGCGACCTGTCGCAGGACGCCAGCGTTGCTTCTTACCAGGCGTTCCGTGAGCTGACTGCGCCGTTTGCCGTGCCGACTCGCTGGTTGCCGGGCAATCACGACGAGGCCCAGGTCATGGCGCAGGTCGCGCCGGAGCTGGTGCAGGCGGTGACCGATATTGGCGCTTGGCGCATTGTCATGCTCAACACTGCCGTGCAGGGGGCGACCCATGGCTTTTTGGCAGATGACCAGCTGCTACTGCTCGAGGCAGCCTTGAAAGACGCGGGCGAGCGGCATTGCCTGGTGTGCTTCCACCATCAGCCGGTGGATATCGGCTGTGCCTGGATCGCGCCGATTGGCTTGCGCAATGCCCAGGCCCTGTTCGATATAGTCGAGCGTTATCCGCAGGTGCGGGCGTTGCTGTGGGGGCATGTACATCAAGCGTGGGATGAACAGCGCGATGGCCGGCGGCTGCTGGCTACGCCGTCGACCTGCATTCAGTTCGCGGCGCACAGCGAGGACTTTCAGGTGAGCGAAGAACAGCCAGGCTACCGCTGGCTGCGACTGCACGCCGACGGTCGGCTGGAAACCGGGGTGGAGCGGGCCCAAGACTTTGAAGTGAAGCTCGACTTCGACAGCCCGGGGTATTGAAAACCTTGGGGCTGCTGCGCTGTTGAAGAAATTGTTGCGAAACCCGTGACACTGCGTCAAAACCCGGCGAACGCGCTACACTGCGCGTCCCTGCGCCCGCATCATCAGGCGCGAAGCCACAGATTCCGGGGGCAGCATGTCGGGTTCCATCCTCTATATCCATGGCTTCAACAGCTCGCCGCTTTCAACCAAGGCGCGCCAACTCGAAGCCGTCATGCAGCAGCTCGGCCTCGCCGACCAGCTGCGGGTGCCCGCCTTGCACCATCACCCACGCCAGGCAATGGCCCAGCTCGAAGCAGCCATCGCCGAGCTCGGTGCGCCATTGCTGGTGGGCAGTTCGCTCGGCGGCTACTATGCCACCCATCTGGCCGAGCGACAGGGTCTCAAGGCCCTGCTGGTCAACCCGGCGGTAACCCCGCACAAGCATTTCGACGGCTACCTGGGTACCCAGCGCAATCACTACACCGATGAAACCTGGGAGCTGACCCTTGATCACGTGCAGGCCCTGGCCGAGCTGGAAGTTCCAGCCCCGGTAGATGCCAATCGCTATCAGGTATGGCTGCAAACCGCCGATGAAACCCTGGACTATCGCCACGCCGAGCGCTATTACCGTGCCTGTGCCCTGCGTATCCAGGCCGGCGGTGACCACAGCTTCCAGGGCTTTGCCGAGCGTCTGCCGGCCCTGCTGGCCTTTGCCGGAATTGCCCGCGGGCAGTATGCGGCGCTCGATTTTTCTGTATTTTGACTTTTTTGCATTCACCAGACTGACGACGAGACCTTATGGCCAATCCCAGCGCTAGCGCCTATAACGCAGACGCCATCGAAGTCCTCTCGGGCCTTGACCCGGTCCGCAAGCGGCCGGGCATGTACACCGATACCAGCCGCCCCAACCATTTGGCCCAGGAAGTCATCGACAACAGTGTCGACGAAGCCCTGGCCGGCCACGCCCGTTCGGTGCAGGTCATCCTGCATGCCGACCATTCGCTGGAGGTCAGCGACGACGGCAGGGGCATGCCGGTGGACATCCACCCGGAAGAGGGCGTGTCCGGGGTCGAGCTGATCCTCACCAAACTGCACGCTGGCGGCAAGTTCTCCAACAAGAACTACCAGTTTTCCGGTGGTTTGCACGGTGTGGGCATTTCGGTGGTCAACGCCCTGTCGACCCAGGTGCGCGTGCGCGTAAAGCGTGACGGCAACGAATACCAGATGACCTTCGCTGACGGCTTCAAGGCCAGCGAGCTGGAAGTGGTCGGCTCGGTCGGCAAGCGCAATACCGGCACCAGCGTGTACTTCAGCCCAGACCCGAAGTACTTCGACTCGCCCAAGTTCTCCATCAGCCGCCTCAAACACGTGCTCAAGGCCAAGGCGGTCTTGTGCCCGGGCCTGCTGGTCAGCTTCGAGGACAAGGCCAGTGGTGAGAAGGTCGAATGGCACTATGAGGATGGCCTGCGCTCCTACCTGGTCGATTCGGTCAACGAATTCCAGCGCCTGCCCGAAGAGCCGTTCTGTGGCAGCCTGGCCGGTAACAAGGAGGCCGTGGACTGGGCCTTGCTGTGGCTGCCTGAAGGTGGCGACAGCATCCAGGAAAGCTACGTCAACCTGATCCCCACCGCGCAGGGCGGTACCCACGTCAACGGCCTGCGCCAGGGCTTGCTGGATGCCATGCGCGAGTTCTGCGAGTTCCGCAATCTGCTGCCGCGTGGGGTAAAGCTGGCGCCGGAAGACGTCTGGGAACGCATCACCTTCGTGTTGTCGATGAAGATGCAGGACCCGCAGTTCTCCGGGCAGACCAAAGAGCGGCTGTCCTCGCGTGAGGCGGCGGCGTTCGTCTCCGGTGTGGTCAAGGACGCCTTCAGCCTGTGGCTCAACGGCCACCCTGAGCTGGGCATGCAACTGGCAGAGCTGGCCATCAGCAACGCCGGGCGTCGCCTCAAGGCCAGCAAGAAGGTCGAGCGCAAACGCGTCACCCAGGGCCCGGCCCTACCCGGCAAGCTGGCTGACTGCGCCGGGCAGGACCCGATGCGCGCCGAGCTGTTCCTGGTCGAGGGTGACTCGGCCGGTGGTTCGGCCAAGCAGGCGCGGGACAAGGAATTCCAGGCCATCCTGCCGCTGCGCGGCAAGATCCTCAACACTTGGGAAGTGGATGGTGGCGAAGTCCTCGCCAGCCAGGAAGTGCACAACATTGCCGTGGCCATTGGTGTCGATCCGGGTGCCACCGACCTGGCGCAATTGCGCTACGGCAAGATCTGCATCCTCGCCGACGCCGACTCCGACGGCTTGCACATCGCCACCCTGCTGTGTGCGTTGTTCGTCCAGCACTTCCGCGCGCTGGTCGAGGCCGGGCACGTATACGTGGCCATGCCGCCGCTGTACCGCATCGACCTGGGCAAGGAAATCTACTACGCCCTCGACGAAGCCGAGCGTGACGGCATTCTCGACCGGCTGGTTGCCGAGAAGAAGCGCGGCAAGCCTCAGGTAACGCGCTTCAAGGGCCTGGGCGAGATGAACCCGCCACAGCTGCGTGAAACCACCATGGACCCGAACACGCGGCGCCTGGTGCAGCTGACGCTGGACGACGTACAGGCGACCTGCGAGCTGATGGACAAGCTGCTGGCCAAGAAACGCGCCGGTGACCGCAAGAGCTGGCTGGAAACCAAAGGCAACCTGGCTGAGGTCATGGTTTGATTCGTCTGCTTCTGTCGGCCTGTCTGGCGCTGGTTGCCCTGCCAAGCCTGGCGGGCAATTGGCCGGAGCTGAAGCTGAGTGCCGAGCACCCGATCGACGGTATGCGCGGTGGCAACCTGTCTGGGCTGGCCCAATGCCGGGGCGGGCTGTGGGGCGTTTCCGATCGTGATGACGACCGCATCTACCGCTTCGACCAGCAGAACGCCACCTGGCGTGCGCAGCCGCTGACCTTCACCCCGCCACCCGCGCCGGAAAGCGGGCTGCCGTGGGGCTTGAAGTCACGTAACTGGGCGGCTTCCTACATACGTGGCGGCGAGCTGGATTTTGAAGGCATCAGCTGCGACCAGGCGGGCAACATGTACCTGGTCAGCGAGGCCCATGCCGCCGTGCTGCAACTGCCGCAGGAGGGCCAGCCGGACTGGTTGAAAATTGATCAGGCCATGGTTCGCCAGGCCAGGGCCAGCGGCATGCTGCTGAACTTCAATGCCCTGTTCGAAGGCTTGGCGATCAACCCGGCAGGCGATCGCCTGTGGCTGGCCGCCGAGCGTGAGCGCCGTGGCCTGGTGGCCATCGAGCGCCAGCAGTCGGTATGGACCTGCGGGCGCAGTTGCGTACTGCTGAGCGAGGCCGGGGTCGAGATGCAGCCGGCGCAAATGCCAAATGCCCGGGCCTTGTCGCGCGATTTTGCCGACCTGGCCTGGTTCGAGGGCAAGCTGTTCACCCTTGAGCGCAATGCCTACCGGGTATGCCGGCGTGACGCTGACAGCGGCAAGGTCGAGCGTTGCTGGTCGTTCGCGGCCGAGGCGTTGGAGCCCATGCGCCGTTACGATCAGCCGTTCGGTCTGGCCGAAGCACTGGTGATCGACGCCCACGGCGCCTGGATCGGTCTGGACAACAACAACGGCGACCGCGCCGATGGCGAGAGCCGCCCGATTGTCTGGCGCTTCGACGCGCCGGAAGGTGGCTGGAGCGCCAAACCATGAGCCAGGCGCCGGGCAAGCGCGCGGGGCGGGTGCTGATGGTGCTTGCCTGGGCGGCAGCCATGTTCCTGGCCACGCGCTTTTTTGGCCAGTGGGAAGACAGTCGGCGCAACCCCAACAGCCAGGTGCAGTCCGAGCATGGCCAAGGCTACATCGAGGTGCGTCTGCTCGGTAATGGCCAGGGCCACTTCGTTGTGGATGGGGCGATCAATGGCCAGGTAGTGCATTTCATGCTCGATACCGGTGCCACGGACGTTGCGATCCCCGAGGCCCTGGCCCGTGATTTGAACCTGGAGCGCGGCAGCCCGGTGCTGCTGAGCACTGCCAACGGTCGCACCGAAGGCTACCGCACGCGCCTGGCCAGCCTGCAACTGGGCGATATCCGCCTGCAGGACGTACGCGCCATCGTCGTGCCCGGCCTGGATGGGCCCACCGTATTACTGGGCATGAGTGCCCTGCAACAACTTGAATTTACCCAGCGCGGTGGCACCATGCTGCTGCGCCAGAACCTGAAATGACGAGGCCCGCATGAGCGACTCACTGGAACTCAGCCTGGACGGCGTCGAACGCCGCTCGCTGGCTGACTTCACCGAACAGGCCTACCTCAACTACTCCATGTACGTGATCATGGACCGTGCCTTGCCGCATATCGGCGATGGCCTGAAGCCGGTGCAGCGCCGCATCGTCTACGCCATGAGCGAGTTGGGGCTGGATGCCGATGCCAAGCACAAGAAGTCGGCGCGCACCGTCGGTGACGTGCTCGGCAAGTTCCACCCCCACGGCGACTCGGCCTGCTACGAGGCCATGGTGCTGATGGCGCAGCCGTTCAGCTACCGCTATACCCTGGTCGATGGCCAGGGTAACTGGGGTGCGCCGGACGATCCGAAGTCGTTCGCCGCCATGCGTTACACCGAGGCACGCCTGTCGCGCTACGCCGAAGTGCTGCTCAGCGAGGTTGGCCAGGGCACCGTCGACTGGGTGCCGAACTTCGACGGCACCTTGCAGGAGCCAGCCGTGCTGCCGGCACGCCTGCCCAACATCCTGCTCAACGGCACCACCGGTATCGCCGTGGGCATGGCCACCGACGTGCCGCCGCACAACCTGCGTGAAGTGGCCAGTGCCTGCGTACGCCTGCTCGACGAGCCCAAAGCCACCATCGAGCAGTTGTGCGAGCACATCCAAGGGCCGGACTACCCGACCGAGGCCGAAATCGTCACGCCGCGTGCCGAAATCCTCAAGATGTACGAAAGCGGCCGTGGCTCTATCCGTATGCGCGCGGTCTACCGCGTAGAAGACGGCGACATCGTCGTCACCGCGCTGCCGCACCAGGTCTCCGGGGCCAAGGTGCTGGAGCAGATCGCAGCGCAGATGCAAGCCAAGAAGCTGCCGATGGTCGCCGACCTGCGCGACGAGTCGGACCACGAGAACCCGTGCCGCATCGTCATCATCCCGCGCTCCAATCGCGTGGATGCCGACGAACTGATGCAACACCTGTTCGCGACTACCGACCTGGAAAGCAGCTACCGGGTCAACGTCAACATCATCGGCCTCGACGGCCGGCCGCAGTTGAAGAACTTGCGGGCGATCCTGGTGGAGTGGCTGGAGTTCCGCACCAACACCGTTCGTCGCCGCCTCCAGCACCGCCTGGACAAGGTCGAGAAGCGCCTGCACCTGTTGGACGGCTTGCTCACCGCGTTCCTCAACCTGGATGAAGTGATTCATATCATCCGCACCGAAGAGCATCCTAAGCAGGCGCTGATCGCGCGCTTCGACCTGACCGAAATCCAGGCCGACTACATCCTCGAGACCCGCCTGCGGCAGCTGGCGCGCCTGGAGGAGATGAAGATCCGCGGTGAACAGGACGAGCTGCTGAAGGAGCAGGCCAAGCTGCAGGCGCTGCTGGGCAGCGAAGCCAAGCTACGCAAGCTGGTGCGCAGCGAACTGATCAAGGACGCCGAAACCTACGGTGACGACCGCCGCTCGCCAATCGTCGAGCGCGCCGAAGCCAAGGCCTTGTCGGAAAACGAACTGATGCCGACCGAGCCGGTTACTGTGGTGCTGTCGGAAAAGGGCTGGGTGCGCTGCGCCAAGGGCCATGATATCGACGCCACCGGCCTTTCCTACAAGGCTGGCGACGGCTTCAAGGCCGCCGCTGCCGGGCGTTCCAACCAGTTTGCCGTACTGATCGACTCCACCGGTCGCAGCTACTCGCTGGCGGCCCACAGCTTGCCATCGGCGCGTGGCCAGGGCGAGCCGCTCACCGGCCGCCTGACGCCGCCACCGGGGGCCACGTTCGAATGCGTGTTGTTGCCCGAAGACGACGCGCTGTACATAGTGGCTTCGGATGCCGGCTATGGCTTCGTGGTCAAGGGTGAAGACCTGCAGGCCAAGAACAAGGCCGGCAAGGGCCTGCTCAGCCTGCCCAACGGGGCCAAGGTCATGACTCCGCGCCCGGTGGCCAATCGCGAGCAGGACTGGCTCGCAGCCGTGACCACCGAAGGCCGCCTGCTGGTGTTCAAGGTCAGCGATCTGCCGCAGCTGGGCAAGGGCAAGGGCAACAAGATCATTGGCGTGCCGGGCGACCGGGTAGCCAGCCGTGAAGAATATGTCACCGATCTGGCCGTGATTGCCGAAGGCGCGACCCTTGTATTGCAAGCGGGCAAGCGTACCCTATCTTTGAAAGCGGACGACCTGGAGCATTACAAGGGCGAGCGCGGACGGCGCGGCAGCAAGCTGCCACGCGGGTTCCAGCGTGTCGACGGGTTGCAGGTGGAAGTGCCGGCGTAATCGGCAGAAATGTCTGGAACGGCAATTTCAGCGCCGTTCCGGGCAGAAATGCTGGAGTCGGACGGTTATTTCGCGGATGATATGGCCCCTGTGGTGCCGGCGTGGCCGTGTGCACGTTTGAATTTATATGTATCACTGCGGTGTGCCTGTAGGCGGCCGCCTGGATGGGATGATGAAATTTCTGCGCCTTCCATTTGCGCTGTTGATGACTGGCCTGCTGGGCCTTGGCGGGTGCACCATGCACCAGCCGGTTGCCCTGTACCAGCTAGACAGCGGTGATCCTGGCCAGCCGTCGCAGAGTGCCGGCATGGCCGTGGTGCTTGGCCCGGTATCGGTGGCCGACTACCTGCAGCGCGAGACGTTCCTGCAGCGTCAGACCGATGGCAGCCTCAGTGCGGCGACCGACGGTCGTTGGGCTGGCAGCCTTTCGTCGGATATCGACCAGCTGCTGGTACGTCAATTGGCTTGGCGACTGGACAGCCAGCGGGTAGTGCTGGCCCCGGCGACTGCTGGTTTTAGCCCCGACGTGCAAGTCTTGTTGTCGATCACTCGCCTGGACTCGGGCAAGGACCAGCCGGCCATCCTCGACGCCCAGTGGCGTCTGCTGGACCGTCGTGGCCATGTGCGTGACAACCGTATCGTTCACCTTGAGCAGCCGCACGAGGGCAGTGAGTCGTCGCAGGTGCAGGCCCAGGGCCAACTGCTGCAAAAACTGGCCGAGCAACTGAGCACGGCGTTGAAGCCGCTGGCCAACCAGCCGGCCATTGCCGAGGAGTCGCCTAAAAAGCCCGCTGCTCCGGTGCAGGTGAAGAAGGCGCCGGAGAAGTCCAAGATTCCGATGGCTTCGCCGATCCGTACCGACATGGAAGTCTATCGGTTCTGATCGAAGTGCCACAAAAAAGCCCGCATTGATGCGGGCTTTTTTGTGGCTTTCTGAAAGTGCCGGGGCTGCTGTGCAGCCATCGCCAGTTGTACGGGAACCAGGCTTGCCGACGATGGGGCGCTAAGCGGCCCCAGGCTGACTACCTCAGGCCCTGCGCTCGTGCATCCGCGCCAGCTGGCGTTCCAGCATCGATGGGTAGGGCTCCATCAGGCGTTCGACGCAGCAGGCACCCTCCGGGCTGGCAATCGGGCGGATACGCGCGCGCTGGCGAATCAGCGTGTCATCGCTGATCGGGCGCTCCACCAGCAACAGGTTGCGGCTGTGCTGCGACAGCGCCAAGGCATCCTGGGCCTTCTCTGCCATCAGCAGGTCGACCAGTTCCAGCCCGTGCAGGTCGTTGCCCAGCGCCAGACCAAGCTGCAGTTGCAAGGTGATGCCACTGTCAGCCACCTCGATTTGCAGCGCATGGCCCAGGGCCCGCAACAGTTCGCCGCAGCAAATGGCGTTGGTCAGGTAGTCCTCGCCACACACACGGCTATGGAACAGTACCAGGGTACTGCCGTCGTTCAGCGTATGGGTTTCACCGTCGTAGAGTGAGGCCGCGTGCTCCAGGCAATCGCTGTAGCGCTCGGTTAGCTCAGTCAGGCGTGTCCGTGGCAGGCGGCGCAGTTGCTCCTGCGAACCCAGCTGTACGGCGAGCACGGCGCTGAATTGAGGCTCGTCAGACTCGACCACGGCGGCTTTTGGTGCATTGTCGTCGTCCAGCAGGCCGGCGAAGGCCTCATCGTCATCTTCGTCTTCCACGGCGGTTACCCGGGTGCGCGGCACAGCCTTGGGCGCCGGGGCCGCGTCTTGCAGGTCGTCGAACTGCTCGTCGTCTTCTTCCTCAGGCTCCGGCTCCGGCGGCGGTGGTGGCGCCAGGCGCGCATGCAGCTGGCGAGCAATGTCGCCGATCTCGTCCTGGCGGTCGGTGGCCGGGGTGTAGTGCTGCGGGTCGCGCAGCCACACCCGTAGCTGCAGCAACGGCAGCGTGATGTGGCGGCCTTGGCGCAGGCTCAGGGTTAGTGCCAGCACCAGCAGAATGGCGGCCAGGATGCCCATGCTCTGCAGGCTGATCAGCATCGGTTGCTGGAACTGGCTCATGTCCAGGCTGATGCGCAGTTGCCCGGCAGCCACGTCCTGGAAGCTGATTTTGGTCTGGTACACACCTTCGGCCTCGCCCAGCAGGCCATTGCGTGGGCGCTGGCCAGCCTCGGCGAGGATACGGTTGTCCACGCTGTAGATCGCTGCATGGGCTACCAATGGGTTCTTCACCAGGTTGCCCAACAGCACATTGAGGCTGAGGATGTCATTGGCTACCAGCAGTTCGGTCGCCGAAGTGGCCGTCTGCGTTGTCAGGCTCTGGCCCAAGGCATCGGCCTGCTCATGCATGGCCTGCTTGAACTGCAGGCCCATCACACAGGCGTAGATCACCAGTGCCAGCGCCACCAGGAAGATGTTGGTGCAGGCGATGCGCAGTGCCAGCGGCACGCGACGTTGACTCAGGGCACGATAGATCATCAGGAAGAAGTTGTCTGGTTTGACGGGCGTGGGCCGGTTCACTGAGCTCGGCTCTTTATGGCTTGAAAGTGGGGGGAGTATAGCGAGCCGGGTTTTGTCGGCAAAGTATCGTTGGCGCCCGATGGTCATGGAAAATCGGTAGAATGCGCATTTTTCATCGAAGCCGGAGCCAGGTTGTGCGCGAAATCGTCCTGATCAACATCACCGGTGAGGACCGTCCAGGTCTCACTGCCGCTATCACCGGCGTCCTGCTGCAGGGCGGTGTGAGCATCCTCGACATCGGCCTGGCGGTCATGCACGGCACCTTGTCATTCGGCATCCTGGTCGATATCCCGGACAACGAAGTGGCGACCGCACTGCTGCAAGGCGTGCAGGCCAAGGCCCATGAGCTGAACCTGCAGGCACGCTACACGCCGATTTCCGAGGCGGATTACCAGCACTGGGCCGATGGCCATGGCGAGGCGCGCCACATCGTTACCTTGCTCAGCCGCAAGATCACCCCCGAGCAACTGCAGCGGGTGAGTGCGGTCATCAGCCAGTACGGCCTGACCATCGAGCGTATCGAGCGCCTGTCGGCCCGTGTGGCGCTGGATGCCCACACCGACAAGGGTAAGGCGGCCGTTGAAATTTCCGTACGTGGCGTGCCGAGCGACGCCCAGGCCCTGCGTGCCGATTTCTTTGCCTTGGCTGAAGAGTTGAGCATCGACATTGCCTTCCAGAAGGACGACCTGTTCCGCCGTAACCGCCGCCTGGCGGTATTCGACATGGACTCTACCCTGATCGAAGCCGAAGTCATCGATGAACTGGCCAAGGCCGCTGGCGTGGGTGAACAGGTGGCGGCGATCACCGAGCGCGCCATGCGTGGCGAACTGGACTTCCGCGCCAGCTTCAAGGAACGCATGGCACTGCTCAAAGGCCTGGATGTAGGCGTGCTGGACGAGATCGGTGCATCCCTGCGCCTGACCGAGGGCGCCGAGAACCTTTTCGCTGAGCTCAAGCGCCTGGGTTACAAGACCGCGATTCTGTCCGGTGGCTTTACCTACTTTGCCCGCCAGGTGCAGGCGCGCCTGGGTATCGACTATGTATTCGCCAACGAACTGGAAGTGGTCGATGGCAAGGTGACTGGCGTGGCGGTCGAGCCGATCGTTGATGCCCAGCGCAAGGCCGAGCTGTTGCAGAAACTGGCGAGCGAGGAAGGCTTGCAGCTGGAGCAGACCATTGCCGTAGGTGATGGCGCCAACGACCTGCCGATGCTGTCGCTGGCCGGCCTGGGCGTGGCATTCCGCGCCAAGCCACTGGTGCGCCAGTCGGCCAAGCAGGCGATTTCTACCCTGGGGCTGGACGGGGTGCTGTACCTGCTGGGCCTGCGCGACCGCGACGCGCGGGGCTAGTTTGCCGTCTAATCTGCAGCGCCTGTGAAATCGAGCGCCGCCCGTGTGGCGCTCGATCTTACAGGCGCAAAATAAACCCCGACATGCACCCCAATGCTAAAACCGTAATCAAGCCTGCGCAGGCGCCGCCAACGACTGCCCCATGCGCACTGCGGAGCCAGCGCCGAGGCTTTCAGCCCACTTCACCTGCTCCGGCCCAAACAGCACGATGGCGGTCGAGCCCAGCTTGAAGCGGCCCAGCTCGGCACCTTTCTCCAGGTGGATCGGCGCACGGCTGGCTTCGTCGTAACGGAAGGTCTTCAGCTCGCGCTTTGGCGGCGTCACCAGCCCGGCCCACACGGTTTCGATCGAGGCGACGATCATCGCACCCACCAGCACCACGGCCATCGGCCCGCGCTCCGTATCGAAAAGGCAGACCACGCGCTCGTTACGAGCGAACAGCTCGGGGACGTTCTCTGCGGTGGTCTGGTTGACCGAGAACAGCCGGCCCGGCACATACACCATTTCGCGCAGGGTGCCGGCCAGCGGCATGTGCACGCGGTGGTAGTCCTTGGGGGACAGGTAGATGGTGGCAAATTCGCCGCCCATGAACGGCGCGGCCATGGCCGGATCACCGCCCAGCAGTTCCTGAGCGCTGAAACCGTGGCCCTTGGCCTGGAAGATGCGGCCGTGCTCGATCGGGCCGAGCTGGCTGACGGCGCCGTCGGCCGGGCACAGGATGGCGCCCGGGGTTTCGTCCAGCGGGCGGGCACCCGGTTTCAGGGCGCGGGTAAAGAACGCATTGAAGTGCTCGTATGCGCTCAAGTCCTCGACCAAGGCTTCGGACATGTTCACCTGGTAGCGCTTGGCGAACCAGGCGGTAAAGGCATTCTTGAACCAGCGCACGCGGCACTCGGCGATGCAGCCGGCCAGCCGGGACAGCAGGTGGTGCGGCAGCAGGTACTGGCTGATGATGAACAAACGGGATTTCATGCAGGTTCCTTAAACTTCTACAGGCGTGTCCGGGTGGTTGCCCCATTCGCTCCACGAGCCGGCGTAGGCCTTGACGCGTGGGTAGCCGAGGGCCTTGGCCACCAGATAAGTGAAGCCGGAGCGGCGGTGGGTCTGGCAATGGGTGATCACTTCCTTGTCAGGGGTGATGCCCAGTTGCTTGAGGACTTGTTTGATGTCCTTGCGAATGCGCAGGTGGTCGTTGAGGTCCATGCCGGCGGTCCACTCGAAGTTGATCGCCCCGGGGATGTGCCCGCCTTTGGCTGCCAGTACCTTCTCGCCGCTGAATTCCTGCGGGCCGCGAGCGTCCCAGATGACCAGGTCATCGGCGCCCAAGCGGCTTTGCAGGTACTCGCGGGTGGCGGTGGGGGCGGTGTCGATACGCAGGTGCACCGGGCTGTTGCCGCTGCCGGGCACTTCGGTGGAAAGCTTGTCTGCCGGCCAGGCCTGGATGCCGCCATTGAGGTAGTGGTAACGCGTGTGGCCGATCACGTCGAGTATCCAGATGAAGCGCCCGGCCCAGCCGCCGCCCTCATCGTCGTACACCACATAGACCGCATCGTCACGATGACCGAGTTCGCTGAACAGCTTTTCCAGATCACCCAGGGCTGGCAGCAACCCGGGCGCGGGTGGCTGGCCAAGCTGCGTGCGCTTGCCTTCGACAAAGCGCGCGCCAGGGATATGCCCGCTGACATAGCGGTTGGCGCTGCTCAGGTCGACCAGGATCAGCTGCGGTGAGTCCAGGCGTGGCAGCAGGTCTGCGGCGTCGATCACCAGCGGCAGGCCGGAAAAGTCAGTCATCCACGGTCTCCAGTGTGGAAAGAAGGGCGATTGTAGCGCAAGGCTCAGACTTTGCGGTTGGCAAACACCGACAGCGCCCGCTCGATGCATTGCGCGGTCTTGCCGAAGGCTTGCACGCTGATATCGGCCAATGGCCGGCAACCCTGGTCGGCCACCAGCAGCATCAGCACCTGGTCGTTGACCGCCAGCGAGCGCAGCAGCACATGTTCGCTGCGGAACAGGGCCCGCAGCGGTGCGGGTAGCAGAGCCGAGAACTGGCTGTGGTTTTCCGGGGTGATGCGCAATTGCCCGGCCTGGCTCAGCAGCTTTTGCAGCAGTTTGTTCTCCGATACCTGGAGCGCCAGCGCGCCAGCCTCCTTGGGCAGGCCGGCAATCTGCTGCACCCGCAGGGAGTCGCTGGCCTTGTCCAGGCCCAGCAGCATGATGCGTTGCATGCCGCAGGCGAGCAGGGCTTCCTTGGCCTGGGTGGCCAGGTGCACGGTATTGGTGAACGGGCTGGGTTGGGCCAGCAGGTGCTGGCACTGAGTGCGCCAGCGCGCCAGCTCTTCGCTGCTGGGCGGTGGCGGGGCCAGCATGTCCGGATGCGGGCGGCGCTGGTGCCACGGCCAGATCAGCGCTTCGGCCGGATGGAACAGCGCGTGTCGGGCGTGGCGCCGGGCGCTCGCGGCAGCCTGCTGGTGCACCTGCTGCTGGACGTCCTCCAGCGAGGTTTGCAGGTACAGCGCAGTCAGTAGCTGCCAGCGCAGCAGGTGCGGGTTGTCCCAGCCGACCTGTGCCGCCAGGGCCAGGTTGTTGGCCAGTAGTACGGTATTGGCCGGCTGGTTGAACCAGCGGCGCAGGCCGGGCTCGGCGTCCAGGCGGTGTTGCTGGCTGAGCAGGTCTTCGTCGCGGGCGATGCTCAGCACCTGGGCCAGTTGCTCGCGCTCTTCCAGCAGCAGGCGGTACCCCTGGGTGACCCACTGGGGCAAGCGCCAGTACTCGGCCATGGTCCGGCACAGCGCCATGATGCGCACGCCAAACAGTTCTTCCTCGACGTGGGCGGCCTCTTCCCCTTTATGGATAACCCGCAACTCCCAGGTGTCGAGCAGCTTGGGGTAGGCGAGGGCCAGCGGCCAGAGGGGTGACAGGAACAACAGGCTGCCCCAGTGAATTTCCTGCCACAGCCGCGCCAGGCGACTGGCGAACAAGCCGCTGGCCTGCTGCGAGGCGTGTTGGCTGATCAGCTGGAACTGGCTGAGCACCGGCGGGATCTCTTCGACAGGCACCGCAGGCAGGCGCTTGAGCAGTTCTTCACTGCGTTCCAGGCCCAGGCGGTTGAGGGCGACTTCCAGGCTTTCGGCGGGCTCTGCCAGGCTCGCATTGGTGGGATGATTGGCTTCGCGTATCACCGACAGTACCAAGGCCGGGCTATCCTGCATCAGTTCGGCGATGTCGCGCAGTGAGCGGCGGCTATCGTGGATGGCGGCCATGACCCGGTCGTAGCTATGCTTCGGCACGGGAATACGAACGCTTTCGAGCAGTTTTACCCAGGCCTCTAGCGTACGCGGGGCCTGAGCGGGCACCTTGGTTTCAATTGGCATATTGACATCAGTCCGAACTGGCTTTTCGTATTATGTGGCTATAGTCTGGCGCAGTTCTGCCGATAAGTAGAAGAAGAGTTTTAAAGCTCTCGTCTCTCCCCTTGACCACGACAGCAAGTGCTTTGAACCTATGGCTAAAATTATCGGCATCATCGTCGTATTCGCGAGCGTGCTCGGCGGCTACGTGCTCTCCCACGGCAAGATCGCAGCGCTGATCCAGCCGTTCGAAGTACTGATCATCGGCGGTGCGGCCTTTGGTGCATTCCTGCAGGCCAACCCTGGCCACATGACCATGCACGTCATCAAGAAGTCGATGAAGATGTTCGGCTCGCGTTTCAGCCATGCCTTCTACCTGGAGGTACTGGGGCTGGTATACGAGATACTCAACAAAAGCCGTCGCGAAGGCATGATGGCCATCGAGGCCGACATCGAGGACGCTTCAGCCAGCCCGATCTTTGCCAAGTACCCGACGGTGCTGGCCGACGAGCGCATGACCGCGTTCGTTTGCGACTACCTGCGCATCATGTCCACCGGCAACATGGCCCCCCACGAGCTCGAGGGCCTGTTCGACATGGAGCTGCTGAGCATGAAGGAAGAGCTGGAACACCCGTCCCACGCGGTGACCGGCATCGCTGACGGCATGCCTGGCTTCGGTATCGTTGCGGCGGTACTGGGTATCGTGGTGACCATGGCTTCGCTGGGCGAGGGTGACCAGGCGGCCATCGGCATGCACGTGGGTGCGGCGCTGGTCGGTACCTTCTTCGGTATTCTCGCGGCCTACGGCTTCTTCGGCCCGCTGGCCAAGTGCCTGGAGCACGATGCCAAGGAAGAGCTGAACCTGTACGAATCGATCAAGGCTTCGCTGGTAGCCTCGGCCTCGGGCATGCCGCCTTCGCTGGCGGTCGAGTTCGGGCGCAAGGTGCTGTACCCCAAGCACCGCCCGAGCTTCGCCGAACTGGAACAAGCGGTTCGCGGTCGCTGAGTCATGGAGAACAACCAGCCCATTATCGTCAAGCGCGTAAAGCGCTTTGGCGGCGGCCACCACGGCGGCGCCTGGAAAATCGCCTTCGCCGACTTCGCTACGGCGATGATGGCGTTCTTCCTGGTGCTGTGGCTGATGTCCACGGCCACGCCGGAACAGAAGATTGCGATTGCTGGCTATTTCAAGGACCCGATCGGCTTTTCGGAAAGCGGCACGCCCTATGTCATCGACCTGGGCGGCTCTCCTGAGCTGGCACCGGAAAAGACCATCAATCCGGAAGTGAAGTCCGAACCTACTCCCGACACCACGGTCGAGCTGAACAAGGAGCAGGTCGAGACCATGGCCGAGCAGGTCGAGCGCGAGCGCCTGGAGCTGCTGCTGCAAGAGCTGCAGAACAAGGTGGAAGAGAACCCGCAGCTGCAGAAGTTCAAGGACCAGATCCTGTTCGAAATCACCCAGGACGGCTTGCGTATTCAGATCATGGACGCCGAGAACCGGCCGATGTTCGACATCGGCAGTGCGCGCTTGCAGCCATACTTCGAAGACATCCTGCTGGCCATGGCAGACACCATCAAGGCAGTGCCGAACAAGATCAGCATCAGCGGCCACACCGATGCCAAGCCGTACGCTGGCAGCGGCGAGTTCGGCAACTGGGAACTGTCGGCCAATCGTGCCAATGCCGCGCGCCGAGCCTTGGTAGCCGGGGGTTACCCGGATGGCCAGGTGGCGCGGGTGGTGGGTTACGCCTCGTCATCGCTGTTCGACCGCAAGGACCCGTTCAACCCGGTTAACCGCCGTATCGACATCATCGTGCTGACCAAGAAGGCCCAGCGCAATATCGAAGGTGAGCAGGGTGCGCCGGAAACACCTCCAGCTGCGCCAACTGCTCCTGCAGCGCCAGCCAGTGGTGCTGCGCCAGGGGCTTCGGCACCAGCTGCCCCAGGGGCAAGTGAACAGCCACCGATGCAACCGCGTGAGCTGCGCCAGAAGCTGAACATCTTTGAAGATGGCACGCTGAAGATGGATGAAACCAAGGAGCAGTAGCTCCTTTGGTGGCATCAGGGCTGACAGGAGCTTGGCGGAAAGATTGAAGCGCCTGTGAGAGCGATACGCCGCGCGGGCGGCGCTCGATTTCACAGGCAGCGCAAAGCCCGCGGCGAGAGCAGCTGTTTCAAGTCAAGCTGGCGATGATCGAGCGGTAGCTGTTCATGCGCTGCGGCTTGATCCGCCCCTCGTCCAGCGCCTTGAGCAATGCGCAGCCCGGTTCGCGGTCATGCTTGCAATCGCGGAAGCGGCAGGTGCCGAACAGGTCGCGGAACTCGATGAAGCCATCCTCCACGTCGTCGCGGCTGACATGGCCAAGTCCGAACTCGCGGATACCCGGCGAGTCGATCAGATCGCCGCCGTTGGGGAAGTGGTACAGGCGCGCAGTGGTGGTGGTGTGAGTGCCCTGGCCCGACCATTCCGACAGGTCGCCAACACGGGTGCCAGCCTCTGGCAGCAGGCTGTTGACCAGTGATGACTTGCCCACCCCCGACTGGCCGACGAACACGCTGATGTGGCCGTCGAGCTGCTGTTGCAGGCGCTGCATGCCATCACCGTGGTGGGCCGAGACTTCCAGCAGCGGGTAGCCCAGCTCGCGGTACACCTGCAGCAGCGCATGCAGGCCAGGGCCGTTCTCGTCGTTGACCAGGTCGGCCTTGTTCAGCAGCAGCAGCGGGCGCAGGCCGGCGTGCTCGGCCGCTACCAGGTAGCGGTCGATCAGGTTCGGGTGTGGTTCCGGGGCCGGGGCGAACACGATCACGATCAGGTCGACGTTGGCAGCCACCGGCTTGAGTTGACCATGGTTGTTCGGCCGGCACAGCTCGGTGCTGCGCGGCATTTGCGCCACGATTACGCCGATGCCCTGGTTACCCGCACGCCACACGACACGGTCGCCGGTGACCAGCGCCGGCAGGTTGGCGCGCAAATGGCAGCGGAACACCTGGCCCGCGGTTTCGCCATCCTGGGCTTCAACTTCTACTTGCACGCCAAAGTGCGCGATCACCAGGCCCAATTGCTCTGGCCCCAGGTCGCCGCCTTCCAGTTCCTGCAGCACGTGCTGCTCGCGTTTGGCGGCGCGAGCGGCGCGCTCACCCTGGATTTTTTCGATCCGCCAGTTCTGGCGGCGATTGAGCTGGCGTTTGGCCATGAAAGTACCGTGAGAGAGGCCCAGGATAGGGCATTGAAAACGGCATGCAGTTTAGCACGCCAGACGTTGGACTATTTGGCTTAGCTCGTGTGTTGTGGCCGCGCAGTGAATGGGCGCGCCTTGGCCACTAGGCTAATATGACGGCCTATATGAGGAGCCTCTGCATGCAAAACCCACAGAACCTGATCTGGATCGACCTGGAAATGACCGGCCTGGATCCGGACAGCGACGTCATTATCGAGATGGCCACCATCGTCACCGACAGTGAACTGAACACCCTGGCCGAAGGCCCGGTGATTGCCATCCACCACAGTGATGAAGTGCTGGCGCGCATGGATGAGTGGAACACCCGCACCCACGGCGCCTCGGGCCTGACCCAGCGCGTGCGCGAGAGCCAGGTCGGCATGGCCGAGGCCGAGGCGCAGACCATCGCCTTCCTTGAACAGTGGGTGCCGAAAGGCAAGTCGCCGATCTGCGGCAACAGCATCTGCCAGGACCGACGCTTCCTCTATCGGCACATGCGCAACCTGGAAAACTACTTCCACTACCGCAACCTGGATGTCTCCACGCTGAAAGAGCTGGCCGCGCGCTGGGCGCCAGATGTGCGTGACAGCTTCAAGAAGGGCAATACCCACCTGGCGCTGGACGACATCCGCGAATCGATCGCCGAGCTGCGGCACTACCGCCAGCACTTCATCAAGGTGTGAGCCGTAATGGCGCAGATATTCTGTCTGCGCCCCCTTTTGGTGCCTTGGGCAACTGGTTAGACTGCGCGCCCTTCTCGCACGGACCTGCACCATGTTGTTGATGCTCTACCTCATCGCCATCACCGCCGAAGCCATGACCGGTGCGCTGTCCGCCGGGCGTCGAGGCATGGACTGGTTTGGCGTGGTGCTGATCGCCTGTGTCACCGCCCTGGGGGGCGGCTCGGTGCGCGACGTGCTGCTCGGGCACTATCCACTGACCTGGGTCAAGCACCCTGAGTACCTGGTGCTGACCAGCCTGGCCGCATTGCTGACCATCTTCATCGCGCCGATGATGCGCCGCCTGCGTTCGCTGTTCCTGGTGCTGGATGCCCTGGGCCTGGTGGCGTTTACCCTGATTGGCTGCATGACCGCGCTGGAGATGGGGCAGGGCATGCTGGTGGCGTCGATCAGCGGGGTGATCACCGGGGTGTTTGGCGGGATCTTGCGCGACATCTTCTGCAACGACATCCCGCTGGTGTTCCGCCGTGAGCTGTATGCCAGCGTGTCGTTTGCAGCGGCTTGGTTCTACCTGGGGTGCGTATATTTCAAGGTGCCGGCAGAGCAGGCGATGCTGCTGACCCTGTTTGGTGGCTTTCTGGTGCGCCTGTTGGCGATCCGCTTTCACTGGGAAATGCCCAAGTTCCACTACAACGACCAGCAGTGACGCAGTTTGCGGGCGCAACATGGCCCCTGTGGAGGCAACTGTCTTGCTCAATTTCTAGAATCTAGCGCGATTCCCCTGTGGGAGCGGGCTTGTCCCGCGAACACGGGCGAAGCCCGTGCCATGCACTGTGTTGGATTCGTCGCGGGCAAGCCCGCTCCCACAGCTACCCCGCAGGCTTGAGGCTGATGCAGTACCAGGGGAAACAACTGGCTTGCTCAGTTTCTAGAATCTAGCGCGATCCCCTGTGGGAGCGGGCTTGTCCCGCGAACACGGGCGAAGCCCGTGCCATCCATCGTGTTGGATGCTTCGCGGGACAAGCCCGCTCCCACAGGTACCCCCGCTGTCTTGAGGCTGATGCAGTACCTGGGGAAACAACTGGCTTGCTCAATTTTCAGGATCTAGCGCAATCCCTGTGGGAGCGGGCTTGTCCCGCGAACACGGGCGAAGCCCGTGCCATCCACCGTGTTGGATGCTTCGCGGGACAAGCCC
>NZ_JAPFCG010000101.1:0-510 GCF_026240995.1 Pseudomonas sp. DCB_BI | reverse complement strand
CCCCCCCCCCCCCCCCCCCCCCCCCCCCCCCCCCCCCCCCCCCCCCCCCCCCCCCCCCCCCCCCCCCCCCCCCCCCCCCCCCCCCCCCCCCCCCCCCCCCCCCCCCCCCCCCCCCCCCCCCCCCCCCACCCCCCCCCCCCCCCCCCCCCCCCCCCCCCCCCCCCCCCCCCCCCCCCCCCCCCCCCCCCCCCCCCCCCCCCCCCCCCCCCCCCCCCCCCCCCCCCCCCCCCCCCCCCCCCCCCCCCCCCCCCCCCCCAATTCGTGTGGGAGCTCATCAGTAGGCTGATGTCGTCGATTAAGGAGGTGATCCAGCCGCAGGTTCCCCTACGGCTACCTTGTTACGACTTCACCCCAGTCATGAATCACACCGTGGTAACCGTCCCCCCGAAGGTTAGACTAGCTACTTCTGGTGCAACCCACTCCCATGGTGTGACGGGCGGTGTGTACAAGGCCCGGGAACGTATTCACCGCGACATTCTGATTCGCGATTACTAGCGATTCCGACTTCAC
>NZ_JAPFCG010000100.1:0-541 GCF_026240995.1 Pseudomonas sp. DCB_BI | reverse complement strand
CGGTGCTGTTGGCCGGCACAGTGATGACGGTGGTGCCGTCGCTCAAGGTGAAGGTCAGCGCCGCGTGCTTGTCGATCGGCAGGCCGTCTTTGTTGGTCAGGGTCACGGTGTAAGTGATCGCGCCACCTTCGGTTACCGAAGGGGTGGCCGTCAGCTTGGCCACCACTTCGTCGGTGGTGTCGGTCACGGTGACCTTGGCCGCGTCGCCCAGCTGCAGGTTCTCGAAGGTGCGGTTGCCGATGTCGGCCGCCGACTTGATACCCAATGCCAAGGTGACCATCAAAGCCGGTGACACCAGCGCGCCGTATGAGCACGTAGCGCAGGGTGACGACGTCTACAAGGACTCGGGTGAAATCAGCCTGGGCGTCAAATCGGCTGTGGATATCGATGGCCGTACCTTCGAGAACCTGGAGCTGGGCGGCGCGGCGAAGGTGGAAGTCACCGATACCACTGACGAAGTGGTGGCGAAGCTGACTGCAACACCTTCGGTGACCGAAGGTGGTGAGATCACTTACACCATCACCCTGACCAACAAAGATGG
>NZ_JAPFCG010000099.1:0-318 GCF_026240995.1 Pseudomonas sp. DCB_BI | reverse complement strand
AATTTTCGTACGTTGCTCTTTCGAGCAGAACTCACAAATTTTACCTTAGCCTGATCCACCAGCAGTGAAACTGGTGTTCAGTCTATATCTATCACATATCCGAATTTTTAAAGAACGATCTGACAAAAGCCAGAAATCAACATTCGATGCGAATGCTCATTTCCAGGTTCTGACCAGGAAAAACGTCTTCGACAATGAATCAAGCAATTCGTGTGGGAGCTCATCAGTAGGCTGATGTCGTCGATTAAGGAGGTGATCCAGCCGCAGGTTCCCCTACGGCTACCTTGTTACGACTTCACCCCAGTCATGAATCACACC
>NZ_JAPFCG010000098.1:0-334 GCF_026240995.1 Pseudomonas sp. DCB_BI | reverse complement strand
TGGACAAAACCCAGGTCAGCACCACTGTCACCGACGAGCCGGGCACCCCAGGTACCCCGAGCAACCCAGGCGGCGGCAACGAAGGCGACCTGGTCAAGGTCACCATCACGGCCGACCAGACCTCGGTGGCCGAGAACGTCAAACCGACCTTCACCGTGCACATCAACCAGCCGCTGGATCACGACCTGGTCGTGACCCTGAGCAACGATGCCAAGGTGACCATCAAAGCCGGTGACACCAGCGCGCCGTATGAGCACGTAGCGCAGGGTGACGACGTCTACAAGGACTCGGGTGAAATCAGCCTGGGCGTCAAATCGGCTGTGGATATCGATGG
>NZ_JAPFCG010000060.1:0-609 GCF_026240995.1 Pseudomonas sp. DCB_BI | reverse complement strand
AAACGCCCAGATCGTCAGGCTTGACGGTCTCCAGCGGCTTCTTCTTGGCCTTCATGATGTTCGGCAGCGACGCGTAGCGTGGCTCGTTCAGGCGCAAGTCGGTGGTAACGATGGCTGGCAGGTTCAGTGCAACGGTCTGCAGGCCGCCGTCGATTTCACGGGTGACATTCAGCTTGTCGCCAGCCACTTCAACCTTGGAGGCGAAGGTGCCCTGAGCGAAGCCGGTGAGCGCGGCCAGCATCTGGCCGGTCTGGTTGTTGTCACTGTCGATGGCCTGCTTGCCGAGGATGACCAGCTGCGGCTGCTCCTTGTCGACAACGGCCTTCAGCGCCTTGGCCACGGCCAGGGAGTTCAGTTCGTCAGCGGCTTCGACCAGGATGGCACGGTCGGCACCCAGGGCCAGGGCGGTACGCAGTTGCTCCTGGGCAGTGGTCGGGCCGACGGAAACGACGACGATCTCGGTCGCAACGCCTTTTTCCTTCAGGCGTACGGCTTCTTCCACGGCGATTTCGCAGAAGGGGTTCATGGACATCTTGACGTTAGCAAGGTCGACGCCGGAGTTGTCCGCCTTGACGCGAACCTTGACGTTGTAGTCGACCACTCGTTTGA
>NZ_JAPFCG010000097.1:0-378 GCF_026240995.1 Pseudomonas sp. DCB_BI | reverse complement strand
AACAAATACGCTGTCGCTTTGAGTGTATGGGCTGCATTGATATATAGAGTAACCGGTGACGATGATATTGTTCTTTATATTGCGAATAACAAAATCTTAAGATTCAATATTCAACCAACGTGGTCATTTAATGAGCTGTATTCTACAATTAACAATGAGTTGAACAAGCTCAATTCTATTGAGGCCAATTTTTCCTTTGACGAGCTAGCTGAATCAATTCAAAGTTGCCAAGATCAAGTGAAGAGAGCTTACGCAAGATCTGGAAAGGAGGCCTCAGTTGTTCCGTTTGGCCTGTCTGGATATCCAAGATTTCAAATTGACGAGCTCAAGCATCATTTCGTGGACTTTGCTTCGAATTTGGATACCAGTAATAATGCG
>NZ_JAPFCG010000020.1:0-129110 GCF_026240995.1 Pseudomonas sp. DCB_BI | reverse complement strand
ACATCCGACCGCGTAAGCGCTTCGGTTTCAAGTGCCCCATCGAGGTCATGACCGAGCTGATGGCCAAGCATCACGAGGCTCCCGCCTCAATCCAGTAACTGTGTTGCACTCAGCTCCTGCAACCGCCAAGTCTCATCGCAAAAGGTCGCGCGCCCAAAGCGCGCGACAAAGATCACCACAAAGGTCACGCAACCTTCATACTCCACCACGTGATTCCAATTTCCGAAAACGGAGCTGTATACGACGTAGACAACTTAAGAGTAGTCACGCCAGCGGCGCATCACGACATTCACTATGGAGCTTCCGAATGAGTCAAAAAAGCACAATCTCCGAATATACAGAGCTTGAATTCTTGAATTTTATCAAATCAATAATCAACCCACCAGACAACGTAAGCGATCAAGAGCTTGATGCACAAATCATGCTATTCAAGGCTTTGAGCGAGCACCCCAACGGTTCAGACCTAATATATTGGCCTGAGGCAGGCGGTCTTGATACACCGGAAGAAATTCTACGCACAATAAAAGTGTGGCGTGCAGCCAACGGCAAGCCAGGATTCAAACCAGAATGAATCCGACACCCCGCTTACGCGGGGTACAGATTGTCCATCTGGGCCTGACCGAATTGGGTGGGCTGATGTACGGCCCTGAAAACCTGCGGATCATGAGCGCCATGGAGTATGTACTATCATCGGAGTCTCCATGGTGATCATTCAGAAACATTGCCTTGCAGACTATTCATACTCGGAGTTCCATTCGATTGTCGAAGAATTGATACATACGACAGGTTCTCCCGCCTTGGCAGGATCGGCTGCATGAGTGAAAAAACCAAACTTTCTGACTATACCGAAAACGAATTCTTGGCACTCATAATTGAAATCCACAGAGCCAACTTGGAAGAACCCGATCACGTACTGGGGGGGCTTCTTGATCATTTTTCAAAAATCACTGAACACCCCTCAGGCTACGATCTTTTGTACAGACCAAACCCAAAGGAAAATGGTAAACCTGAAAAAGTACTAGAAATAGTCAAGCAATGGCGGCTAGCCAGCGGTAAAGACGGTTTCAAGCCCAGCTAACACGAGCAAGGCCCTGAACTCTGAGGGCCTTTTCACCTGAACTGAGCAATAGAAAAAACCCCGCCGAAGCGGGGTTCTCCTTGCAGGCTAGCGCTTAAATCGCGCCCCGCTGACGCAGCACGTCCAGCACCTGTTTCACGCCCTCGTCCACACTGGTGGTCTGGGTGTCGATCACCAGGTCGGCGTCCAGCGGCACATCGAACGGGAAGCTTTCACCCGGGATGTTGTCGCCACCGGCAGCGTACAGGCCCTGCGGGTCACGCTCGCGGCAGGCCAGCGGCGAGGCCTGGACGTAAACGGTCACCAGGCGTTCCTTGCCGATCAGCGCCTTGGCCTGTTCGCGGCCTTCGGCATCCGGGGCCACGAATGCAGCAAGGGTCAGCATACCGGCTTCGTTGAACTGGCGCGCCACGTGTGCGGCACGGCGCCAGTTTTCGGTGCGGCCGGCGCGGTCCTGTGGCAGGCCCTTGTTCAGGTCGTGGCGCAGGTTCTGGCCATCGAGCACGTATACCGCACGGCCCATGTCGAACAGCTTGCGCTCCACGGCATAGGCCAAGGTGCTCTTGCCAGCGCCGGACAGGCCGCTGAACAGCACGGTGGCTGGCTGCTGGCCGAAGCGCAGGGCGCGTTCTTCAGTGGATACGTGGGCCTGCTTGCCATGCTGACCGGTGCTGCCATGGGGCAATACTGGCTGGGCGATGATCATGCCGGCGCCGACGGTGCCGTTGGTCAGGCGGTCGATGACGATGAACGCGCCAGTGGTGCGGTTGCTGTCGTAACCGTCCAGGGCAATGGCGCTGTCCAGAGACACCTTGACGCGACCAATCTCGTTCAGCTGCAGGGCGCTGGCAGCGTCCTTCTCGAGGGTGTTCACATCCACCTTGTGGGTGATGCTGGCAATCGAGCCCGGCACATAGCTGGTAGCGCGCTTGATGTCGTACTTCTTGCCCGGGAGCATCGGCTCCTCGGCCATCCACACCAGCATGGCGTCGAACTGGTCAGTGACCGGCGGAACGTTGTCGGCGTGTACCAGCAGGTCACCACGGGAGATATCGATCTCGTCTTCCATGGTCAGGGTCACGGCCTGGCCTGGGCCGGCGTTTTCCAGTTCACCTTCGTAGGTGACGATGGATTTGACCCGGCTGCTCTTGCCCGACGGCAGCACGACGATTTCGTCACCCTTGTGTACCACGCCGCTGGCGAGGGTACCGGCGAAGCCGCGGAAGTTCAGGTTCGGGCGGTTGACGTACTGCACCGGGAAACGCAGGTCGGTGAAGTTGCGGTCGGCCGAAACCTCGACGGTTTCAAGGATTTCCATCAGCGTCGGGCCGGTGTACCACGGCGATTGCTCGCTGTGATTGACCACGTTGTCGCCCTTGAGGGCCGACATCGGCACAAAGTGCAGGCTGCTCGGGGTCAGGTTGATCGCTTCGGCAAATTTCAGGTAATCGGCCTTGATCGACTCGAACACACCTTCGTCGAAGCCCTTGAGGTCCATCTTGTTGACGGCGACCACGATGTGCTTGATACCCAGCAACGAGGCGATGTAGCTGTGCCGGCGGGTCTGGGTCTGCACGCCATAGCGGGCATCGACCAGGATGATCGCCAGGTCGCAGGTGGACGCACCAGTGGCCATGTTGCGGGTGTACTGCTCGTGGCCAGGGGTATCGGCAATGATGAACTTGCGCTTGGCAGTGGAGAAGTACCGGTAGGCGACATCGATGGTGATGCCCTGCTCGCGCTCGGCCTGCAGGCCGTCTACCAGCAGCGCCAGGTCGACCTCTTCGCCGGTGGTGCCGGACTTTTTCGAGTCACGGGTGATGGCCTCGAGGTGGTCCTCGTAGATCATCTTGGAATCGTGCAGCAGGCGCCCGATCAGGGTGCTCTTGCCATCGTCAACGTTGCCACAGGTCAGGAAGCGCAGCAGTTCCTTGCGCTCATGCTGGGCCAGGTAGGCGAGGATGTCCTCGCTGATCAGATCAGATTGGTGCGACATGGAGTAACCCTGAAATTAGAAGTAGCCTTGGCGTTTCTTGTCTTCCATGGAACCGGCGCCATCGTGGTCGATGACACGGCCCTGGCGTTCGGACGTTCGGGTCAGGAGCATTTCCTGAATGATGTCCGTCAGGGTCTCGGCTTCCGACTCGACAGCGCCCGTCAGCGGGTAGCAGCCGAGGGTACGGAAACGCACCTTCTTCTTGACGATACGGGCTTTCTCTTCCTCGGAGAGGTGCTCGAGAATGCGCTCGTCGTCGATCATGATCAGGGTGCCATTCTTCTCGATAACTTCACGCTCGGCGGCGAAGTACAGCGGCACGATCGGGATGCCTTCAAGGTAGATGTACTGCCAGATGTCCAGCTCGGTCCAGTTAGACAGGGGGAAGACACGGATCGACTCGCCCTTGTTGACCTTGCCGTTGTACACGTTCCACAGCTCGGGGCGCTGGTTTTTTGGGTCCCAGCGGTGCTTGCTGTCACGGAACGAGTACACACGCTCCTTGGCCCGCGACTTCTCTTCGTCGCGGCGCGCGCCGCCGAAGGCAGCGTCGAAACCATGCTTGTCCAGCGCCTGCTTCAGGCCCTGGGTCTTCATGATGTCGGTGTGCTTGGAGCTGCCATGGGTGAACGGGTTGATACCCTGCGCCACACCCTCAGGGTTGACGTGGGTGATCAACTCCAGGCCCATTTCCTCGACCATCTTGTCGCGGAAGCTGTACATCTCCTGGAATTTCCACTGGGTGTCGACGTGCATCACCGGGAACGGCAGCTTGCCCGGGAAGAAGGCCTTGCGCGCCAGGTGCAGCATCACGGCGGAATCCTTGCCGATCGAGTACAGCATCACCGGGTTGTCGAACTCGGCGGCCACCTCGCGGATGATGTGGATGCTCTCCGCCTCCAGCTGTTTCAAGTGCGTCAGTTTGTCGACCATGGCTACTCACGAAAAACGATCTTATGGACGGCCTGCGGGCCGTGTTCGAGCGAGCCACTTTATCACAGCGGCTGCTTCTATTTAGGAGGCTGGCTAGATCGAAAGCGTCTAACGATATGACTGGGGGTTTGGGGCGGCAACCCGGCCGCTTCGCAGGTGAAACCGCCCCGGCAAGGCCGGTGTGGAAGCAACTGGCTTGCTCAATTTCTAGAATCTAGCGCAATTCGACTGTGGGAGCGGGCTTGTCCCGCGAACACCGGCGGAGCCGGTGCCATCCACCGTGTTGGATTCTTCGCGGGACAGGCATTCAGCTTGCCATTCACCGCTCTCACTCCAGATTCTAATTTCCCCATCAAGACACAATCGGGTTGACCCGCGAAGGGGAGACACCGCCATCAGATGGGATTCGGACAATCGATGAACAGGTGCTCCAGGGCAAACCGCCGCGCCAGGCAGTCGCCCAGGGCCTGCACGCCGTAGCGCTCGGTGGCATGGTGCCCGGCAGCAATGAAGCTGACGCCATTCTCGCGCGCACTGTGGTAAGTCTGCTCGGACGCCTCGCCGGTCAGGTACAGGTCCACCCCGGCGGCAATCGCCGTGTCGATATAGCCCTGCCCGCCGCCTGTGCACCAGCCCACGCGGCGGATCATTGCGTCGCCCTCGACCAGTAACGGCTCACGCCCCAGCACCTCTTGCACCCGCCGGGCAAAATCACGCGCGGGCATCGGCTCGGCCAGCGAACCGACCAGGCCGACCACCTTGGGGTTCTCCGGGTCCAGCGGCCCTTCGACGGTGATGTCCAGTTGCCGGGCCAACTGCACGTTGTTGCCTACCTCTGGGTGTACATCCAGCGGCAGGTGGAACGCCAGCAGGCTGATATCGTTGCTCAACAAGGTTTTCAGGCGGCGCTGACGGATGCCGGTAACGCACGGGTTCTCACCCTTCCAGAAGTAGCCATGGTGCACCAGCACCAGGTCGGCCTCTGCTTCGACCGCGGCATCCAGCAATGCCTGGCTGGCGGTAACGCCGCTGACGATGCGGCTGACATGGGGCCGGCCTTCGACCTGCAGGCCGTTGGGGCAATAATCCTGGATCTTCGCGCTGCCCAGGTAACGCTCGGCTTCCTCAACCAGGGTGGTTAGTGCGACGGCCATGAAAATCTCCTCGAAAACTGCGCTTTTCACGGGCACAACGCAGATCGAACGCCCGTATAATGCCGGCCATTATGGGCCGTCGCCGGCACTGGGGGAACCGGTGTATGATCGCGCGCGTTCATGCCCCACCGCGCGGCCCCTGGCCCCGCTCTTTCCAGGATTCGTTCATGTTCAAGGCTTTGCGTTACTTTGGCTGGCCCCTGCTTACCGGCGTTCTGATCGCCATGCTGATCATCCAGCGTTTCCCGGAATGGGTCGGCCTGCCCAGCCAGGACGTCAACCTGCAGCAGGCACCGCAGACCACACGGATCATGCAAGGCCCGGTGTCATACGCCGACGCCGTGACCCTGGCCGCCCCGGCGGTGGTCAACCTGTACACCACCAAGGTGGTGAACAAGAGCGCCCACCCACTGTTCGAAGACCCGCAGTTCCGCCGCTTCTTCGGCGACAACCTGCCCAAACAGCGCCGCTGGGAGTCGAGCCTGGGTTCGGCGGTGATCATGAGCCCCGAGGGCTACCTGCTGACCAACAACCACGTCACCAGCGGCGCTGACCAGATCGTCGTGGCCCTGAAGGATGGCCGCGAAACCCTGGCCCGGGTGATCGGCAGCGACCCGGAAACCGATCTGGCGGTGCTGAAAATCGACCTCAAGAGCTTGCCGGCGATCACCATCGGTCGCTCGGACAACATCCATATCGGCGACGTGTCACTGGCCATTGGCAACCCGTTCGGCGTCGGCCAGACCGTGACCATGGGCATCATCAGCGCCACCGGTCGCAACCAGCTGGGGCTGAACAACTACGAAGACTTCATCCAGACCGACGCAGCGATCAACCCGGGCAACTCCGGTGGCGCACTGGTCGATGCCAACGGCAATCTGATCGGCATCAATACGGCAATCTTCTCCAAGTCTGGTGGTTCACAGGGCATCGGCTTCGCCATCCCGGTGAAACTGGCGCTGGAGGTGATGAAGTCCATCGTCGAGCACGGGCAGGTGATTCGTGGCTGGCTGGGTATCGAGGTACAGCCGCTGAGCCAGGAACTGGCCGAGTCGTTCGGCATGAAGGACCGCCCGGGCATCGTGGTGGCGGGTATCTTCCGCGAAGGGCCGGCGGCCAAGGCCGGGCTGCAACTGGGTGACGTGATCCTGAGCATCAATGGCGAGCCGGCCGGTGACGGGCGCAAGTCGATGAACCAGGTGGCGCGAATCAAGCCCAATGAGAAGATCACCATCGAAGTGATGCGCAACGGGCAGCAGTTGAAGCTGGTGGCCGAGGTGGGGCTGAGGCCGCCGCCGGCGCCGGCTGTAACGCAAGAAGAAAAGTAAGGTGAGGCCTTAAGCCGTTCCGCAACCCTGTGGGAGCGGCCTTGCGTCGCGATGGGCCGCGTAGCGGCCCCAAAATTTCAGCTTCGCAGGGCATATGCCCGGGGCCGCTTTGCGGCCCATCGCGACGCAAGGCCGCTCCCACAGTTGGCCGAGTCTGCTGCCGCTACTGCATCAATGCAGGATCTGGCTCAGGAACAACCTGGTCCGGTCGCTGCGCGGCCGGTCGAAGAAGTCATCCGGCGCTGCCTGCTCCACAATCTCGCCCTTGTCCATGAAGATCACCCGGTTCGCCACGGTGCGGGCAAAGCCCATCTCGTGGGTCACGCAGAGCATGGTCATGCCATCCTCGGCCAGGCCTACCATGGTATCGAGCACTTCCTTGACCATTTCCGGGTCCAGTGCCGACGTGGGTTCGTCGAACAACATGATCTTCGGCTTCATGCACAATGCCCGGGCAATCGCCACACGCTGCTGCTGACCACCGGACAACTGCCCCGGGTACTTGTGTGCCTGCTCCGGAATACGCACCCGCTCCAGGTAATGCATGGCAATTTCCTCGGCCTTGCGCCGAGGCATCTTGCGCACCCACATCGGCGCCAGTGTGCAGTTTTCCAGAATGCTCAGGTGCGGGAACAGGTTGAAGTGCTGGAACACCATGCCCACCTCACGGCGGATGGCCTCGATCTGCTTGAGGTCGTTGGTCAGCTCCACCCCATCGACCACAATGCGCCCCTGCTGGTGCTCTTCGAGGCGGTTGAGGCAGCGGATGGTGGTGGACTTGCCCGAGCCGGACGGCCCGCACAGCACGATACGCTCGCCTTGGCGCACGTTCAGGTTGATGTCCTTGAGCACATGGAACTGGCCGTACCACTTGTTCACACCCTGCATCTGGATGATGCCTTCGGGGCCGGCAGGCTGCTTGATCGCTTCACTCATTTCGAAACTCCTAACGCTTGTGGCCAGTGTCCAGCTTGCGCTCCAGGTGCATGGAGTAGCGGGACATACCGAAACAGAAAATCCAGAACACCAGGGCGGCGAACACGTAGCCCTCGGTAGCCATGCCCAGCCAGGCCGGGTCGGCGGCGGCTTGCTTGACGCTGTTCAGCAGGTCGAACAGGCCGATGATGATCACCAGGCTGGTGTCCTTGAACAGGGCAATGAAGGTGTTGACGATGCCGGGGATCACAAGCTTCAGCGCCTGCGGCAGGATCACCAGCCCCATCGAGCGCCAGTAGCCAAGGCCCATGGCCGCGGCGGCTTCGTACTGGCCCTTGGGGATGGCCTGCAGGCCGCCGCGTACCACCTCGGCGATGTACGCCGACTGGAACAGGATCACGCCGATCATCGCCCGCAGCAGCTTGTCGAAGCTCATGCCTTCGGGCAGGAACAACGGCAGCATCACCGACGACATGAACAGCACGGTAATCAGCGGCACGCCGCGCCAGAACTCGATGAAGGTCACGCATACCACTTTCACAGCCGGCATCCTTGAACGCCGGCCCAGTGCCAGCAGGATGCCCAGCGGCAAGGCGCCGACGATGCCCACGGTGGCGATCACCAGGGTCAGCATCAGCCCGCCCCATTGGCTGGTCGGTACGTTTTCCAGGCCCAGGTACCCACCGTGCAGCAGGGTATAGGCCAGTACCGGGTACAGCACCAGGAAGCCCAGACCGTAGAAGGCTTTGCGCGGGAAACGCTTGATGAACAGTGGCGCGGCGCCGAGCACGGCCAGCCACACGGTCAGGTCCACACGCCAGCGCAGCTCGGCCGGGTAATAGCCGTACATGAACTGGCCAAAGCGCTGCTGCACGAACACCCAGCAGGCGCCCTCCTTGGTGCAATCGGCGCGCGTCGTGCCGACCCAGTTGGCATCGATCAACGCCCACTGCAGCAACGGCGGCACGATCAGCCACACCAGGTAGATGGCGAACAGGGTCAACAGTGTGTTGAGCCAGCTAGAGAAAAGATTGGCACGCATCCATGCGAGCACGCCGACGGTTTTCACCGGTGGCGGCATATCGGGTTTGAAAACATGGGCATTCACGGGCGTATCCTCACCGCTCGATCAGCGCAATGCGCTTGTTGTACCAGTTCATCAGCAGCGAAATGCTGATGCTGATGGCGAGATAGACACTCATGGTGATAGCGATCACCTCGATGGCCTGGCCGGTCTGGTTGAGCACGGTACCGGCGAACAGCGAGACCATCTCCGGATAGCCGATACCTGCCGCCAGCGAAGAGTTCTTCGCCAGGTTCAGGTATTGGCTGGTCAGCGGCGGAATGATCACCCGCAGTGCCTGGGGAATGATCACCTTGCGCAGGGTCGGGCCCTCGCGCAGGCCCAGCGAGCGCGCCGCTTCGGTCTGGCCATGGCTGACCGAACGGATACCGGAGCGCACGATCTCGGCGATGAAGGCTGCCGTATAGATAGTCAGCGCCAGGGTCAGCGCCAGCAACTCGGGGATCAGCACCCAGCCACCGACAAAGTTGAAGCCTTTGAGCTGCGGCACTTCCCAGCTGACCGGGCTGCCGAACAGCAACACGCTCAGCCCTGGGATGACGATGAACAGCGCCAGGCCCACCCAGAACTTGTGGAACGGCACGCCGGTCTCGTCGAAGCGCTTGTTGGCGAAGCGCACCATCAGCACGATCGCGACAATCGCTACTGCCAGGGCCACCACGAATGGCCAGAAACCGTCGGCCATCGACGCGCCAGGCATGTTCAGGCCGCGGTTGCTGATGAAGAACATGTCGTCGATGTTGATGCTGCCCCGCGGTCCCGGCAGGGTCAGGAACACGGCGAAGTACCAGAAGAGGATCTGCAGCAACGGCGGAATGTTGCGGAAGGTTTCCACATACACGGTTGCCAGTTTGCTGATCATCCAGTTCGGTGAAAGGCGCGCCACACCAATGATGAAGCCCAGGATCGTCGCCAGGATGACGCCGATGAAGGTGACCAGCAGGGTGTTGAGCAGGCCGATGACGAACACCCGCGCATAACTGTCGGATTCCACATAGGGGATCAGGTGCTGGGCGATGCCGAAGCCGGCACTGCGGTCGAGGAAGTCGAAGCCCGAGGTGATACCCCGGTGTTGCAGGTTGGTTTGCGTGTTGTGGAACAGGTACCAGCCCAGGCCGACCACGAAAACGATCGTGAGGATCTGGAACAACCACGCGCGCACACGCGGATCGTTAAGGGACAAGCCCTTGGGTGCGCCGATTTGATTTTGCATGAAGTGCCCCGGACAGTAGGGATTCGAACAGCCTGCGGCGGCGGGATGCCGCCGCAGGGTGCAACCATCAGCGCACAGGTGGCGCGTACTGGATGCCGCCGTTGTTCCACAGGGCGTTCATGCCACGGTCGATCTTCAGGTCGGTGCTCTGGCCCAGGTTCTTCTCGAACACTTCGCCGTAGTTGCCGACTTGCTTGACGATCTGCACTACCCAGTCTTTGGGCAGCTTGAGGTCCTTGCCGTATTCACCGTCGCCACCCAGCAAGCGGGCGACGTCCGGGTTCTTGGTGGACTTGGCTTCAGCCTCGACGTTCTTCGAGGTGATGCCCGCCTCTTCGGCGTTGAGCATGGCGAACAGGGTCCACTTGACGATGCTGAACCACTCCTCATCGCCTTTACGCACCACTGGGCCCAGAGGTTCCTTGGAGATGGTCTCAGGCAACACCACGTATTCAGTCGGCGCGGCCAGCTTGGAGCGCTGGGCGAACAGCTGCGACTTGTCCGAAGTCAGCACGTCGCAACGGCCGGACTCCAGCGACTTGGCGCTCTCGTCAGAGGTGTCGAAGGTAATCGGGGTGTACTTCAGGCCATTGGCACGGAAGAAGTCCGACACGTTCAGCTCGGTGGTGGTACCGGCCTGGATGCAGATGGTTGCGCCATCGAGTTCCTTGGCGCTGGAAACACCGAGCTTCTTGTTGACCAGGAAACCGACGCCGTCATAGTAAGTGACACCGGCAAATACCAGGCCCATGCCGGCATCGCGCGAGCTGGTCCAGGTGGTATTGCGCGACAATACGTCGACCTCGCCCGACTGCAGGGCAGTGAAGCGTTCCTTGGCGTTGAGCTGGCTGAACTTGACCTTGGTCGCGTCGCCGAACACGGCGGCGGCCACGGCGCGACACACATCGGCATCGATACCGACGATCTTGCCCTGCGCATCAGGTACCGAGAAGCCCGGAAGACCATCGCTCACGCCACACTGGACGAAGCCCTTCTTCTTGACCGCATCATAGGTGGCGCCGGCCTGGGCATTGCTCACGGCGCCCAGCGCGGCGGCAGCGGTAAGGACTGCCAGGGTGGTTTTCAACACATTCATTCACTACCTCCAAATCGCTCTTGTTGTATCGAGCCGGAATTGCACCGCACCCTTTTGAGGCATGTCCGACCCGTATTGGCTTGTTATTGGGTCAATTGGCGCAATGGACTGTTCTATGACAGCCTTCGCTTACAAAGGGTGTTACCGTCACGGCCTGCCCTTTGCATCACAGGATGAATTGCAAAGCGCGTACCAAATTTTCTGGCTGTAGCGTTTAAGCGCTCGTCAAGTAGGGAAAGTTGTATCGTTGCGACATTCTTTTTCCGACAATCATTTCCAGCGCCTTCTTTTAACGCATGCCATAACAAGACCCGCACACTTTCGGAGCAGTCATGACCAACCCGCTGATTCTCGAACCACAGAAAACCGCTGACGCCTGTGTGATCTGGTTGCACGGTCTGGGGGCCGACCGTTACGACTTCCTACCTGTGGCCGAATTCATGCAGGAGCGCCTGGCCAGCACGCGCTTCATCATGCCCCAGGCGCCGACCCGCCCGGTGACCATCAATGGCGGCTACGCCATGCCCAGCTGGTACGACATCAAGGCCATGACCCCGGCCCGCGCCATCGACGAAGCGCAACTGGAAGAATCGGCCGAGCAAGTGGTTGCGCTGATCAAGGCTGAGCAGGCCAAGGGCGTCAGCCTGTCGCGGATCTTCCTTGCCGGTTTCTCCCAAGGTGGCGCAGTGGTGCTGCACACTGCTTATATAAAGTGGCAAGAAGCACTGGGCGGAGTAATCGCCCTGTCCACCTACGCTCCGACCTTCAACGACCAGCACCAGTTGAGTGCTTGCCAGCAGCGCACCCCGGCCCTGTGCCTGCATGGCGTCCACGACCCGGTAGTGATCCCCTCGATGGGCCGCACGGCCTTCGAGTACCTCAACACCTGGGGTGTGGCCGCCCGCTGGCATGAGTACCCGATGGAACACGAGGTGGTGGTCGAAGAACTGCAGGACATCCACGACTGGCTGGCCAAGCAACTGCAATAAGCGGTGACCGCCTGTAGTTGTAGGGCTATTCCACTACGCCGCGCCCGAATCTTGCATTACACTGCCCGGCGTACATTCCTTAACCAGTTGATGAGATGATCGTGCTCAAGGCACTCAAGAAAATATTCGGCAAGGGAGACGCTGCGCCACAGGCCGTCGCTCCGGCAGCCAGCGTGACGCCGCCTGCGCCTGCGCCCGCCCCCGCCAGCGAGGCCCGGCCGGCAACCAAACCGGCCGCCCAACGCGCCAACCCCACCCCCAAGGCAGAACAGCCTGCCGCCGTTACGCCAGTTGCCGACAACCCAGCCAGGGACAAACCGCGTCGCGAGCGCAAGCCCAAGCCGCAGGCCAGCCTGTGGAAGCCGGAAGACTTCGTGGTCGAGCCGCAGGAAGGCAAGACCCGCTTCCACGACTTCAAGCTGTCCAACGAGCTGATGCACGCCATCCACGACCTGGGTTTCCCGTACTGCACACCGATCCAGGCGCAGGTACTGGGCTTCACCCTGCGTGGCCAGGACGCCATTGGCCGGGCCCAGACCGGTACCGGAAAGACGGCGGCGTTCCTTATATCGATCATTTCGCAGTTGCAGCAGACGCCACCGCCCAAGGAACGCTACATGGGCGAGCCACGTGCGCTGATCATCGCACCAACCCGCGAGCTGGTGGTACAGATAGCCAAGGATGCCGCGGCCCTGACCAAGTACACCGGCCTGAACGTGATGAGCTTCGTTGGCGGCATGGACTTCGACAAGCAGCTCAAGGCCCTGGAAGCGCGCCACTGCGACATCCTGGTGGCCACCCCGGGCCGCCTGCTGGACTTCAACCAGCGCGGCGAAGTGCACCTGGACATGGTCGAGGTGATGGTGCTGGATGAAGCCGACCGCATGCTCGACATGGGCTTCATCCCGCAAGTGCGCCAGATCATTCGCCAGACCCCGCCGAAAAGCGAGCGCCAGACCTTGCTGTTCTCCGCGACCTTCACCGAAGACGTGATGAACCTGGCCAAGCAGTGGACCACCAACCCGGCCATCGTCGAGATCGAGCCGGAGAACGTGGCCAGCGAAACGGTCGAGCAACACGTGTATGCGGTGGCCGGCAGCGACAAATACAAGTTGCTGTATAACCTGGTGACCCAGAACAAGTGGGAACGGGTAATGGTGTTCGCCAACCGCAAGGACGAAGTGCGGCGCATCGAGGAAAAACTCGTGCGCGACGGCATCAATGCCGCCCAACTGTCGGGCGACGTGCCGCAGCACAAGCGTATTCGTACCCTGGAGAACTTCCGCGAAGGGCGCATCACCGTATTGGTCGCCACTGACGTGGCAGGTCGTGGCATTCATATCGATGGCATCAGCCACGTGATCAACTTCACCCTGCCGGAAGACCCGGACGATTACGTGCACCGCATTGGCCGCACCGGGCGTGCGGGAGCCGATGGGGTGTCGATCAGCTTTGCCGGGGAAGATGACTCCTATCAGCTGCCGGCGATCGAAGAGCTGCTGGGCCGCAAGATCAAATGTGAAATGCCGCCGGATGAGCTGCTCAAGCCGGTGCCGCGCAAGCATCACTGACCTTCAGCAGGCTACATGCAATCAATCTGTGGGAGCGGCCTTGTGTCGCGATTGGGCCGCACAGCGGCCCCGGGATTTCGGCTTTGATGCGCAGATTGTCGGGGGCCGCTACGCGGCCCTTTCGCGACACAAGGCCGCTCCCACACGGATGGCGCCAGCTTTCAGAAATCGAGCAAGACAGTTGCTCCCACAAAGGATCAGCGGCGCCTTGATTACCAACGGCCCGCCGCATCCTGGTCACTCTGCTTCCCCTCCACCCATCCAGTGGTGTGTCAATCAGCTTTGCTGGTGAAGATGACTCGTATCATCACTGACCTTCAGCGGGCTACACGCGATCAATCTGTGGGAGCGGCCTTGTGTCGCGATTGGGCCGCACAGCGGCCCCGGGATTTCGGCTTTGATGCGCAGATTATCGGGGGCCGCTACGCGGCCCTTTCGCGGGTAAACCCGCTCCTACAGGCGACCGGCGGCGCCTTGATTACCAGCGCCCCGCCGCATCCTGGTCACTCTGTTTCCCCTCCACCCACCTTGGCCCTTCCTGGGTATTTTCCTTCTTCCAGAACGGCGCCCGGGTCTTCAGGTAGTCCATGATGAAGTTGCAAGCATCGAACGCCGCCTGCCGATGGGCACTAGCCACGCCCACGAACACAATCGGTTCGCCCGGTTCCAGCGCACCGATGCGGTGCAGCACCTCCACTTTCAAGAGCGGCCAACGCTGCTCGGCCTCGGCCACGATCTTGGCCAGGGCCTTTTCGGTCATGCCCGGATAGTGTTCGAGGAACATCCCCGCCACTTCGCGGCCATCGTTAAAATCCCGCACATAGCCGACAAAACCGACCACCGCGCCCACGCCCACATTGGCTGCATGCATGGCATTGGTCTCAGCCCCCGCGTCGAACGCGCCTTCCTGCACTCGTACAGCCATGTTCAGCCTCCGGTCACCGGTGGGAAGAACGCCACTTCATCGCCCTCTTCCAGCGGTTCATCGAGCTTGCACAGCTCTTCGTTGCGCGCGCACATCAGGTTCTGCTCGGCCAGCACTTCATACTGCCCGCCCTTGGCAACCAAGGCCTGGCGCACATCATCGAGCACTGTGAACGCCCCCTCCACCCGCTCGCCATCCACGCCCAACAGTTCGCGATAACGGGCGAAATACATCACCTTGACCTTCATCATGCCTGCACCTTGTAGTGGCCACTCTTGCCACCGAGTTTTTCCAGCAGGCGCACCTGCTCGATGACCATACCTTTATCCACAGCCTTGCACATGTCATAGATAGTCAGCGCCGCAACGCTGGCAGCGGTCAGCGCCTCCATCTCCACGCCGGTCTGCCCGGCCAGCTTGCAGCGGGCGACAATACGCACGGCGTCCGCGCCGTCGGCGCTGAGTTCGACCTTGACGCTGGTCAGCATCAGCGGATGGCACAGCGGGATCAGGTCGCTGGTCTTCTTCGCCGCCTGAATCCCGGCAATGCGCGCCACAGCGAACACGTCGCCCTTGGGGTGTTCACCATCGACGATCATCTGCAAGGTCTGCGGCAACATGCGCACCCGCGCCTCGGCAGTGGCCTCGCGCTCGGTCACGGCCTTTTCAGTGACGTCGACCATGTTGGCCCGCCCCTGGGAATCAAGATGTGTCAGCACTGCTCTGCTCCTGTGAAGGGAACCCGCAGTGTAAACCTGTGGGTCAGGTTTGAGCAGAGGTATGTGTTGGTAGGTTTGGCCTCTTCGCGGGCACGCCCGCGAAGAGGCCGGGCAGTAGGCTGCCCGGCTAGAGGATTTTACAAATGCGACTCCGCGTACTCGGCCAGCACCGAGCGAGGCACGCCCTGCAGGGTGATGTGCACGCCATGCGGGAAGTCCTTGAAGCGCTCGGTCAGGTAGGTCAGGCCCGAGCTGGTCGCGGACAGGTAGGGGGTGTCGATCTGCGCCAGGTTACCCAGGCAGACCACCTTGGAGCCGGAGCCGGCACGGGTGATGATGGTTTTCATCTGGTGCGGCGTCAGGTTCTGGCACTCGTCGATCAGGATCAGGCTCTGCTGGAAGCTTCGACCACGGATGTAGTTCAACGACTTGAACTGCAGCGGTACCCGCTCAAGGATGTATTCGACGCTGCCATGGGTGCTTTCGTCATCCATATGCAGGGCTTCGAGGTTGTCGGTGATGGCGCCCAGCCACGGCTCCATCTTCTCTGCTTCGGTACCCGGCAGGAAGCCGATCTCCTGGTCCAGCCCCTGTACGCTGCGGGTGGCGATGATGCGCCGGTAGCGCTTGCTGACCATGGTCTGCTCAATGGCTGCCGCCAGGGCCAGGATGGTCTTGCCGGAGCCGGCCGCCCCCGTCAGGTTGACCAGGTGGATATCCGGGTCGAGCAAGGCGAACAGCGCCAGGCTCTGGTGAATGTCGCGGGGTTTCAGGCCCCAGGCTTCCTGGTGCAGCAACGGCTCCTGATGAAGGTCCAGCAGCAGCAACTCATCGTTGCGAATGCCCTTGATCCAGCCGACGAAGCCCTGCTCGTCGATGATGAACTCATTGATGTGCACCGCTGGCAGGTTGTCGATCATCTGCACACGATGCCAGGTACGACCACGCTCCTGACGGGTATCGACTTTGCTGACGCGGTCCCAGAACGAACCACTGACCGAATGGTAGCCCTTGGATAGCAACGACACGTCATCGACCAGCTGGTCGGTGCTGTAGTCCTCGGCGGCGATGCCACAAGCGCGCGCCTTCAGGCGCATGTTGATGTCTTTGGTGACCAGCACCACGTCCAGGTCGGTGCGCCGGCTGCGTACGTCCAGCAGGGTGTTGATGATGATGTTGTCGTTGAGGTTTTCCGGCAGCAACTTGCTGGGTTCGTTGCGCGGGCTCATCAGGATCGACAGGAAGCCCTTCGGCCCACTCTTGTTACGCTGGATCGGCACGCCCTGCTCGACATCGCTGGGCGAAGCGTCACCAAGGGTCTGGTCGATAAGGCGAATGGCCTGCCGGCATTCGGCAGCGATGGTCTGTTTACCGGTCTTGAGCTTGTCGAGTTCCTCCAGCACCGTCATCGGGATCGCGACGTGGTGCTCCTCGAAGTTGAGCAATGCGTTGGGGTCGTGAATCAGGACGTTGGTATCGAGCACATAGAGGATTGGCTTGCTGGAGGAAGGGTTGCGTCCTTGGTCATCCATACTCGGTCACCTTATGTCGAAGCCACACGGCGCGGTCTGCTGCGCCGCAAAGTGACTGCCGTGCTCCCCGTATCCGCGTTGCTACGGGCGGGAAGTGAACCTGGCAAAGTGGGCCTGAATGACGCCACCTGTGCTGCAGGAATCGGCTGTCTGGTTTCTTCATACCGCAAAAACCATGACCGTAAAAAGCATTTTTACGCGTTTTTGAAGTTTATTTTTCAGATTGACGAAGGACCCTTGGCGACGAAGCCAGACAGGACTACGCTCAGAAGTCATACCCTCTATTCGCTATATCCATATTCCCGGCAATCCTCCCAGCCAATCCCGCTCTGGGCGGTGTTTTGCAGCAACCATTGCAGCGCTGGCTGTGCCTTGGGCAGGCTGTCATGAAACTGGATCACGCCCTTGCGCCACAGCAGCATCAGGGTCAGCACGCGTTGCGCCGAGGCCTCTGCGCTCAATGCCCCGTCATCCTCGGCGTCGATATCCCATAACGATACCCGCAACTGCTGGCTGGCCATGAACGGCTCGCCATCGGCCCGGCGCTGGCCGTAGGGCGGGCGGAACAGCGGCACATATTGCTCCGGCAGGTCGGCCTGCACACGCGCCTGGCTGCGGCGCAATGACGCCTGCCAGTCGGTCCACTGTGCGTGGGAACGATATTCCCAGCCCTGAATACCCGCACACTGCCCGTCATACAGATCGCGCAAGGCGTTCGCCGCCCCACCATCACGGCGTTGCTGCAGGCGGTTGCCTAGCACGAAGAAGATGCCCTCGATCTTTTGCCGGCGCATGTAGTCGGTCAGCAGATCGGTATTGCCGCCATCAGGCCCGGGCCCGCCGACGAAGGTCAGCAGGAACATGCGGTCGTTCAGCTCATCACCATTGCGCTCACGCGAGGACAGCCGTTCGACCTCGCTGCTGGTCTGCGGCAGCAAGGCCGCCTTGCGCAGTTGTTCATCCAGGTAGCGCACATGGAACTGATGGCTCGGCTCGACCCATCCGGTGTAGAACGTGCCAACATCGGTGGCGAACGTCGCCGCTTGCGTACGTAATTCCGCCATCGACGTAACCGGGTAACAGAACGACGCATCCTGCTCGCAACTGCGTTGCGCCTGTTGATAACCCTCCCACAAACGTTGCCACATGTGCGCCCTTACCTGGCGGACCTTCTGCAAGTTGATTTGCCGCAGGCCCAGCCGCGCTGCGAGCGTTGCCTCGTCCAGCAGCTCACTTTCATGTAATACCTGGGCGAACGACAGGATTTCTGCCCGTGAGGCAACATCGAACAGCGCCGGGCTGTCCAGTTGCTCGGGCCACAGGCTGCGGTCAAGGCTGACCGGGGGCGATGGGGCGGCCTGCACGGCCAGGCTCAGCAAAGCGGCCAGCAAGGCAGAGGCAATGCGCACGGTTGAAGGCTCCGCAACGGCAAAACGCGAACTATAGCGCCTGCTGCGGCCATGGTCTGTGACTATCGTCGTCATAGTTTGGAGTTGCACCGCACAGCCCGTAGAATTCCTGGCCAACGATGCCAGGAGCCGACCCGATGCTGACGGTGATTTCCCCCGCCAAGACCCTCGACTACGACACCCCGCCGGTGACCGAGCGTTTCACCCTCCCCCAGTACCTGGACGACTCCCAGTTGCTGATCCAGCAACTGCGCGAACTGTCGCCGGCGCAGATCAGCGAGCTGATGCACCTGTCCGACAAGCTCGCCGGCCTGAATGCCGCGCGCTTCGGCAGCTGGACCCCGGACTTCAGCCCGGCCAATGCCAAGCAGGCGCTGCTGGCGTTCAAGGGTGACGTGTACACCGGCCTCGATGCCGAGAGCCTGGGCGAGGACGATTTCAGCTACGCGCAAGACCACCTGCGCATGCTCTCTGGCCTGTACGGCCTGCTGCGCCCGCTTGACCTGATGCAGCCCTACCGCCTGGAAATGGGCACCAAGCTGGCCAATGCCCGCGGCAAGGACCTGTATGCCTTCTGGGGCACGCGCATCAGCGAATGGTTGAACCAGGCCCTGGCCGAACAGGGCGACGACGTGCTGCTGAACCTCGCCAGCAACGAGTATTTCAGCGCGGTGAAACGCAGCGCGCTGAACGCCCGGGTCATCAACGTCGACTTCAAGGACTTGAAGAACGGCCAGTACAAAATCATCAGTTTCTACGCCAAGAAAGCCCGCGGGATGATGAGCCGGTTCGTCATCCAGCAGCGCATCAGCGATCCGCAACAGCTCAAGCAGTTCGACGTGCAGGGTTACTACTACAGTGCCGAGCAGTCCAAGGCTGACCATCTGGTGTTCCTGCGCGATCATCCCTCCGAGTAAGCGTGTCGGGCATTCTCGTGAGCTGATGCTGTACCAATCAGGGTTGCCAGGTGCTCGCCAGGGGATCTTCGGCGCCTGTGAGATCGAGCGCCGCGCGGGCGGCGCTCGATCTCACAGGCGCTGCATATCTTGCGGCCAACGCCTATCAGCCCTGATCCCCCTGCCCTGCAAAAGGGCATCTCGCAAATCGCCATCGCGCCATAAATCCGACGCCAATAATCCGCCACGCCTCCCCTCATCGCCAAACGCCATAAGACCGTTCATACCTTTTTTGACGAATTTTGAAAAATTTTTTTGGATGCTGGCATAAAAATATCTCGTAACAGTCTCACCCTTGATACACGGGGGGAAAACCCCCGTGTGCTATCAAATTGAAACTGCGAACAACTGAATAAATATTTAGAAATCTTTCATCCGAGCGAAACCCACTCAGGAACTTCTGCTAGAACGAATCGCTCATAGTGCCGTAACGATTTTCCTGCCTGCGGGCTGTGAGAGATGACTTACAGATGACAATGGCAGGTATCCACTACCGGCCTTGATAAATCAGACAGGCTGGCCCGAAACCGTTGGCAAGCCTGTTCATGCAGGAGAGATGCGCCCTACAGAACTCGTCCTAGTGGTTGATTTCAAAGGATTTTTCCACTTGAAAGAACAAGCACAGCACTGCGCCAAGTAGCGCATTGCAATAAAGACGGCTGCATTACAGGGCACGTTTTTTAATTGATGGCCTTTTACTGCCAACTTTGAGTGCATAACTTTTTGCGCTCCGGATTTATTTTGCCTGCGCTCGGCGAAGTGTGCATTCGCCATGGAACCGTGCGCCCGAAAACTGTTGTTAATCAACCCAGCCCGGCTCTCTGCGGAGGCGTCGGCGTGATAAACACATGAGGTGATAGCGATGCGTATCAGCATCTTTGGTTTGGGTTATGTGGGTGCAGTCTGTGCAGGCTGCCTGACGGCGCGTGGCCATGAAGTGATCGGTGTGGACGTGTCCAGCACCAAGATCGACCTGATCAACCAGGGCAAGTCGCCCATCGTCGAACCTGGCCTGGAAGCACTGCTGCAACAGGGCATCGCCAACGGCCGACTGCGTGGTACCACCGACTTCGCCGAAGCCATCCGTGCCAGCGACGTGTCGATGATCTGCGTGGGCACCCCAAGCAAGAAGAACGGCGACCTGGGCCTGGAGTACATCGAGTCGGTATGCCGCGAAATCGGCTACGTACTGCGTGACACCACCCGCCGTCACACCATCGTGGTGCGCAGCACCGTGTTGCCAGGCACCGTGAAGAACGTGGTCATCCCGATCCTCGAGGACTGCTCGGGCAAAAAGGCCGGCGTCGACTTCGGCGTTGCGGTCAACCCGGAATTCCTGCGTGAAAGTACCGCGATCAAGGACTACGACCAGCCACCGATGACCGTCATCGGCGAACTGGACAGCGCCAGCGGCGACATTCTCCAGGCCCTGTACGAAGAACTCGACGCCCCGGTCATCCGCAAGCCGATCGAAGTGGCCGAGATGATCAAGTACACCTGCAACGTGTGGCACGCCACCAAGGTCACCTTCGCCAACGAGATCGGCAACATTGCCAAGGCCGTCGGCGTGGATGGTCGTGAGGTGATGGACGTGGTCTGCCAGGACAAGGTGCTCAACCTGTCGCAGTACTACATGCGCCCTGGCTTCGCCTTCGGCGGCTCGTGCCTGCCCAAAGACGTGCGCGCCCTCACCTACCGTGCCGCCAGCCTCGACGTGCGGGCACCGCTGCTCGACTCGCTGATGCGCAGCAACGAATCGCAGGTGCAGAACGCCTTCGAGCTGATCGAAGCCCACGACAAGCGCAAGGTCGCCCTGCTTGGCCTGAGCTTCAAGGCCGGCACCGACGACCTGCGCGAAAGCCCGCTGGTGGAACTGGCCGAGCGCCTGATCGGCAAGGGCTATCAGCTGGATATCTACGACGAGAATGTCCAGTACGCCCGTGTTCACGGCGCCAACAAGGACTACATCGAGTCGAAGATCCCGCACGTGTCGTCCCTGCTCAACGCCGACTTCCAGAAAGTCATCGACAACGCCGACATCATCGTCCTCGGCAACCGTGACGAGCAGTTCCGTGCCCTGGCCCAGCAAGCCCCGGCCGGCAAACAGGTGATCGACCTGGTCGGTTTCATGAGCAACCCGACCTGCACCACCAGCCGCACCGAAGGCATCTGCTGGTAAGTGCCTGGCCGGGCAGCGCAAGCCGCAGCGCTTGCGCTGCCCACCTTCCCCCGAATTCTCGACGGATGCTGAACATGCAAAGGCTCCAGACAGTGCTGTTGCAGTGCGCCGGGTGGCTGCTCTACATGAGCCTGCTCATGCTGATCGCCCTGGCCCTGCCAGCCGATATCTTCGACTCGCAGTCGAAGCACTTCATCTTCCTGGTCGGCGCAGTCGGCATCTGGCGCTATTCCATGGGCGCCACCCATTTCATCCGCGGCATGATCTTCCTCTACGGCGTGTACCCGTACCTGCGCCGCAAGGTGCAGAAAATGGGCAATGCCGCCGACCCGTCGCATGTCTACCTGATGGTCACCAGCTTCCGTATCGAAGCGCTGACCACCGCCCAGGTGTACAGCTCGGTGATACGCGAGGCGATCAACTGCGGCTTCCCCACCACCGTGGTCTGCTCGCTGGTGGAAATGTCCGATGAACTGCTGGTGAAGAGCCTGTGGGCCAAGTACAACCCGCCGGCCCACGTAAAGCTGGACATCGTGCGTATCGCCGGCACCGGCAAGCGTGATGGCCTGGCCTACGGCTTCCGTGCCATCTCGCGCATGCTGCCGGACGAGAACGCCGTGGTGGCGGTGATCGACGGTGACACCGTGCTGGCCGATGGCGTGGTGCGCAAGACCGTACCGTGGTTCAAGCTGTTCCCCAATGTCGGCGGCCTGACCACCAATGAGTTCTGCGAAGTGCGCGGCGGCTACATCATGAGCGAGTGGCACAAGCTGCGCTTCGCCCAGCGCCACATCAACATGTGCTCGATGGCCCTGTCCAAGCGCGTGCTTACCATGACCGGGCGCATGTCGATGTTCCGCGCCAGTGTGGTGACCAACCCCGAGTTCATTGCCGACGTCGAAAGCGACTCGCTGATGCACTGGCGCCTGGGCCGCTTCAAGTTCCTTACCGGTGACGACAAGTCCAGCTGGTTTAGCCTGATGCGCCTGGGCTACGACACCTTCTATGTGCCGGACGCCGCCATCAACACGGTCGAGCACCCGCCTGAGAAGAGCTTCCTCAAGGCCAGCCGCAAGCTGATGTACCGCTGGTATGGCAACAACCTGCGGCAGAACTCGCGTGCCCTCGGGCTGGGCATTCGCCGCCTGGGTCTGTTCACCAGCATCGTGCTGTTCGACCAACGTGTGTCGATGTGGACCAGCCTGCTGGGCCTGACCGTGGCGGTAATCGCCAGCCTCAAGTTCGGCCTGGCCTTCCTGCTGGTGTACCTGCTGTGGATCGGTATCACCCGCCTGATCCTCACCGTCATGCTGCTGTGCTCTGGCCACAACGTAGGCCCGGCCTACCCGCTGATTCTCTATTACAACCAGATCATCGGCGCGCTGATGAAGATCTACGTGTTCTTCCGCCTCGACAAGCAGTCGTGGACGCGTCAGCCCACTGCCCTCAAGCGTGACCTCGCCAGCTTTCAACAATGGTTCAACACCTGGTCCTCGCGGACCATGACCTTCTCGGCTGCCAGCATCTTCGTTGCTGTGCTGTTCATGGTCGTGTGAGCCCAACCCGGATCGGATCTAACAGGAACAAACCACCATGAATACCGCCGTGAACGTCAATGTCGTGCATGAGTCCGAAGCCCAGCGCCAACACGCCCGGGTACGCATTCCCGCCAAGCTGCGTTTCCTTGACGCCCAGCGCCAGACCCACGAAGTGAAGGTCGATGACCTTTCCGCCGGTGGCTTGAGTTTTCACACCAAGCAGCCATTGAATGTGGGTGATGTGTTGCGCGGGCGCTTGCAGTTCGTGGTCGACAACCTGGGCCTGTCGATCGACATCGAGTTCCAGGTGCGCTCCTACAACCCGAGCAGCGGCCGTACCGGTGCGCAGTTCCAGAACCTTGAGCCACGCGACATCGCCACACTGCGGCACATCATCACCAGCCACCTGTCCGGTGAGCTGATCAGCATTGGTGACGTACTCAGCACCCTGCAGCGCGACAATTTCACCAAGGCTCGCAAGCAGAAGGACGGCGGCAGTGGCCTGAGCGCCTTCGGCAGGCTCAAAGCAGTCACCGTCACCCTCGGCGTGTTCGTGGTCGGCATCGCGGCCTTCGGCTTCGTCGCCAAGTCCCTCTACGGCATGTACTTCGTCAGCCACGCCGAAGCCGGCGTGGTCGCGGTACCCACCACCAACGTCACCATGCCCCGCGACGGCACCGTCAACAGCCTGGTGGAAAGCGGCGGGCAAATCGCCAAGGGCGCGCCACTGGCCAGCTTCACCACCAGCATGCTGGACATGCTCAAGGGCAACCTCGACGACACGCAACTGGAGCCGGCGAAGATCGAGGAACTGTTCGGCAAGCAGCTGTCCGGCACCCTCACCAGCCCATGCGATTGCGTAGTCGCCCGCCAGTTGGTGGATGACGGCCAATACGCCGCCAAGGGCCAACCGATCTTCCAGCTGATCCCGCGCACCACCAACCCGATGGTCGAGGCACGCTTCAGCTACCGCCAGTTCGACGAGGTCAAGCCAGGCACCCGGGTCAACTTCCAGGTCGCCGGCGAAGACGAAGTGCGCACCGGCCAGATCATCAGCAGTGCCAGCCTCAACAGCGAAGACTTGGCTTCCGACATTCGCGTGCAGATCAAGCCTGACAGCAGCCTGCCTGCCGAACTGGCCGGCCGCCCAGCGTCGGTCAACAGCGACCGCGGTCCATCGCTGAACTGGCTGATCGACAAAGCCGTGGCCCGTGGCCTGTAAGAGGATCACCGCATGATTCCCTACAAGAAGAGCGCAAGCCTGGGCCTGTGTGCCCTGGCTGCCGCCATCACGCTGGCCGGCTGTGCCGGCCTGCCCGACCAGCGCTTGGCCAACGAGGCCATGAAGCGCGGTGACACGGCATTGGCCGAGCGCAACTACAAGGCCCTGGCTGACCTGGGCTACAGCGAGGCGCAAGTGGGCCTGGCCGACATCAAGGTGGCCACCCGCGACCCGTCGCAGATCAAGGAAGCCGAGGCCACCTATCGCGCCGCGGCCGCCACCTCGCCGCGGGCCCAGGCCCGCCTCGGCCGCCTGCTGGTGGCCAAGCCCGACAGCACCCAGGCCGAGCGCGAAGAAGCAGAGACCCTGCTCAAGCAAGCGGCCAGTCAAGGCGAAAGCAACACCCTGATCCCACTGGCGATGCTTTACCTCAGCTACCCGCAGAGCTTCCCCAAGGTCAACGCCCAGCAGCAGATCGACCAGTGGCGCGCCGCCGGCAACCCGGAAGCGGGCCTGGCCCAGGTACTGCTGTACCGCACTCAGGGCACCTACGACCAGCACCTGGGCGAAGTGGAAAAAATCTGCAAGGCGGCGCTGAACAGCACCGACATCTGCTACGTCGAACTGGCCACCGTGTACCAGAAACGGGGCCAGGCCGACCAGCAGGCCGCCCTGCTCGCCCAGCTGAAGGCCGCCTACGCCCGCGGCGCAGTGCCGGCCACCCGGGTTGACAGCGTGGCCCGTGTGCTGGCCGACCGTAGCCTTGGCCAGACCGACGAAAAAACCGCCAAGGCGCTGCTGGAGCAAGTGGCGCCTGCCAACCCGGCGTCCTGGGTCAGCCTGGCGCAACTGGTCTACGACTTCCCCGAGCTGGGCGACACCGACCAGCTGCTGGCCTACATCGACAAGGGCCGCGAAGCCGAACAGCCACGCGCTGAATTGCTGTTGGGCCGCCTGTACTACGAAGGCAAGACCCTGCCGGCTGACGCCAAGAAAGCCGAGCAACACCTGCAGGCTGCCGCCGCTGCCGGTGAAATCAGCGCCCATTACTACCTGGGCCAGCTGTACCGCCGTGGCTACCTCGGCAACGTCGAGCCACAGAAGGCCGTCGACCACCTGCTGGCCGCCGCCCGTGGCGGGCAGAACAGCGCCGACTATGCCTTGGCCCAGCTGTTCAGCGAAGGCCACGGCATTCGCCCGCAACCGGGCAATGCCTGGGTATTCGCGCAGTTGTCCCAGGCCAACCCGACGCCGCAATCGACAGAAATGCTCCAGCAGCTCGACCAGCAACTGACCCCTGACCAGCGCAGCCAGGCCCAGCAACTGCTGGCGCAAGAGAAACAGGCGCGCGGCAGCATGAGCCAGGGCGCCAGCAGCACCCTGGCCATCGAAGCCCTGCAAGACGACGAAAAAGAAGTAGACGGTGAGGACTCGCTATGACGCTCAATCCCTTCGTGAAAGCCGGCATCGGCCTGAGCTTCGCCCTGCTGTGGTCCTGCCCGACCCTGGCGGAAATGACCGCTGAAAAAAACTTTGGCCTGGACGTGAAAATCACCGGCCAGTCGGAAGACGACCGTGACCTCGGCACCCGCTCTGGCGGCGACGTCAACGGCCTGGGCCTGGACCTGCGCCCCTGGGTGTATGGCGAGCGCGGCAACTGGAGCGCCTACGCGATGGGCCAGGCGGTAGCGGCTACCGACACCATCGAAACCGACACCCTGCGCCAGAACGACGACGGCACCACCACCGACACCGGCGACGACAGCCGCAAACCAGACAAAAGTTACCTGGCCATGCGCGAATTCTGGGTCGGCTACAGCGGCCTGACCGCCTACCCTGGCGAACAACTGCGCTTCGGCCGCCAGCGCCTGCGCAGCGACGATGGCATGTGGCGCGACACCAACATCGAAGCGCTGAACTGGACCTTCGACACCACCCTGCTCAAGGCCGACCTTGGCGTAGCCCAGCGTTTCAGCGAATACCGCACCGACCTCACCGAGCTGGCACCGGAAGACAAGGATCGCACGCACGTCTACGGCAACATCGCCACGCAGTGGACCCCAGGCCACTGGGTTGGCCTGCGCGCTCACCACACACATGACAGCGGCAGCCTGAAGAACCCCGGCGAAACCGTCGACGCGCTGGACAAGACCCGCACTGGCGACCTCACCTGGCTGGGCCTGGAGGCCAACAGCGACGCCTACAACTGGCGCAACGACCACACCGTGAATTACTGGGGCAGCGTTACCTGGCTGACCGGTGACCGCGACAAGCTGAGCACCCAGCAGGTGGGTGACGACCAGGTCGCCACCGGCAAGCAGAGCGGTGACGTCAACGCCTGGGCAACCGACCTCGGTATCCGCCTGCGCCTTGACCCGCAATGGCAGGTCGGCGCTGCGTACGCCCGCGGTAGCGGCGGCGGCGGGGATGATGGTTCGAACAACTTCGAGCAGACCGGCCTGGAGAGCAACCGCTCCAACTTCACCGGCACCCGCTCGCGCGTGCACCGCTTCGGCGAAGCGTTCCGCGGCGAACTGGGCAACCTGCAGGCAGCCACCCTGTTCGCTTCGTGGCAGCTGCGCGACGACTACGACGCCAGCCTGATCTACCACAAGTTCTGGCGTGTCGACGGTAACCAGAACATCGGCTCCAGCGGCATCAATGCCGCGGTCGACGACAACGGCGTGAATCGTCAGTTGGTCGACGGCGAGAAGGACCTTGGCCAGGAAATGGACGTGGTCGTCACCAAGTACTTCAAGCAAGGCCTGCTGCCGGCTTCGATGAGCCAGGCGATCGACGAGCCGTCCGCCCTGGTGCGCCTGCGTGCCGGCGTGTTCAAGCCGGGCGATGCCTACGGCAAGGAAACGGACTCGTACATGCACCGCGCCTTCGTCGACGTGATCTGGCGCTTCTAAGGCCGGGAGAAACCTGATGAACCTTCACCCGCACATACGTCACAGCCTGTTGGCCAGCGCCCTGTTGCTGGCTTCGGGCCTGGCCGTCGCAGCAGAACCCAAGGTAATCGCCAAGGAATTGCAGCAGGCCAAGACCTACACCGTGGCCAGCGCACCGATCGAGCCGCTGCAGATGGACCCGCCCAAGCTGCCCGACCTGAGCGGCTACACCGCCCAGGCCGTGCAGAAGAAGATCGACCGCAGCCACAAGGGCAAGGTCAGCCTGCGCCGCATGTTCCAGGAGGACACCCTCAAGGAATTCGTCGGCGGCGACAACAAGGCTGCCGAGTGGGTCCAGCGTCAGCATGGCATCCCGCAGGCGATCTTCATCGATGACGGCCATGTCGACCTGGTCGAACTGAGCAAGAAGGTCCCTGCGCAGTACCTCAGGGAGGTCGAACCGGGCGTGTACCTGGCGCGCCTGCCGATCGTGGTCGGGCAGAAGGGCATCCTCGAGATCGACGGCAAGGTCAAGCAACTGCGCCTGTCGCAGGAAGGCGGTTCGTTCCTGGTCAACGACGGCAAGCTGTTCGTCACTGACACCCAGGTGACCGGCTGGCGGGAAAAGGACAACGGCCCGGCGACCTTCCGCTCGCCAAAGGAGTTTCGCCCGTTCCTGCTGTCGTGGGGCGGTACCGAGACCTACATCGTCAATACGAAAATGGCCAGTTTCGGCTACGCCAAGTCCAAATCGTACGGTGTGAGCATTTCCCAGTACACGCCGAACATGGCCAAGCGCATGGGCCGTCCTGAACCTACCGGCTGGATCATCGGCTCGGAATTCAGTGACATGTGGTACGGCTTCTACTGCTACGAAACCCAGGACTTCGTGGTCAAGGACAGTACCTACCGCGACAACATCGTCTACGGCATCGACCCCCACGACCGTTCACACCGCCTGATCATTGCCGGCAATACCGTCTACGGCACCAAGAAGAAGCACGGCATCATCGTCTCGCGTGAGGTCAACGACAGCTGGATCATCAACAACAAGAGCTACGACAACAAGCTCTCCGGCGTGGTGATCGACCGTAACAGCGTCAACAACCTGGTGGCCTACAACGAGATCTACCGCAACCACACTGACGGTATCACCCTGTACGAAAGCGGCGACAACCTGATCTGGGGCAACAAGCTGATCAACAACCGCCGCCACGGCATCCGCGTGCGCAACAGCGTGAACATCCGGCTGTACGAAAACGTTGCCATGGCCAACGGCCTGGTCGGCGTATATGGCCACATCAAAGACCTGTCCGACACCGACCGCGACATCGCCCTCGACCCGTTCGACACCAAGGTGTCGCTGATTCTGGTGGGTGGCGAGCTGGCAGCCAACGGCTCTGGCCCGCTGTCGATCGACTCGCCACTGTCGGTCGAGCTGTACAAGGTGTCCATGCTCGCCCCGCGCAAGGCCAGTGGCATCAGCCTCAACGGCATCCTCGGCGAACGCCAGGACGAAATCCTCGACCTGCTGGTACGCCAGCAGAAGGCTGTGCTGATCGACCCGGTCGAACGCCAGACCGAAATGATCGATTAAGGAAGCCCAGACCATGACTCCACACCTGATGAAACTGCTGGGCCTGTCCGCCGCCCTTCTGGCAATCAGCCAGGGCGTACGCGCCGAAGACGTCAAGGCCCCGACCTTCAGCGCTGAGCCGTGCTGCCAGCTGTGCCCGGAAGCGCACGATGCCAGCCGCTACACCACCCGCTACCAGCAGAACTTCACCACGCTGGTGCAGGCCCAGGGCGACTGGCTGTTCCGTACCCGCGAGGACCTGCGTACCGAGTTCAATACCACCCCGGCCGGCTACAAGCGCCTGCAGCAAGTGCATGACGCGTTCAAGAAACGCGGTGTGGAACTGGTGGTGGTGTACCAGCCGACCCGCGGCCTGGTGAACCGCAATATGCTCAACCCGGCCGAAAAAGCCGCGTTCGACTACCAGAAGGCATTGGGCAACTACCAGGCCATGCTCAAGCGCTTCGCCAGCATGGGCTACAACGTGCCTGACCTGTCACCGCTGACCAACGAGCAACTGGCCGCCGCCGACCAGGGCAAGGACTTCTACTTCCGTGGCGACCAGCACTGGACGCCTTACGGTGCACAGCGCGCGGCGAAGATCGTGGCCGACACCGTGCACAAGATGCCGGCCTTCGAAGGTATCCCGCGCAAGGAATTCGAGACGAAGAAGTCCGGGCGCATGGGCAAGACCGGCACCCTGCACAACGTCGCCGGCCAACTGTGTGGCACCAGCTACGCCGTGCAGTACATGGACCAGTTCGCCACCGAGCCGAAGGGCTCCAGCGGTGGCGGCGACGACCTGTTCGGCGATGGCGGCAACGCGCAGATCACCCTGGTCGGCACCAGCCACAGCGGCAAGAACTACAACTTCTCGGGCTTCCTCGAGCAATACATCGGCGCCGACGTGCTCAACGTCGCCTTCCCTGGCGGTGGCCTGGAGGGGTCGATGATCCAGTACCTGGGCAGCGAGGAATTCCAGAAGAACCCGCCGAAGATTCTGATCTGGGAATTCTCCCCACTGTACCGCCTGGACCAGGAAACCATCTGGCGGCAAATCCTTGGCCTGCTGGACGACGGCTGTGACGACCGCCCGGCCCTGATGAGCGCCAGCACCACCCTCAAGCCCGGCAAGAACGAGCTGATGGTCAACGGCAAGGGCGGCGTGATCAAAGACCTGGTCAACCGCAACCTGCAGATGGACGTCAAGTTCGAAGACCCGTCGGTGAAGGTGCTGCAGGCCACCCTCTGGTACCTCAACGGCCGCCATGAGGACATCAAGCTGGAAAAACCGGAAACCTCCGACACCGATGGGCGCTTTGTCTTCCAGATGCGCGAAGACGAGGACTGGGCCAGCCAGAGCCTGCTGGCATTCGAGGTGCAGGGCCCGGAGAACGGTACCCAGAAGGTCGAGGCCAAGCTCTGCAAACGCAACAACTTTGCCGTGCCAGCGCAAACCGCGCAGGCCGGCCAGTGAGGCGACCAATGACTGCATTCAAGCAAATCTTCAGCCCTGCCCTGCTTGCCCTGGCGCTGTTTGGCGGCGCTGCACAGGCTGCGCTGGTGCCACCGCAGGGGTACTACGAGGGCATCGAAAAGCTCAAGACGGGCGATGGCAATTTCCGCTGCGAAGCGGCGCCCAAACCGTACACCGGCGCGCTGCAGTTCCGCAGCAAGTACGAAGGCTCGGACAAGGCACGGGCGACCCTCAACGTTGCCTCGGAAAAGGCCTTTCGCAAGTCTACCGAAGACATCACCACCCTTGAAAAAGGCGTGAGCAAGATGGTCGGCCAGTACATGCGTGACGGTCGCCCGGCTCAGCTCGACTGCACCTTGGCCTGGCTGGGTAGCTGGGCACGCGCCAATGCGCTGCTGTCCACCGACTACAACCACACCGGCAAGTCGATGCGCAAATGGGCACTGGGCAGCATGAGCGGTTCCTGGCTGCGCCTGAAATTTTCCAACGCCCAGCCACTGGCGGCGCACCAGGCAGAAGCCGAGCTGATCGAGAAGTGGCTGGCCCGCCTGGCCGAGCAGACCGTGCGCGACTGGAGCGACCTGCCGCTGGAGAAGATCAACAACCACAGCTACTGGGCAGCATGGTCGGTGATGGCGACAGCGGTGGCGACGGACCGCCGTGACCTGTTCGACTGGGCAGTGAAGGAGTTCAAGGTTGGCGCCAACCAGGTCGATGAGCAGGGCTTCCTGCCCAACGAGGTCAAGCGCAAGCAACGCGCCCTGGCCTATCACAACTACGCCCTGCCACCGCTGGCGATGATCGCCAGCTTCGCCCAGGCCAACCAGGTGGACCTGCGCAGCGAGAACAACTTCGCCCTGCAGCGTCTGGGCGAAGGCGTGCTGTACGGCGCCCGCGACCCACGTCACTTCGCTGAACGTGCGGGTGAAAAGCAGGACATGAAAGACCTCAAGGTCGACAGCAAATACGCCTGGCTCGAGCCCTGGTGCGCGCTGTACCAGTGCGTCGGTGACACGCTCGAGCGCAAGCACGACATGCAACCGTTCAACAGCTTCCGGCTGGGGGGCGATGTGACCCGGGTCTACGACCCGAGTGCAGAGAGCAAAAAGTAATACCCCGATGTGGGTGTGATCCCTGTGGGAGCGGGCTTGCCCCGCGAATAGGCCCGTGAGGGTGATGGCGTTGTCTGCACTGACGCCTTCGCGGGCAAGCCCGCTCCCACAGGGACCTAATTGCCTTCCAGTTATTTGCTGGGGGGTTTGGGGGGCGCTTTGCCCTGGATGCTGTGAACAAATTAGGAGAACCGGGATGGTCTTCTCGTCCAACGTGTTCCTGTTCCTGTTCTTGCCGATATTCCTCGGCCTGTACTACTTGAGCGGGCAACGTTATCGCAACCTGCTGCTGCTGATCGCCAGCTACATCTTCTATGCCTGGTGGCGGGTGGACTTCCTGGCCCTGTTCGCCGGGGTCACCCTGTGGAACTACTGGATCGGCCTGAAAGTCGGTGCCGCCGGCGTGCGCACCAAGCCGGCACAGCGTTGGCTGCTGCTCGGCGTAGGTGTCGACCTGGCAATCCTCGGCTACTTCAAGTACGCCAACTTCGGCGTCGACAGCCTCAACGCGATCATCAGTTCGTTTGGCCTGGAGCCGTTCATCCTGACCCACGTGCTGCTGCCGATCGGTATCTCGTTCTACATCTTCGAGTCGATCAGCTACATCATCGACGTGTACCGCGGCGACACCCCGGCCACCCGCAACCTGATCGACTTCGCGGCGTTCGTGGCGATCTTCCCGCACCTGATCGCCGGCCCCGTGCTGCGCTTCAAGGACTTGGTCGACCAGTTCAACAACCGTACCCACACCCTGGACAAGTTCTCCGAAGGCTGCACCCGCTTCATGCAGGGTTTCATCAAGAAAGTGTTCATCGCCGACACCCTGGCGGTCGTAGCCGACCATTGTTTCGCCCTGCAAAACCCGACTACCGGCGACGCCTGGCTCGGCGCGCTGGCCTACACCGCGCAGCTGTACTTCGACTTCAGCGGTTACAGCGACATGGCCATCGGCCTGGGCTTGATGATGGGCTTCCGTTTCATGGAAAACTTCAAGCAGCCGTACATCAGCCAGTCGATCACCGAGTTCTGGCGGCGCTGGCACATCAGCCTGTCGACCTGGCTGCGCGACTACCTGTACATCACCCTGGGCGGTAACCGCAAAGGCACCTTCAACACCTACCGCAACCTGTTCCTGACCATGCTGCTGGGCGGCCTGTGGCACGGCGCCAACTTCACCTACATCATCTGGGGCGCCTGGCACGGCATGTGGCTGGCCATCGAGCGTGCGCTGGGCATCGACACCAACCCACAGCGCTTCAACCCGGTGAAGTGGGCCTTCACCTTCCTGCTGGTGGTGGTCGGTTGGGTGATCTTCCGCGCCGAGAACCTGCACGTCGCCGCACGCATGTATGGCGCCATGTTCAGCTTCGGCGACTGGCAGCTGTCGGAACTCAACCGCGCCCAGCTGACCGGCCTGCAGGTCGCCACCCTGGTGATCGCCTACCTCACCCTGGCGTTCTTCGGGCTGCGCGATTTCTACCGCAACGCCAAGCCGACCCCCAAGGCCACCCCGGTGCAAGTCAACAGCGACGGCTCGCTCGGCCTGGACTGGACCCGGGTAATGACCCGCGCGCTGGTGCTGCTGCTGTTCGTGGCCTCGATCCTCAAGCTTTCGGCGCAGAGCTACTCGCCGTTCCTTTACTTCCAGTTCTGAGGTTGATGACATGACCCGGACATTACGCATTACCTATTCGCTGTCGTTCCTCGGCCTGCTGGTTGGCATGGGCGCCTGGTCCACTGGTGGCCTGCAGAGCTTCCAGCGCACCGAGCAGATGACCTTGCTCAACGGCAAGCTGGCCAAGGCTGCCGAGACCCACTACGACGCTGAGTTCCCGATCAAGCGCCTGGGCACCAACCTGTGGGCGGCGATGGACTTCAAGCTGTTCAACGAAGGCCGCCCCGGCGTGGTGCTGGGCCGTGACCAGTGGCTGTTCAGCGACGAGGAGTTCAAGCCCACCGCCGGTGCCGAGCAGTTGATGCAGGAGAACCTGGCGTTGATCCGTGGCGTACGCGACACCTTGCAGCAACACGGCAGCCAGCTGGTGCTGGCGATCGTACCGGCCAAGGCACGGGTCTATGCCGAGTACGTCGGCAAGGAACAGCCTGCCAGCCTGCATGAAGATCTGTACAACCAGTTCCATGCCCACGCACGCCAGGCCAACGTCTTCGCCCCAGACCTGATGGCCCCGCTGGAGCAAGCCAAGGCCCGCGGCCAGGTGTTCCTGCGCACCGACACCCACTGGACACCGATGGGCGCCGAAGTGGCGGCGCAGGCACTGGCCGAAGCGGTCAGCCGCCAGAACCTGCTCAATGGCGCCCCGCAAACCTTCATCACCGAGGCCGGCAACACCGCCCCTTACAAAGGCGACCTGACCAACTTCCTGCCCCTGGACCCGCTGTTCAGCAACCTGCTGCCGAGCCCCGACAACCTGCAGCAACGCACAACGCGGCCAGCCGAGAGCGAAGGCGAAAGCGACGATGCCCTGTTCGCCGACACCCAGATCCCGGTCGCCCTGGTAGGTACCAGCTACAGCGCCAACCCGCACTGGAACTTCCTGGGCGCGCTGCAGCAGGCGCTGCACAGCGACATCGCCAACTACGCCGAAGACGGCCACGGTCCGCTGCTGCCAATGCTCAAGTACCTGCAAAGCGACGCCTTCAAGAACGCCGCGCCACAAGTCGTGGTGTGGGAATTCCCCGAACGTTATCTGCCAATGAAAAACGACCTCAGCAGCTTCGATCCGCAGTGGATCGCGCAGCTGAAAAACTCCCGTAAATCCGAAGAAAACCTGGCCCTGTCGTCCACCCGGACAGACCACTGATTGATAGAGAGGAAATGCACATGACTACCAAGACTTCCATTGCCAAAGCCCTCACCCTCGCGGCCGGCCTTTCCCTTGCTTCGATGCAGGCCTTCGCCGGCGCCGACGCCGCACTGTATGGCCCAAGCGCGCCGAAAGGTTCGACGTTCGTGCGCCTGTACAACGCGGCCAGCGCCCCGGCTGCGGCCTCGGTCGGCAACACCCAGATCAAACAGGTAGGCGCCCAGGCCAGCAGCGACTTCAGCTTCCTGCCAGGCGGGGACTACACCGCCCAGGTCGGTGGCAAGAGCGTGCCGGTCAAGCTGGCCTCGGACAAGTACTACACCCTGGTCAACAGCAGCAGCGGCAACCCGCAGCTGATCGAAGAACCGCCATTCAAGAATAAGCAGAAAGCCCTGGTGCGCGTACAGAACCTGAGCGACCAGCAGCTGACCCTGAAAACCGCCGACGGCAAGACCGAAGTGGTCAAGCCGGTGGCCGCCAACGGCCGTGGTGAGCGCGAAATCAACCCGGTCAAAGTCAGCCTGGCGCTGTACCAAGGAGACAAGAAAGTGGGTGACGTGAAACCCGTCGCCCTGGAGCGCGGCGAAGCCGCAGTGCTGTACGTAACGGGTTCCGGCAACGCCTTGTCGCCGGTGTGGGTAACTCGCCCCGTGGCTAGCAACTGATTCCCCTGCCTCTAAACGACTATTGGAGAAACATGATGATCCCGGTAATTCTTTCTGGTGGTAGCGGTTCGCGTCTGTGGCCTCTGTCGCGCAAGCAGTTCCCCAAGCAGTTCCTCGCCCTGACCGGCGAACACACCCTGTTCCAGCAAACCATCGAGCGCCTGGTGTTCGAGGGCATGGACACGCCGATCGTGGTCTGCAACAAGGACCACAAGTTCATCGTCCAGGAGCAGCTGGCCGCGCTGAAGCTGGAAACCCAGGGCATCCTGATGGAGCCGTTCGGCCGTAACACCGCGCCGGCCGTGGCCATGACGGCGATGAAGCTGGTCAACGAAGGCCGCGACGATCTGATGCTGGTGCTGCCTGCCGACCACGTGATCGATGACCAGAAGGCGCTGCAACGTGCCCTGGCCCTGGCCACCGTGGCTGCCGAGCGTGGCGAGATGGTGCTGTTCGGTGTGCCGGCAACCAAACCGGAAACCGGCTACGGCTACATCCGTTCCAGCCAGGATGCGCTGCTGCCCGAAGGCGTGGCGCGGGTTGCGCAGTTCGTCGAAAAGCCCGACGAAAAACGCGCCGCCGAGTTCGTCCAGGCCGGTGGTTATTTCTGGAACAGCGGCATGTTCCTGTTCCGCGCCAGCCGCTTCCTCGAGGAGCTGAAAAAGCACGATGGCGACATCTATGACACCTGCGTGCTGGCCCTGGAGCGCAGTGAAGAAGACGGCGATGTGCTGAGCATCGACGAAGCCACCTTCGCCTGCTGCCCGGACAACTCCATCGACTACGCGGTAATGGAAAAGACCCAGCGTGCCTGTGTGGTGCCGATGTCGGCCGGCTGGAGCGACGTCGGCTGCTGGTCGTCGCTGTGGGAAGTGCACGAGAAAGACGACAACGGCAACGTTACCAAGGGCGACGTGGTGGTGCAGGACAGCCACAACTGCATGATCCACGGCAACGGCAAGCTGGTGTCGGTGATTGGCCTGGAAAACATCGTGGTAGTCGAGACCAAGGACGCGATGATGATTGCCCACAAGGACAAGGTCCAGGGCGTCAAGCAGATGGTCAAGACCCTCGACGAGCAGGGCCGCACCGAAACCCAGAACCACCTGGAAGTCTATCGCCCGTGGGGCTCGTACGACTCGGTGGACATGGGCGGCCGTTTCCAGGTCAAGCACATCACCGTCAAGCCGGGTGCCAGCCTGTCGCTGCAGATGCACCACCACCGCGCCGAACACTGGATCGTGGTGTCCGGCACGGCCGAGGTGACCTGTGACGAAAACGTGTTCCTGCTGACCGAGAACCAGTCGACCTACATCCCGATTGCCTCGGTGCACCGTTTGCGCAACCCGGGCAAGATCCCGCTGGAAATCATCGAAGTACAGTCCGGCAGCTACCTGGGCGAGGATGACATCGAGCGCTTCGAGGACGTGTATGGGCGTACGTCCACCCCCATCGAGCGCGGCGTTTCGGTGAAGACCATCGCGCAGTAAGTGCTGACTCGCCCCTGGGCCGACCAGGGGCGAGCCTGCTCATTCAACGCTCGGGCCTATGACGTAGATTTCGAATGGGCCACCCACCACCCTGAAAGGGCGCTGCAAATCGTCCTCTCCTTCAAATTCGAAGGCTTCAGCCTTTATGCTGGTGGCAGTCAGTTCGAGTTTCCGGATACGCCCAGATTTCGCATAGCCGCCATAGGTTGTGCCGCGCTTGTGAACAACCGCCCGGTTGCCCTCACCGCTGATAACGACATCCCTCACGCCCTCCTGCAATTCCAGGTCGAAGTCAATGTAGACGTCCGCATCATCGGCATGCCCCTTGTACGCATACAACCACGCGTATTGTTCAGTGGTCCCGAAATCCACGCCCTGCGAAACGAAATCCTCTGTTTGGCCCGCGAGGCTGATGACAGCTGTAACTATGCCCTTGGCGGGCGTTCTTTTCATGTCCTGCACATGCTTTTGCTCAACCGATGTGTAATTCATGACCATGCTCCTTTTGAATAGGCATGGCGGAATCTAAAATGGATGTACCCTTTCCACTACTCGCAGGGATGCGAGGTCTGGCTTCTGGCCTAGGGACTCACCGGTGACATGACCGCTGGGTTCTCGATAGGCTTTAGCCTTCCATCCGCGCGAATGAGGCGATTACGCGATGCTGATCGGTGCCCTGCTGATCCTCACCTGGCTGGTGTTGTTGTTGCGTCATCCAGCCAAAGCTCTTCCCATCTCCCTGGCGGCCGTGTGTGGCCTGGGCCTGGTGGCCTTGTTCGTAGTTTGGCAAGACAGCCGCGAAAGCAGCCGACTGGCACGCCTGGACCTGCGCCTGGCCTACGCCCCGGAACACTGCCCTGCCGACCGAGCTCTGCAGGTACGCATGAAGAACGGCAACGACGTGCCGCTTACCGACCTGCGCTGGCGCGTGGCGGCATATGCACCGGGCGATACCGTGAACCTGGCCGAGAACACCTACAATGCACCGCGATACCGTGGGCCGGGTGAACTGCAGCCGGGGGCCGAATGGAAAGACTGCCTGCCATTGCCGCCATTGCGTTCCGGCTACCGGCCTCAGACCCTGGAGTTTCGGGCTGAGCATCTGCAAGGTACATTTGCCAATTGATGTGTTGCCTATGCCCACGTAGAGGCCGACACAGGAAACAAACAATCCTCCATGACAACAGGCCACTAGCATGCCCAACGTCCTGATCACCGGTTGCTCCAGCGGCATCGGCCGCGCCCTGGCCGACGCCTTCCGCGATGCCGGCCACCGAGTCTGGGCCACCGCCCGCAAGCCTGAGGATGTCGAGCAACTGAGTGCTGCCGGCTACACCGCCCGGCAGCTGGATGTCAACGACGGTGAGGCGCTGGCCCGCCTGGCAGAGGAGCTGGAAACCCTCGATATCCTGATCAACAACGCCGGCTACGGTGCCATGGGCCCATTGCTCGATGGTGGCGTCGACGCCCTGCGCCAGCAGTTCGAAACCAACGTGTTCGCCGTGGTAGGCGTTACCCGGGCACTGTTCCCACTGCTGCGCCGCTCACGCGGCCTGGTGGTGAACATCGGCAGCGTTTCCGGCGTATTGGTCACCCCGTTCGCTGGCGCCTACTGCGCCTCGAAAGCGGCGGTGCATGCCCTGAGCGATGCCTTGCGCCTAGAGCTGGCGCCGTTCGGTGTGCAGGTGATGGAAGTCCAGCCTGGGGCGATTGCCTCACAGTTCGCCAGCAATGCGCAGCGCCAGGCCGAGCAGGTACTGGCAGCGGATTCAGCGTGGTGGCCGTTGCGAGAACATGTGCAGGCAAGGGCCAGGGCGTCCCAGGACAGGCCGACTTCGGCGGCAGTGTTTGCCCAAGGGGTGTTGGCAGCGGTGGGCAAGTCGCCAGTACCGGCGCTGGTGCGGTTGGGCAATGGCAGTACGGCATTGCCGTTGATGGCCCGCTTGCTGCCGCGGCGGTTGCTGGACTGGGCACTGCGCAAGCGCTTTGGCCTGCTGCGCCCGCTCTGAGTTTTCGGCTGCCTGTACCGGCCTCGGCTTGCCAGCGAGAGGGCGAGTACAGGCAGTACAGACTCAGGCGATGGAGCGCAGCACCCCGCCATCCACCCGCAAGGCTGCTCCGGTGGTGGCACTGGCCTGCATCGATGCCAGGTACACCACCATGTTGGCCACTTCTTCCACCGTCGCCAGCCGCTTGATCAGTGAAGTCGGCCGGTGCTCGGCGAGGAAGTTGGCCTCCAGCGCCTCAGTCGACACGCCCTGCTCTTCGGCCAGCTTGGCAAAAAAGTCCCCTACACCTTCCGAGCGTGTAGGCCCCGGCAACACCGAGTTCACCGTCACCCCGGTACCGGCCAGGGTTTCGGCCAGGCCGCGGGACACCGCCAGCAGTGCGGTCTTGGTCATGCCGTAATGAATCATCTCTGTCGGGATCTGCAGCGCCGATTCGCTGGACAGGAACACCACCCGCCCCCATTTACGCTCGGCCATGCCTTGGGCGTAGTGCCGCGACAGGCGCACGGCGCTGAGCACGTTGACGTCGAAGAAGCGCTGCCAGTCTTCATCCTCGATCTCGAAGAACGGCTTGGGCTCGAAGATGCCGAGGTTGTTGATCAGGATGTCGGTATGCGGCACCTGGTCGAACAGCTTTTGCGCGCCGTCCTTGCTACCGAGATCGGCAGCGATACCAATGATGCGAGCTTGCGGCAGGCGTTCGCGCACGGCGGTGAGGGCTTGGTCGACGCGCGACTGGGTGCGGCCGTTGAGAACCACTTCGGCGCCGGCTTCAGCCAGGCCGATGGCGATGGCCAAGCCTATGCCGGCGGTGGAACCACTGACGATCGCGCGTTTGCCGTTCAGGGAAATGTGCATATGGGCCTCCTAGGTAAACAGGACAATTGCCGGGGGAACGGCCCCCGCTCTCATGCTTTCTTTGCCAACGGTTCGTCGAACGCCTGCCAGCCACCACCCAAGGCCTTGTACAAGCCCACCAGCGCCTGCGACACCGCCGCCGAGCTGTCGATCCACTGCTCCTCGCTGGCCAGCAAGGCACTTTGCACCGTCAGCACATTGAGAAAGTCCACCGCCCCTTCCACATATTGGCGTTGGGCGGTTTCCAGGGCGATGCGGTTCTGCCGCACTGCCTCGGCAAGGTGATCACGGCGCAACTGACTGGCGTTGTACAGGCGTAGCACATCGTCGATTTCATGCCAGGCACCCAGCACTACCTTGCGGTAGTTCAGCGCGGCTTCCTGCTGTTGCGCCTCGCGCAATTCCAGGGTGCCCTTGAGCCGGCCGCCTTCGAAGATTGGCAGCGACAACTGCGGGCCGAAGGCAAACCGGCGCGAATCCCAGCCGCCGAAATCCGACAGCTGCATGGCCTGGAAACCGACACTGCCCGACAAACGGATGCTCGGGTAGAAGTCGGCCTCAGCCACGCCAATGCTGGCAGTAGCCGCATGCAGGCGGGCCTCGGCCTGGCGGATGTCCGGGCGCCGCTCAGCCAGCTCGGACGGCAAGCCGATGGCGAACGTCTGCTGCGGCGCGGGCAACTCACCCTCCTTCAACAATTCAGCCTGCAGGCTGCGCGGCGGCTCGGCGGCGAGCAGGCTCAGCGCGTTGATCAGGTCATCGCGGCGGGCTTCCAGGCTGGGCAGGCGCGACTCGATCGAGGCAACCTGGGCGCTGGCCTGAGCCACATCAAGCCGGGTGGCGACACCTTCGGCCTGCCGGTCTTGCGACAGCTTCAGGCTGTGCCGGGCGACCTGGAGGTTATCCTGAGTCACATCGATGGTGTGCTGCACGGCGCGCAGCTGGATGTAATTGCCGGCGGTTTCCGACAGCAATGCCAGCAGCACACCGCGACGGTCGTTCTCTGCCACTTCGACGGTGGCATCGGCAGCCTCTACCTGGCGCCGCACCCGCCCCCACAGGTCGAGCTCCCAACCGGCCACCAAGTCACCCTGCCACAGGTTGTAGGCCTCTTTGCCGGCCTTGCCGGAGGGGTCGCTCAGGCCTTCGGCACTGTTGCGGGCACGGCTGTAGCCAGCGTTCGCATCCACCGACGGCACTTCATCAGCGGCGACCGTGCTGCGCAGGGCTCGGCTTTGCAGCAACCGGGCGCTGGCTATCTGCAAGTCGAGGTTGCGTTCGGCAACGCGCTGGATCAAGGCGCTCAGCTGTGCATCGTGGAAGGTTTCCCACCAGCGCAGTTCCAGCGGCTCGGCCTGCGGCTGGCTGGCCGCTGCCTTGCCTTGCAGCGGCGCCCACTGGTGCGGGGCCTGGGTGTCGGGGCGCAGAAAGTCCGGGCCCATGGTGCAGCCGGCCATGAGTGCGGCCAGCAGCAGCGGGCTCAAGTGCAAGGCCGGTTTCATCGTGCACTCACCTCTTTACCGTCCAGCTTGTCGCCACGTGTGTCGATGGTCGCTTCCACCGACATGCCCACACGCAGGCGACTGAGCAGCGGCTGGCCATCATCGAAGACGATTTTCACCGGAATACGCTGAACCACCTTGGTGAAATTGCCGGTGGCGTTGTCTGGCTTGACTGCTGCGAACGTCACGCCGGTAGCGGGAGCGATGCTTTCCACATGGCCTTGCAGCTTCTCACCGGAGAAGGTGTCGACGCTGATGCTCACCGGCTGGCCCGGCTGCACATGGGTCAACTGGGTTTCCTGGAAGTTGCCGACCACGTAAGCCTGCTGCAAGGGCACTACCGACAGCAGCCGAGCGCCCGGGTTGACGTAGGCACCGACACGCAGGGCGCGCTCGCCGACCATGCCGTCCACCGGCGCGGTGATGCGTGTATAGGACAGGTCGAGCTGGGCTTTCTCCACGCCCGCTTCGGCACGCTTGAGCTGGCCATCGGCACTCGCAACCTGGGCCGTGAGGATGTCCACCTGCTTGCGCGCCGCCACCAGCGCCGCCTGGGCATTGGCCAGGCGGGCGCGTGCTTGGTCGACGCCACTGCGTGCCTGCTGGGCATTCTGCACGGTACCGGCGCCCTGCTCGGCCAGGCGGCTGTAGCGGTTGACTTCGTGGTCGGCGAACGCCGCTTCAGCCTGGGCCGCCTTCACCGCCGCTTCCGCCTGGGCAATCAGTGAAGCCTGGCGTTCAAGGGTGGCGCGGGCGTCGGCGCTTTGCGCCTGGGCCACCAGCAACTGCGCCTGGGCGGCATCCAGCGCGGCCTGGTAGTCGCGGGCATCAATGGTCGCCAGCAACTGGCCGGCCGTGACCTGCTGGTTGTCTTCCACCAGCACTTCCTTGACGAAGCCAGCGACCTTCGGCGCGACCACGGTGTAGTCCGCGATGACATAGGCATCGTTGGTGCTCTGGCGGTGGTCGCTGCCGAGCATCCAGGGGCCGACGATGCCAGCCAGGACGGCCACGGCCAGCACCGAGCCGATGAACAGGGTTTTGCGGTTGTTGGTCATTTCAGCGGTTCTCGAATTCATCCAGGGTTCAGGCCACCGCGCGCGGCGGATACACCCGGGTAGGCACGAAAGGGATCAGGCAGATCAGGGCCACGGCAATGCAGGCCAGGATCAGGTAGAGGTCAGCGGAGGTCAGCACCAGCGCCTGCTCGTGGATGCGCTTGGCCAGCCCAGCGGCGTTATCATCGAGCTGCGGGGCGTTGCCCAGGCTGTCCACCAGGTGGTTGGAATGGAAGTGCCGGCGCAGGGTGCCCAGGGCGTCCAGCAGGCCACCGGCGATCACCGCGGCCAGGCCCTTGACGGTGTTGAACCAGCTGGAGGCAAACGGGCCTTCCTGCGGGGTCATGCCGTTGGTAGACAACATCAGCAGCGGCAGCACCGCCATCGGCTGGCCAAATACCTGCAGCAGGTAGAACGGGTAGAAATCGCCACGGATCCACTCGCTGGTCAGCAGGCTGCTGCCTACGCACGACGCCGCCAGCATCGCCAGGCCCATGCCCAGTACCCAGCGGCAATCGACTGCGCGAATGTTGCACAGCGCAGCCGTGAGTGGCAGGGCAATCAGCTGCGGCATGGCCACCAGCATCATCAACGGGCTGGTCTGCGCCGGGCGATAACCCTGGATCTGCGCCAGGTAGGCCGACGGGATGCTGCCCACGCCTGACAGCACGATCAGCACGCCTCCCAGGGTCACCAAGGCGAAACTCAGGTTGCGCCGCGACAGCATGCGCAGCTGGAAGAACGGCAGCGGCTCGGACCATTCATTGAACATGAACAGCACCAGCAACAGCAGGCCACCCCCGAGCAGCCAACAGATCAGCGGCGAGTCGAACCACCCCCAGCGATCGCCCAGTGACAGGCCCAGCACGATGCTACTGATGGCCGGCAGGCCGAGCACCACGCCCCGCCAGTCAAACTGCTTGAAACGCTCCAGGCGCAGCGGGTCCTGCGGCAGGCCCCAGGCGACACAGAAAATGGCCAGCGCCGAGGGCAGGATGATCTGCCAGAACGCCCACTGCCAGCCCACGTACTCGGTCCACAGCCCGGCCAGTGGCGTGCCGAGGTTGGGGCCAAAGGTGGCGGTCAGGGCGTAACAGGCCAGCCCGTACACCTTGATGCCCGGCGGCAGGAAGCGCAGGGCCACGCTCATCAGCATCGGCGGCAAGGCGCCCGAAGCGAAGCCTTGCAATATGCGCAGCAGCATCAGGCTGTGCAGGTTGGGGGCGAACGGTTGCAGCAGGCCGAGCACGGCGAACAGGCCGATGGCGCTGATCGTGAAGCGTCGCAGCGAAAAGGTGGTGGCTAGCCAGGGCGCGAAGGCCATGGCCGACACCGAGGCAGCGCTGTACACCGCCAGCAGCCAGGCGCCTTCGTCGGCACCGATACCCATGGCCCCGCGAATATCGGCCAGAGAAATCTTGGTCACCGACTCGTTGAGACCCGCGCACAACACAGCCAGCAGTACGCCGAACAGCCCGACCACTACCTGCAGGCCAAATGCCGTCTGCGCAGGTGCAGCCGGCCCGGGGGCGGCAGCAATGGCGGCGGACGGGGCGGACAGGGAACTCATGGGCAGACAACTCCAGCAACAAATTAGCGACTGGAGCAAGTCTAAGAAGGTCGAATGCTTACGAAAACTGACTTGTTGGCAGGTTTATATTGCGTCAAACGCAATCGGGGTGCGAACCGGTGACTGTCGCACGTTTCAAGGGTCGATCCTGCCGCACGCTTTCAACGTCTGCCGCAGCCAGCGATGGGCCGGGTCGTTGTCGAACCGCGGGTGCCAGGCCTGCATGACGTTCACCTTTTCCAATGGGACGGGGATCTCGAAGGACCTCAATGGCAGTTTCAGCCGGTTCACACTGTTCAGGATATTGGCGGGTATCGGCAAGATAAGATCCGAGTCCGGTAGCGAAAACATGGCTGAGTGAAAACTCGTGGTAATCAGCGCCACCCGGCGCTCCACCTTGTGATTGGCCAGCGCTACGTCGATAGGCCCATTGGCACGGCCACGTCGGGAGACACTGATTTGCGGGTAGGCGGCGAAGCGCTCAGGGGTGATCTCGTCATCGAAAACCGGATGCCCTTCACGCGCCAGGCCTACGAAATAGGTATTGAACAGGCTCTGAACCTTGATTTCGGGGCCCAGTTCAACGGCTGAACTGATGATCAAGTCGATTTGCCCATTGCGCAGCACTGCATCATCGTCGCCGCTGCCCTCCGGTACAAAACGCAGCACCGTACGCGGTGCCTGGGCCAGCATCATGCGTAGCAACTGAGCGCCATACAGGGCGATGAACAGGTCATTGGTGCGGATATTGAAGGCACGGTCAAGGTTCGCAAGGTCGACATCGTCGCGACTGCGAAAGACCTGCCCGGCCTGCTCCACCAGGCCATGCACCTGCTCGCGCAGGGCCAGTGCCCGCGGCGTCGGCACCAGGCCACGGCCGGCCCGCACCAGAATCGGGTCACCCAGTGCTTCGCGGATACGCCCAAGGGTCCGGCTCATGGCTGCCGGGCTCAGGTTCATGCGCTGTGCCGCGCCAACCACACTGCCCTCGTCGAGCAAGGCATCAAGGGCGACGAGCAGGTTCATGTCCGGGAGTTGCATGGCCGTTTTCCGTTACAGCTGTGGGAAACGCGATGGTAGCAGGTTGGTGGATTGCATCAGACGCAATGCGCTCTTGCGTGCTGGGGCATTTATTCGGGGTGCGGGATGGGCCATAAGTGATGCAGTGGCTGTACGGGCCCTTTCGCGGGGCAAGCCCGCTCCCACCACCCTGCTGTGGGAGCGGGCTTGCCCCGCGAAAGGGCCCGTACAGCCAACCAACTCGCCAGCCTCAATAAGGAACCACATGCCCAGCCCCGTCTTGATTGCCATCGATGCCTCCCCTGCCGCTACCGCCCTGCTCAACCTCGCCCGCCGTTACTGCCGCCCCGGTGAACACGAACTGCACGTGCTGCTGGCCATCGATTCCACCTTCGCCGTGCATGAGCAACCGGCGCCCTACACCGCCGAGGAACTGGAGGAATACCCCGCCGCCTGCGAGGAACAGCAGCATGCCGACCACGCCGTAGCCGAGGCCGTGCGCGAGTTGCAGCAAGCCGGTTTCACCAGCCAGGGCTGCATGGTGGCCGGCCAGCCGGTTGAAGCCATTGTGGCCAAGGCGCAGGAACTGAACTGCGAACTGATCATCATGGGCCACCGCCACCTGTCGCGGTTGGGGCGGTTGCTGGACCCATCGATCAGCGCGAAGGTCATTGACCGTGTCGAGGTGCCGGTGTTGGTCGGGGTGGCGTGAACCGCTGATCAGTCAGGCCCGAATACCAGCGTTCATCCCTCGCTCGGCTTCACCACTACCGTACAAGTCGTCCCCGCCGCCAACAAGAACCCTTCCGGCACTTCATCGATGTGAATGCGCACCGGCACCCGCTGTGCCAGGCGTACCCAGTTGAAGGTCGGGTTCACGTCGGCGATCAGCTCGCGGCTCTGTGGGTTGTCGCGGTCGTAGATGCCGCGGGCGATGCTCTCCACATGGCCCTTGATGCGCTCACCGCTCATCATCTGCAGCTCGGCCTGGTCGCCTACCTTTACGTGAGGCAACTTGGTTTCCTCAAAGAAGCCGTACACCCAGAACGAGTTCTCGTCGACCACCGCCATGACCGCTTCACCCGTGCGCGCGTAGTCGCCCTTGTGGATATTCAGGTTGGTCACGTAGCCGTCCACCGTGGCCACGATGTGGGTGCGCTTGAGGTTCAGCTCGGCCGCAGCCAATTCGGCCAGGGCCTGCTGGTAGTCAGCCTGGGCGGCGTTGGCGATGTTACTGGCGTCGTCGCGGTTTTCCCTGGAAATCACCAGGTTGTCCATGTCGGCACGGCGCTTGGCGTTGACCTTGCGCATTTCCCAGGTGGCCTTGCGCGAGGCGACCAGCGCCTTGGCCTGGTCGACCGCCAGCTGGTAGTGCTCGGGATCGATCTGGATCAGCAGGTCGCCCTTCTTCACCCGCTGGTTGTCTTTCACCGGCACCTCCACCACGTAGCCTGGCACATCGGCAGCGACATTGATGATATCGGCGCGCACGCGGCCGTCACGGGTCCACGGGGTAGTCATATAGTGCAGCCACAACTGGCGACCGATGGCCACGGCAGCGATCAGCACCAGCAGGGTGGCGATCAGGCTGAAGAACTTTTTCATCGAGGGTTTCTCACCAGTAGACAGTAAGCGCCATGGCGCCGAACAAGCAGACGAACAGGCTCAGGCGCAGCAACGCCGGGTGCCAGAAGAAGCGGTAGCCATCATGACTGGCGATGAACCGGTCCAGGCCCCAGGCCAAGCCCAAGGCGAACAGGAACATCAAGGTCATGGTGGGCATGTACACGCCATGGAAGGCGATTTCACGGGGCATGCTTTCACGGAGCATCGTGCAATCCTTTCGCCGGTACCAGCGGCGACTGTGGGTCCAGCAGGGAAGAACGAATGAAGTGCAGGTAGCTTTGCGCCCGGCGCAGCACCGAGGTATCAAAATGCCGGGCGAATGGCTCGTCGGTGGCCTGCACGCGGGCAATCGCATGGTCCACCGCTACCAGCGCGCGCTCGTGGTTGCTGGCACTGGGCTGCAGGAACAGCCGCGCCAGGGCGCGGCCCATCACGCGAATGGCCTGGCGCCAGGGCTGCGACTCGGCGTAGGCCGGGTGCACCGGTGCGCGGGCCTGCTCCTTGCGCAGCTCGATGACCGCGTGGCCGATTTCCAGCACCGTGAACATCCATCCCATCAGCTGGCTCTGCACCTGCGGCTTGCCGGCCGCCAGGCCATAGGCCTGGTGCAGCAGGTCGCGGGTGCGGCTTTCGAAAGCCGTGCCGATGCCGCGCAGGCGGCCGCTGATGGCGAACAGCACCTGTTCGCGCAGCTCCTGTTCCAGACGGCTCCACAACCAGCGGCTGTTGGGCGGCAGAATGATTGCCCCGGCGGCGGCACAGACGAACATGCCAATGACCATGCCGATGTAGTCGTTGATGAAGCTGTACGGGTCATACACGGTAAGGTTGTTGGGTACCGAGCCAATGGCGAAGAACACCAGCAGGCCGATGCCGTAACCGGCATAGGCGGGGCGCGACGACAGGAATGCCCCAAGCACGAACACGGGTGCCAGTACCATGCACAGCAACGGGAAGCCATCGATCCAAGGGAAGACGAAAAAGGTTTCGAAGAAGCCGACGAAGGCCCCGATCGCCGTGCCGCAAGCCATCTGGAAGGACATGCGCTTGGGGTTCGGCGAGGCCGCCGACAGGCCCACGGTAACCGTGGCGATCAAGGTCATCATGGCACCGCTTGGCCAGTCACTGAGTAGCCAGTAGCTGCCCAGCAGCAACAGTACCGCCGAGGCGCGCACACCAGCGGCGGCCGAAACCAGCCAGCTGGTCTGCGCCACGTAGGGCTCGTCCCACTGCTCTCGCTCGTGCTTGTGCGCGGCCAGCGAGGCGTGGGTTTCGGCGTAGCTGAACATCTCGTCCACGAAGCGGTACAACAGCTCGAACGCGGTGTGGAAATCGAGCTGGTCGGATTCGCTGGGCTCGGTCGCCAGGTACTCGGCCCGCAGGCCACGCACCTGGGCCTGCAGGCCTTCCTTGTAGGCCGCCAGCTCCAGGGTCAGGCGCAGCGCATCGGCGTCAGTCAACGCCCGGCCTACATAGGGCTGCAGCAACTCCACAAGGGTGTTCAGGCCCGGTTCGATGGCACTGACGATCTGCAGCGGGCCACGGGCACGCAGGCGCTCCAGCAAGCGGTGCAAGGCATTGAAGCGGGTGGTGATGGCCATGAACTCGCTGTTCATGCGCACCAGCCGGCCACTGCGACGGCGCATGTGCGGGTCTTCGAAAGCGGTGACGTTGCGCAGGCTCTCAAGGCCCACGGCCTCTGCCACGAAGCGCACGTTGCTGCTCTCGAAGCGGTCCTTTTGACTGTCGCCACGCAGGGCCTCCACCACCACCCCGGCAAATACGCCAAAGCGCTGGTAAAGGGCGTTGCGCATGGCAGCACTGGCCGACTGCGGCAGAATCGCGGCACTGACGAAGGTCGACACCAGGATGCCCAGGGCAATTTCCAGCACCCGCCATACTGCGGCCATGAACGCCTGGTCAGGGTGCTGCAATACCGGCAGGCCGATCATCGCCGCGGTGTAGCCGGCCAGCACGAAGCCATAGGCGCGGAAAGTGCGGTAGCGCATGGCACCGGCCGAGCACAGCCCTACCCACAGCGCCAGGCTAGGCAGGAACAGCTCGGTGTTCTGCGGAAAGATGGCGATCAGCGCCACCATCATCGCCGAGCCGGCCAGCGTGCCGAGCACCCGATAGAAGCTCTTGGCGAACACGTGCCCGCTTTGCGGCTGCATCACGATGAACACGGTGATCATCGCCGTACGCGGTTGCGGCAACTCAAGCCGCATGGCCAGCCACAGAGTGATGAACGCGGCGGCCAGGACTTTGAAGATGTAGACCCAGGTCACGCCGTCGGTGCGCGCCCAGGCAAAAAAGCCCCGACGCCATTCCAGGCTTCGCAGCCAGCGCACGGGCAGACTGGAACTACTCATTCGGCGTTATCCGGCTTCTTGTCGAAAATGGCCAGGGTCGCCGGGGTTTTCGGCGCAGCCTGGCGTTGTTCCTCGGGCACATCCTGGCCAGCCTGCAGGCCCCCGCCCAGGGCGGTGACCAACTCGGCATGGGCGACCAGGCGGGCGGCCTGCACCTGCTGCTGCACCTGCTGCTGGCGGAACAGCAAGGTTTGCGCATTGAGCACGTTGAGGTAGTCGGTAAGGCCGCGCTGGAAGGCGATCATCGCGATGTCGTAGGTTTTCTGCGCAGCGGCGACCGACTCGGCGGCAAAGTGCGACTGCTCTTTCATCGACTCGCGGCGGATCAACTGGTCGGAGATGTCTTTCAGCGCACCGACCACAGTCTGGTTGTAGCGCGCCACGGCCACGTCATAGCCGGCGGAGGCCACGCCCAACTGCGAGCGCAGACGGCCACCGTCGAAGACCGGCAGGCTGATGGCCGGGCCGACGTTGTAGTTGAACTTGCGCCCGGTGAGGAACTCCAGCGGCCCACCGCCGGTGGCCATGAAGCCCAGGCTGCCGACCAGGTCCACGTTGGGGAAAAAGCCGGCGTGGGCGACGTCGATACCCCGCGCCTGCGCGGCCACCTGCCAGCGGCTGGCAACCACGTCGGGGCGCTGGCCAACCAACTCGGCTGGCAGGCTCGACGGCAGGTTCAGCGGCGCAGCCAGGGCCAGGGTCGGGCGCTGCAACTGGGCGCCTTCGCCCGGGCCCTTGCCTGCCAGTGCCGCCAGCTGGTTGCGGGTCAGGGCAATCTCTTCGTTCAGGCTATCGAGCTGGCGGTGGGTTTCCGGCAGCGGCGCTTCGGCCTGGCTGACTTCGAAATGGGTGCCGATGCCGGCATCCAGCCGGCGCTTGGCCAAGGCCAGGATCTGTTCCTGCTGCTCCAGCTCGGCTCTGACGATATCGCGCTGGGCAAAATGCAGGCTCAACTGGATGTAGGCACGCACCACATTGTTCTGCAGTTCCAGTTGCGCCTGGCGGGCTTCGGCCACGCTCATGTGCGCCTGGTCCACGGCCTGCTCGCTGGCATTGCGTTCACGGCCCCACAAGTCGAGGGCGTAGCTGAAGCCGATGGCAGCATTGTTGTCCCAGGTGTTGGCACCGGACAGCGCGCCAGGGCCATAGAACTGGTCTTCCGGCCAGTTGTGGCGCTTGAGCGTGGCCTGGCCGTTGCCCTGAAGCTTTTCCGCCGACTCGACCACACCGGCCATGGCCTTGGCTTCGCGCACCCGCGCCGCGGCCATGGCCAGGCTCGGGCTGCCGGCCACGGCCAGGGCAATCCAGCGGTCCAGCTGCGGGTCGCCATAGGCGTGCCACCACTGCTGGTCAGGCCAGTGGGCGTCGGTGGCGGCTTCGCGAATGGCCGCGTCTGTGGACAAGGTAATGGCTTGCAGCGTCTTGCTTTGCGGGGCAATGCCCCAGGTTCCGATACAGCCGCTCAAGGTGAGGGCTAGGGCACAGGCACTGAACGCATTGAGCGTTCTGATGATGCGACGCGGCACAGCTGCGATTTCCCGAGGATGAGGTAAAGGGGCCGGGCAATTCTAGGGGGCAGCAGCACTGGCGATAAGCGCAGATTCCTGCGAATCTTTGTTACCAAAACAGCGATAATCCGCCTTTGGTCGAAGACAACTTTTCATCTTTTTTACGTTACTTCGTGACACAATTTTGTCCTCTACATCGAGAGTGACCCATGGACACCCTGCAAAACATGCGCGCTTTCAGTTGCGTAGCCCAATTAGGCAGCTTTACCGCCGCTGCGGCGCAACTGGATACGACCACCGCGAACGTGTCGCGGGCGGTATCCAACCTGGAAGCCCATCTGCAAACAAGGCTGCTCAACCGTACCACCCGCCGCATTGCGCTGACCGAGGCCGGCAAGCGCTACCTGATGCGTTGCGAACAGATTCTGACCTATGTCGAAGAAGCCGAAGCCGAGGCCAGCGACGCCCATGCGCGCCCGGCCGGGCAGTTGAAGGTGCATTCGATGACCGGGGTCGGCCAGCACTTCGTGGTCGATGCCATCGCCCGCTACCGCGAATCTCACCCTGACGTCACCTTCGACCTGACCATGGCCAACCGTGTGCCCGACCTGCTCGACGAGGGCTATGACGTGTCGATCGTGCTGGCCACCGAACTGCCCGATTCGGGGTTCGTTTCGCAGCGCCTGGGCATTACCTACAGCATCGTCTGCGCATCACCGGCCTACATTGCCCGCCACGGGGTGGCGCACAAGCCTGCAGACCTGCTGAAACATGCCTGCCTGCGCATGGTCAGCCCGGTGATCCCGCTGGAGAAGTGGCTGTTCGACGGCCCGGAAGGCCAGGAGATGGTCAACATCACCAGCTCGCCGTTCATGGTCAACACCGCCGACGCCATGAAGACCGCGATCCGCAGTGGCATGGGCGTGGGCGTGCTGCCGATCTATTCGGCCATCGACGGCCTGCGTGACGGTAGCCTGGTGCGCGTGCTGCCCGAATACCGCCTGCAAGAGCTGAACCTGTACGCCATCTACCCGTCGCGGCAGTACCTGGATGCCAAGATCAAGACCTGGGTCGAGTACCTGCGCAACTCGCTGCCGGAGATTCTTGCCGCGCATGAGGCGGACCTGAAAACCCATCAGGTGATGATCGCCAACTAAAAAGCTGCTGCATTGCGGGGCTGGACAATGGTAGGTTGCTAACCATTGTCGGCCCATTCGCGGACCTGCCCGCGCCCACAGGTACAGCGCTGCCCCTCAAGGCCTGCACAAAACCTGTGGGTGCGGGTTTACCCGCGAAGAATCCACCCTTGTCCCACCGCCTTGCAGAGAAGTTGCCCGATGAAAAAGACCGTCCTGGCCTTCAGCCGTATCACCCCGGCCATGGCCGAGCGCCTGCAGCAAGACTTCAACGTGATCATGCCCAACCCCAAGCTGGGCGACATCAACGCCCAGTTCAATGAAGCCCTGCCTGAAGCCCACGGCCTGATCGGCGTTGGCCGCAAGCTGGGCCGCGCCCAGCTCGAGGGCGCTGCCAAGCTGGAGGTGGTGTCCAGCGTGTCGGTCGGTTATGACAACTACGACCTGGATTACTTCAACGAGCGCGGCATTGCCCTGACCAACACGCCGGACGTGCTCACCGAAAGCACGGCCGACCTGGGCTTCTCGCTGGTCATGGGCTGCGCCCGCCGCACCGCCGAGCTGGATGCCTGGACCAAGGCCGGCAACTGGCAGGCTACCGTGGCCCCGGCCCACTTCGGCAGCGACGTGCATGGCAAGACCCTGGGCATCGTCGGCATGGGCAACATCGGTGCAGCCGTGGCACGCCGTGGGCGCTTCGGCTTCAACATGCCGATCCTGTACAGCGGCAACAACCGCAAGCCCGCGCTGGAGCAAGAGCTGGGCGCGCAGTTCCGCAGCCTGGAGCAACTGCTGGCCGAAGCCGACTTCGTGGTCATCGTGGTGCCGTTGTCCGATGCCACCCGCAAGCTGATCAGCACTCGCGAGTTGAAGCTGATGAAGCCGAGCGCGTTCCTGATCAACATCGCCCGTGGGCCGGTGGTGGATGAAGCTGCGCTGATCGAAGCGTTGCAGAATGGCACCATTCGCGGAGCAGGCCTGGACGTGTACGAGAAAGAACCACTGACCGACTCGCCGTTGTTCAAACTGCCCAATGCCCTGACCTTGCCGCACATTGGTTCGGCCACTGCCGAAACCCGTGCGGCCATGGCCAACCGGGCGATGGATAACCTGCGTGCGGCGTTGCTGGGTGAGCGGCCGCGAGACTTGGTGAACCCGCAGGTGTGGAAAGGCTGACCGTTCTGGAGTGCCTGTGCTGGCCGCTTCGCGGGCAAACCCGCGAAAGGGCCGGCGCGAGCATCAGCTATTTGGCTACCATAACCCCCTCAGCCACCCTGGCCCGGGGCTTGCGAAACACCAGCACATTCCCCGCCATCACCGCCACCAAGCCGAGCAAGGCCGGCGCCGTCCATTGGTAACCCTCGGCCACCGCCGACACGTTCAACGCCACCAACGGGAACAGCACGGTGCAGTACGCTGCCCGCTCCGGCCCCATGCGCCCGACCAGGGTCAGGTAGGCGGTGAAGGCAATCACCGACCCTGGCACCACCAGATACAACAGCGAGCCGACATACCGCGCATTCCACTCCATGCTGAACGGCACGCCGCTGACTACGCAGAACAGCCCTAGCATGAGCGCCCCGTAGACCATGCCCCAGGCGTTGGTGGTCATGGGCCTGAGCCCGGCCTTCTGCTGCATGCTCGACAGCATGTTGCCGGCCGAGAAGCACAGCGTACCGAGCAGGGCCAAGCCAAGGCCGTACAACGTCTCACGGCTTGCTGCGTGGTGTGACAGTTCGGGCCAGAACAATAGGCCCAGGCCGAGCAACCCCAGGGCGCCACCCCCCAGCACATTGCCAGCGATCTTCTGGCCAAAGAATATCCGCGCGTTCAGGGCGTTCCACAGGGTGGCGGTAGAGAACACTACGGCAATCAGCCCGCTGGCGATCCACTGGCTGGCGCTGAGGAAGCAGATGAAATTGACGCAGAACAGGCACAGGCCCTGGGCCAGGCAGATCTGGTGGCCGCGCTTGGTCATTGGCTGCAGGCGGCGGGTGAGCAGCAGGAAGGCGAACAGGATCAGGCCGGCCAGGGCGAAGCGGTAGACGATCGAAACGGGAATGGCGACCACCCCCAGTTGGAGTTTCAGGGCGATCCAGGTGGTGCCCCAGATCAAAACAGTGAGCAAATAGAGTGACAGGTTCATCGTTACGGATCCTCAGGCGATCGAGGGTACGGCCCTCGCCAGTGCAATCAGTGTTCGCCCTGCCCGACACCTTGCGCTTGCACAAACTTGCGCATTTCTCCCCCAGGTGGCTGTGCGCCAGCCCACGGCGCAGTAGGATGGCCCTCAGAGGAACTGCTCATGACCCCATTCACCCAGTTGCAAGTGTTCAACGCCATGCATGCCTCGCCCCACGCCCGCCTGGAGCTGAGCGCGCAGCTGGGCGACGGGCTGGCGGCGGCGTTGTGGAACAACCGTGACGATGCCCGCGACTATCAGGCGCCTAGCCATCACACCTTGTCGTGCTACATCGCCGACGGCACTGGCACTTTCCGGCGCCAGCGGCCAGCCGACAAAGGCGCACCCGACAAGCTGTGCATCATGCCGGCCGGCCATGAGTCGAACTGGGTGGTGAACGGCGCCATTCGCCTGGCCCACCTGTACGTCAGCGAGGCGCAATTTGCCCTGGGCTGCGTGCGCCTGCTCGACCGTGAACCGCGTGAACTGCAGCTACAGGAAGCGACCTTTCTCGATGACCCACAGCAGGCCGGGCGCTTTCGCCAGCTGATCAGCCTGGACTGGGACGAGCCCGGCGAGCGCTTGCTGGCCAGCACCCTGGCGCACGAAATCGTCGACCATGCGCTGCTCAGCCAAGTGGGGCTGCGCCACGGCCTGCGCCTGAAAGGCGGGCTGGCGCCTAACCTGCGCCGGCAACTGGTCGACTACATCGAAGCGCACCTGGACCAGCCCGTTACCCTGGGCGAGCTGGCGTTGCGATGCAACCTGTCCGAATACCATTTTGCGCGCATGTTCCGCGCAAGTTTCGGGCTGCCGCCGCACCAGTACCTGCTGGCCCGGCGACTGCACCGCGCTTGCCAGCTGTTGCGACTGGGGGTGATGCCGCTGGGGGAAATTGCCCTGTTGTGCGGGTTTGCCAGTGCCAGCCATTTCAGCAACCGGTTTCGCCAAGCCCTGGGGGCCACACCTGGCGAATACCGCAAGGCCTTTTTCAGCTGAAACCGGGGCCGCTCGGCGGCCCCATTGACCTAGAACTCGAAGGTGCTCGACAAACTGACCTGCCGCGCATCGCCAATCGCCACAAAGTACTGGTTCACCGCCGAGCTGTAATACACCTTGTCGAACAGGTTCTTCACGTTCAATTGCAGGCGCACGTTATGTTCGTCGAGTTGGGTCTCGTAGGTGGCGAATGCATCGGCAACGGTATAGCTCGGCAGGTCGAAGGTGTTGGTCGCGTTACCCGAACGTTCGCCCACATAGCGGGCGCCGGCACCGAAGCGCAGCCGGTCACCCCCGAACAGGCTGCCAAAGTCATACACCGCCGACAGCGAGCCGCTGTGCCGGGCCACGTTCTGCAGGCGATTGCCCTCAAGATCAGGATCCTTGGTTACCTTGGCATCGGTCAGTGCATAGCTGCCGATCAGGCTCCAGCGCTCGCTGAGCTGGCCGGTCACGTCGAGTTCCACACCGCGTGAACTGACTTCACCCGCATTGCTGTAGACCGTCTCGCGGGTGATGGCGTCAAAGTTCGAGACCAGTACATTGCGCTTGGTGATATCGAACAAGGCCAGGGTGCCTGTGATGCGGCCTGGCATGTCGAACTTGGCGCCCAGCTCCCACGACTTGCCCTCCTCAGGTGCCACCGAGGAGTCGAGCACGACATTGCCGGTCAGCGGCGCGATGGTCGAGTTGGGCTTGAACGACTCGCTGTAGCTGCCATAGAACGAGAGCTGGTCGTCGACTTTGTAAACGATACCGGCGTGGGGTACCCAGGCCTGGCCACTGATGTCGGTATTGGCCTTGAACGGGCGACCGCGGCCAGCGTACTGGTCGTACTGCTGGAAACGCGCACCTGCTACAAGGATCCAGTGCTCATCGAGGTGCAGCGCGTCCTGCACGAACAGCGCATCGGTGCGTAGCTTGTCGGTCTGGTCGCTGTCGCTGGCTCGTACGTTGGAGCCCTCCACTTCCTGTCCGTAGACCGGGTCCAGATAACTGAACGTGGACTGTGGTGTCTGGCGAATCAGGTCACCGCGAAAGATCTTGCGGTCTTCATGGTCGATGCCGAACAGCAGGTCATGCTGCATCCCCGCCAGCTCGACATTACCATTGAGACTCAGGGTCACGAACTGGTCACGGCTCATGGCGTTGTGGGTGCCGTCGATGCTGCGTGTCAGCGTGCCTTGGGTTTCGTTGACGCCGGTCACGCGAACCTGGCTGGCATCGTAAGTCTCGCGGTTGAAGCTGTAGCCGAAGTGCAGCTTCCAGTCATCGGCCAACTGGTGGTCGACCTCCAGGCGGTACAGGTCGGAGCGCCCTTCCATGTCGTTGAAAGGCTCGTCCAGGCGCCGCGTGGCTGGGATGTCCAGCGGATGGCCGTTTGCGCCGAACGCCGTGCCGCGGTCAAACGGGTATAGGAATTCACGGTGCTCGTAGGCCAGCACAACCTGGGTATCCTCGCCCAGCCAGGCCAGCGACGGCGCCACCAGCGATTCGCGGTGCACGCCGTAGTTGCGCCAGTAATCCTCGTCTTCATGGTCGACGATAAGCCGGTAGGCGAAGTCGCTGTCGCCCAGCGCGCCCGTACTGTCGAACCCGCCGCCACTGCCGTTCTTGCCACTGCCGTAGGTCGAACCCCGCACGGTCAGGGCGTTGTACTGCTCAAGTTGCGGGCGCTTGCTGACCACGTTGATGACCCCGCCCGGGTCCTGGATGCCGTACAGCAGGGAGGCCGGCCCCTTGAGCACTTCGACCCGTTCGGTACTGGCATTGAGGCTGCGGCCCTGCACGATGGGCATCCCGTCACGCATGATCGAGCCGTCGCGGTTGTCGCCAAAGCCGCGCTTCATCACGGTATCGGACGTGCCGCCGAAGTTGTTGCCCTGGGTGATGCCGCTCACGTTGGCCAGGGCGTCATCGAGGTTACGCGGGGCCTGGTCGCGGATGACCTGGGCCGGGACCACGTTGATTGCCTGGGGGATGTCCTGATTCGGGCCCTGGCCGCGCATGATCGAGGCCGTTGCCGGGGGTTGGTAGCTGTCGATGTCCAGTTGCGAGGTAACGGTGGTGGCCTGCAGATTGAGGGCGCCAGAGGTATCCACCGCCTCCAGGGTCAGGGTGCGCGCGTCCAGGCGACGCCAGGCCAGCCCACTGCCAACCAGCAGTTGTTGCAGCGCTTGTTCGGCGCTGTAGCTGCCGTTCAGCGCCGGGGCCTGCACAGCGGGCAATTCGACGGTGTAGACCACGCTCTGGCCCACGCGGCGGCTGAAGGCGTTGAGGGCCTGGGCCAGTGGCTGGGCCGGCTGGTCGAATGCGTAGGCCTGCTGTTGCTCGACAGCGCTCGCCAAAGGAGCGACGACGATGGCCGGGAGCATGGCAAGGCCGAACCAGAGGGGGACGCAACGCGGGGAGAACTTCATGGACGCTGACCTGTGAGAGGGTTATGACTGCGAATGAATCGCACTTCCACTCATTACACGGATGCCACGTCCTGTTACCTCACCCGTTATCTGAAAATATTTTTTCTGGGCCCGCCTCTGCAGGAGCCGCCTGGTGCTCCGCAAGGGCCACCGCGCCGGTAATCACTGAACCAAGGTGAGTCGCCCCAGCACCGTCTGCCGCGAAAAACCCATCACCTTGCCCAGTGAATCCAGCGCCAGCAGTGGCTCGGCCACCGGGAAACTGCCGCTGACCTTGCGCTTGGCCAATTCATCATCCAGCAGCAGGATGCGCCCCGGGTAATAACGCCCCAGGTCCTCGACCACCTGCGCCAACGGTACCTGGTAGTAATTCAACCAACCCTGGCGCCAGGCCAGGCGGTTGTCGCTGTCCACTTGCTGGGTGTCGCCCAGTTTTCCCGCGGCATAAGCCACCTGCTGGTTAGCCGTCAGCTCGCGCGCCACCGCGTCCCCCATTGGGCTGACCGCCACACGCCCGCTGCGCACCGTCACCTGGGCACCCTCGTCTTGCTCCCGCACCTCGAATTGAGTACCCAGCACCCGCACCTCCCCCCCGCCAGATTCGACCAGGAACGGCTCACCGGTATGGCTTACCTGGAAAAACGCGGCGCCATGCAACAGCCGCACGCGGCGCTCGCCGTGTGCGAAATCGATCGCTATCGCGCTGTCCGCATCCAGCGTCACCTGTGACTGGTCAGCGAGGGTCACCTGGCGAATCTGCCCGCCTGTGGTGTAGTCGGCCTGCAAGTCCTGCAGCCAGTAAGCGGGGTGCCAGCCACCCGCAACGCTCACAGCCAGTACCAGGCAGGCCGCCACAGCCAGCGCCGCGACCCGTTGCCGCCATGGGCGCCTGGCTGCTGGTCTGGCCATGGCATCAAGGTAGCGTTGCAGGGTTTCATGCTCTTCATCAGCCAAGCGTGCCGCCGGAGCAACACTCTGCTGCCATAGCGCCTGGGCCTGGTCATAGGCGGCACGGTGGCCAGGGTCGGCCAGCAACCAGCGCTTGAACGCCGCCCCCTCGGCTTGCCCAGGCTGCTCGTTGATGCGGCTGAGCCAGTGCAGGGCCGCCTGCGACTGCGCCTCGGTGATCGGCGGTAAACGGCTCATCGATGGGCACTCCCTGGCCGGCGTGGGGTGGACGGGGGCTCGGCGATACTCGCCTTGCACGCTTCGAGCGCGCGCATCATATGCTTTTCCACTGCGCTCTGGGACAGTTGCATGGCCTTGGCTATCTCGCCGTACTTGCAGCCGTGGACACGGTTCAGCAGGAAAATCTGCCGAGTACGCTCGGGCAAGGCACGCAAGGCGGCCTCGATACGCTGCAAATCATGGTCAACTTCTACGGCCTGATCCGGGGCAAGGGCCATGGCCGCTTCATCCACCGGCAACGCCGCTTCGGCCACGCGCTCGCGGCTGCCCTCGCTGCGCAGGTGGTCAATGGCCAGGTTGCCGGCGCAGCGCAGCAGGTAGGTATCCAGCGCCTCGACCTTGACCTCGGGGCGGCGCCAGAAACGCAGGAACAGCTCCTGGACCAGGTCCGATGCCGTGGCGCGACAGCCAACCCGGCGGCTGACCAGCGCTTCCATGCGCGCACGCTGGGCCTGGAATACCTGGACGAAACGGGCACGCCCGCCAGCACTGTCGGCGTCGGGCTCGATGATATCCCTCTGGTCGCTCACGGGGTCACACGGCAAACACGGCCAGCAGCGGGCCCAGCACCGCGCTGGCGGCGGCCAGGCCCAGCAGCAGGCGCGGCTGGTACGGCAGGCCGAACACCCAAAGGGTCACCCCGGCCATGATGACCGCCGCCCACTCCACCAGGCCATGGGCCCAGCCCCGCAGGTGCACGCTGAGCACCAGCGACAGCGCCAGCAGCAACCAACCGGTCACGCGTAACAGGCGCAACTGCCTGGGCCGCGGCTTGCGCCCGAGCAGGTCTTTGAAGTGCTTTTCCATGGCCAGGCACAGGGCGACGAAACCTGCAAAGGCGATCAGTGCGTTACCCAGCATCAGCTTGCCTGCACCGGTTCAGCCGCCGTTTTTTCTGCCGCACGCGGCGCGCGCCTGGCCATAGGCTTGGGGCTGCGTAGCATCTTGCCGGCCAGCCAGGCCAGGAACAGCCCGGTGCCCAGCGCCGTCAGGTCAAAACCGGCCATGGACCAATCACCCGCGGGCAGCGACTGATTCAGACCGCGGCCGGTGGTCAGGCCATTGAGCAGCGGCAGCAAGGTAAAGGCGAACGCGCCCAGTGCCAGTTGCTCGCCCCAGGCTCGGCGCCCGCTGCGCAGCACGGCATGCACCAGTGACAGGCCCCAGGCCATGAAGAAGACATTGACCTCCCAGTCGGCGCGGCCTTCAACGCCGGTCGGGATTAGCCGGTTGGCCCAGAAGAAGCCCGCCACAGCCAGCAGCAGGCCACTCATGCTGGCGATATTGAGCACCTCGACCAGGCGCAGCTCCCCTGGCATGTGCGCGTTTTTGGCATGCTTGAGCTGGCGCTTGCCCAGCCACATTACCAGGCCGGTGCCGATCACCGCAGTACCGGAAACACCAAAGAAAAAGTACAGCCAGCGCAGCCAGGGCCCGGCGAAGTTGCCCATGTGCAGCCCGGCGAAGCTGAAGGCAGTCATCATCGCCCCGCTCTCTGGCTTGCCCTGGCTGAGCAGCGCGCCGTTGGCGCCATCGAATGTCCAGTTGGCGCTGCGCCGGTAGGCCACGTGGTCAGCGGCCGACTGGCTGAAGGTGACGCGGGCATTGCTGTCGCCCGGGTTCTGCACCTGGATGCTACCGATCCGCGCGCCTGGCTGCAGTTCCTGCACCTTGGCGTACAGGCTTGGCAGCGCCACCAGCGGCGTGGCTACCTGGGCTGCCTTGGGCGCATCGTCACGGCCGAACAGGTCGTTGAAGTATTTGTCAGTGTCATTGCCATAGCTGGCCATGATGCCCGCTGGCATCACCATGTACATGAACAACACCAGGCTGCTGTAGCTGATCATCAGGTGGAATGGCAGCACCAGCACCCCTATGGCGTTGTGCCCATCCAGCCAGGAGCGCTGGCCCTTGCCGGGCCGGAAGGTGAAGAACTCCTTGAAGATCTTCTTGTGGGTGATGATGCCGGTGACCAGCCCCAGCAGCATGATGAACGCGCAGAAAGTCGATAGCCAGCGACCGAACGGGTACGGCATCTGTAACTGGAAATGGAAGCGGTAGAAGAACTCGCCCCCCCTGCTGTCGCGTGCTTCCACCGGCTGGCCGGTCTGGGTATCGAGGGTCTTGCTGGCGAAGCCGCGCCGCCCGCCATTCGGGTCACGGTAACCCACGGTCAACGCGGCCTCGCGCTCGTTGGGCAGGCGGATGAACCAGTTACTGGAATGCCCGGCATTCTGCTCCAGGTAACGCTGGGCCATCCCCAAGCTACGGGCCGGGTCCAGCGCGTGGCTGCGAACCTCGGGGTGAGACCATTGGGTAATCTCCTCCTTGAAGTACGACAGCGTGCCGGTGAGGAAAATGGCGAACAGCAGCCAACCGAAGATCAGGCCGGTCCAGGTGTGCAGCCAGGCCATGGCCTGGCGGAAGCCTTCTTTCATGGGTTTTTCATCCAGTAGGCAACGGCGCTGATCATGCCCAGCAACAGGCTTGGCGCCAGCACGCCAAGCCAGGCCCGCCAGGCGCTGCGGCAGGCAAAGCACCAGATGAATGCCAGCAGGTAGAAGACGAACGAAAGCAACAGGCCAGTGAGCGTGGCATCGACCTTGGGCAACGGTGCCACAAGGGCGATGCAGGCGCTGGCCATGGACGCCAGCAGGTAGCCACCCAGCAGCGCAGCCAGGCTGCGTGAGGTCACGGCCAGGCGGTAGCTGAGCGGAAGGCCGGCAGTGTTGCGCGTCATGGCGAAGGTCCGGGCGTGTTCGGGATTGCAATACTAATGATTTCAATTCTCATAAGCAAAGCTACATCGTATGGGTGCACGCCAGCGGTCTTGCAAGGGGGATGTGCAACAAGAAATTTATTTTCAAAAAGGGCTTGAATTCGTTGCGCGGTTGCCTGACCTTAGAGTCAAGAGGCGCAGAAATTCCAAGGGTCTCAAGGACCTGGCAGCGCCTCCATGCGAGCAAGCTGAATAAGGATTGAATCATGCAAATCCAGGTTAACAGCAGCAACCATTTCGAAGGTAACGCCCGGCTCGACCAGTGGGTCCGCAGTACACTGGAAAGCTCACTTGAGCGCTACGAGGACGACCTCACCCGCATCGAGGTGCACCTGCGCGACGAGAACGGCGCCAAGCCCGGACCGCATGACAAACGCTGCCAGATGGAGGCTCGCCCCAAAGGCCACCAGCCGATTTCCGTGACCCACACCGCCACTTCGCTGGACCAGGCAGTCGACGGTGCAGCCACCAAACTCAACCATGCGCTGGAACACTTCTACGGCAAGCTGCGCAGCAAGCGCGGCGCCCTGGAACTGAGTGACCCCGACGCCTGATCGACAATGCAAAACGCCCGGCCTTGAGCCGGGCGTTTTCGTTTGTGCCGATCAATGGCACTGAACCAACGTGCGAACATCCCGGTCAACCTCTGCACTCACTCACCGCAGAAGCAAGACCATGAACAACCCATTCGAACGAATCAGTGCAGCATTCGCTCCCGAATATCGGGTGAACCTGAGCATTGCGAACCTCGACGGCAGCATCATGCTGACCCTGTCCGACGACGCCGGCGTGGTGGCCAAGCGCCTCATCACCCAGGCTCAACGCAACGACCCAGTGCGCCTGCAGCGGGTGATCGACAGCATCCGCCTGGGCCTGGCCATCGAACTGGGGCAGAACCCCATGCAGGTACTGGCAGCGCTGACCCGCGACGCCGGTCACGGTCAGCGCCCATTCATGGCCAACTGAGGCCTACTTGCCCTCCCCTACGTCCTTGCCGTTGGCATCCAGCACCTTGGTCGAGGGGTAGCGGTACGAGGCGTAGCGCACCACCAGGATCGAGAACGCCAGCAGCAGGATGCCCCCACACAGGTACAGCAGCCCCTCGTCCGGTGCCTTGTGGTGCGAAACATCGCCGATCAGCAGGCGAGTGAGCGCGGTGATTGCCACATACAGCAGAAAGCGGATCGGCATGTGGTTGGTCTTGAAGTAGATGCCGACCATCGCCCCCAGTTCGAGGTAGATGAACAGCAGCAGAATGTCATCGACGCTGATCCCGCCCTTGCCGAGCATGTCCAGAAAGGTGACCACCGCCGCATAAGCGGTAATCGCGCCAATGCCGAACAGCGCCAGGTAATGGAAGGCCTCGACGCACAGGTTACCCAGCGAGTCAGCCGAGCCGTGCAGGCCCTTGCGCAGCTTTTCTGCCCATTTGATGTTCACGATGTTCCATTCCCCGATACGTCTTTAAGGATGATGCGTCGCTGATGTGACGCTTGTGCCATGCAGTTAAAGGGCCAGGCCCCTGTCTTGGAAGGCGACCGATTGCCGCAAGGCACCTTGAGGCATGGCGGGTTGCAAAAAAGCGACCGGCTTTGACAGGCAAAGGCGCGCGCAGCGCTCGGTCTATGCCAGGCTACAATTTCTGCTTGCGAACCAACCCGTATTGCCATTACTGTATATCGATACAGTAAATCGCAACACAACCAGCAAAAAGGCATAGAGGTGATGAATGGCCGTCGAAGTGGTGTACCGCAGCAGCCGCGACCCGGAGCGCTTGTTCATGGATAAGGCCGAAGCAGACCGTCACGACAAAATGCTCGAACTGGCCGAGCGCCTGGCCGAAGTGCTGCACAAGGCGGTGCCGTCGCTGACCGAGCAGCAGGTCGAGGAAGCCGGTATCTACATGGCCAAGAACCGCGATGTGTTCGCCCGGGCGTTCAAAAGCCAGCCGGATGCGTTGGCCGAGTTGCTCGAAGCGCCAGCAGCAGAGTAGGCCTGCCCAGGCCTCGTTACCCGTACAGCAATCGCTCCGCCAGCATCTGCGCCACTCGCGCCGGCGAGCGCTTCTCTGCCTGCGCATGGCCGAACACTTCGGTCAGCCGCGTAGGTATCCGCGCCAGGTGCGCGGTGATGGTGCCCAGGTCTTCGCCACGATGGGTTAGCGCCACATAGATCAGCCCGCCAGCATTGATGACATAGTCAGGCGCATACAGTATCCCGCGCGACTCCAGCTGGTCGGCCACCTGCAAGGTAGTCAACTGGTTGTTCGCCGCCCCCGCCACTGCCGCACACCGCAGCTGCATCACGCTCTGCCCATTCAATACCGGCCCCACGCCGCATGGCGCAAAAATATCGCAAGGGGTGCTGAGCAACGCATCGTTGGTCACAGGCTTTGCATCGAACTGCTCCATCGCCAGCCGCACACGCCCCGGGTCGAGGTCGCTGACCAGCAACTCCGCGCCTACCGCGTGCAGTTGCTCGGCCAGCGCATAACCGACATTGCCCAACCCTTGAATCGCGATCCGCAGGCCGCGCAAATCATCACTGCCAAGGCGGAATGAGGTTGTTGCCCTGATACCGGCGAATACCCCCATCGCCGCATGCGGTGAGGGGTCACCCGAAGCAGTGGTACTGGTCACATGCGGCGTGCTCTGGGCGATGCAGTCCATGTCCAGGGTAGAGGTGCCGCTGTCCACGGCAATGATGAAGCGCCCATGCAAGGTATCGATGAAGCGGCCAAAGGCTTCGAACAGCGCGGCGCGGTTTTCCACATGCGGGTTACGCATGATCACCGCCTTGCCGCCACCCAGCGGCAAACCCGCCAGGGCCGCCTTGTAGCTCATGCCCTGGGCCAGGCGGATGGCGTCGGTCATGGCACTTTCGTCATCGGCATACGGCAGGTAGCGGCAACCGCCCATCGCCGGCCCCAACTGCTCGCTGTGGATCGCCACCACCGCTTTCAGGCCCGTAGCCGGGTCGTTGAACAAGTGCAGTGACTGAGTACGGGTGCTTTGCATCAGTGCGAACATCGACAGGCCCCCACGAGGTGCTTACTCCAGTATAGGCACGGCCCCGGGGCCGGTGCCGCCGCCGGACCACTGGACGAAACCGCGCGCCACGGCTAATACTCAAGCGTGTGTGGAGAAACCCCATGAACCCACGTCAAGCCTGCCTGGCCTGCCTGGAACGCGAGCCTGTCGCCGTGCTGGAAGCCGCATTGTGGATAGCTGCCGAGCACGACCGCAGCGTCGAGCCCGCAGCCAGCCTTGCCCACGTGCACGAACTGCAGCGCGAGATCAGCACCAGTCTGCCCATGCTGCCGCTGGGCGAACTGGCCCAGCCGCTGCTGCGCCAGCTCAACGCACTGGGTTTCCAGCAGGATGAATACCACCCCTTGCGCCCGCACGCAGCGATGATGGACAAGGTGCTGCAGCGCCGCCGTGGCCAACCGCTGACGCTGGCAATCCTTGCTCTGGAGCTGGCGCGGCGCCTGTCCATCCCGCTGGAGGGCGTGGGCTTCCCTGGGCATTTCCTGCTCCGCGTACCGGGGGCCGACCACCTGCTGGACCCCTGTGGCGGCCGACGTTTGTACCCCAGCGATTGCCGCGAGTTGCTGGCGCGCCAGTTCGGCCCGCACGTGGCGCTGACAGCAGAGCATATGCGCGGCGCCAGCCCTTTGCAGATGCTGCAACGCCTGTCACGTAACCTGCGCCAGCTGCACATCAGTAACGACAACCACCTGGCGGCGCTGATCGATGCGGAGCGGGTGATGCAACTGGGCCCGGTGCAGGTGAGCGACTATATGACCCGCGCCTCGCTCTACCAACACCTGGATTGCCCACAGGCCGAGCGCTTCGACCTGGAGCATGCGTTGTTGCTGACCGAAGACCCGGTCCAGCGCCTGAAGCTGTCCGAGCGTATCGGCAAGCTCCCGGTCGCGAACCGTTCACTTCACTGAGCCGGGCTGTCCGGCTGCCGGGCGGGATGGGCACTGGCGAAGGCCGGGTGAACGGCTGCCAGTGCGGCAACCCGCCGAATACGCGGGAAGCCGCCGAGGTCGACATTGAAGCGCTCGGCGGCGTACAGCTGCGGGATCAGGTACACATCCGCCAGCCCTGGCGTATCGCCAAAGCAGAAGCCTTCATCGCCAATCAGTTGCTCCACTGCCGCCAGCCCTTGGCTGATCCAGTGATCGATCCAGTCGCTGACCTGTCCCTCGTCATGGCCTGCCTCGCGCAGCCGGTTGAGCACGCTGACATTGTGCAGCGGGTGAATGTCGCAGCCTATGATCGCTGCCACGCCTCGCGCCTTGGCACGCACCTCGGCCATGGCCGGCAGCAGCGCAGGCTGTGGATAAACCTCTTCCAGGTATTCGATGATCGCAGGTGACTGCACCAGCAAATCACCGCCATCGGTGCGCAAGGCAGGCACCCGCCCCTGCGGGTTGACGGCAACATAGCCCGCATCTCGCTGCCCACCTTGCAGCAGGTTGACCGGCAGTGACTGGTAAGCCAGCCCCTTCAGTGCCAGGGCAATGCGCACCCGGTAGGACGAGGTGGAACGGTAGTAGGTGTACAGCTCCATGCCCTAGCCTCCTCAGTTGGCCGCGACAACCGTGCCACGGCATTCGCCGAAACCGATGCTGGCCACACCGTCACGCGCGCAGCGCGCCCGCAGGATGATCTCGTCACCGTCCTCGAGGAACTTGCGCACCTCGCCACTGGCCAGCTCCACCGGCAGCTTGCCGCCTTCGGTGATTTCCAGCAGGCTGCCGAACGAACCTGGCGTGGCGCCCGACAGCGTGCCAGAACCGAACAAGTCGCCCGGCTGCAGCTGGCAGCCATTGACGCTGTGGTGCGCCACCAGCTGCGCCACGGTCCAGTACATGCTGCGGGTGTTGCTCAGGGTCAGGCGGTGTGGGGCAACACCCTGCTCGCGCATGCGCTCGGTCAGCAGCAGTACTTCCAGTTCGATGTCAAATGCACCCCCGGCCTGGTCGCGTTTGTCCAGCAGGTAGGACAGTGGCTGCGGGTCGCCTTCCGGGCGGGCAGGCTGGGCGCAGCGGAACGGCTCCAGCGCTTCGGCAGTGACCACCCATGGCGAGATCGTGGTAATGAAGCTCTTGGACAGGAACGGCCCCAATGGCTGGTATTCCCAGGCCTGGATGTCGCGCGCCGACCAGTCATTGAGCAGGCACAGGCCGGCTACGTGCTCGGCGGCATCGCCTACCGGAATGGCCTGGCCCATCTCGTTGCCCTGGCCGATCCAGATGCCCAGTTCCAGCTCGTAGTCCAGCCGCGCACAGGGGCCGAAGCTCGGCTCAGTGTGCCCGGCCGGCAAGGTCTGGCCTTTTGGCCGACGCACATCGGTGCCCGAAGGGCGAATGGTCGAAGCACGGCCGTGGTAACCGATCGGGACGTACTTGTAGTTAGGCAGCAGCGGGTTGTCGGGGCGGAACAGCTTGCCCACGTTCTTGGCGTGCTCGATACCCACGTAGAAGTCGGTGTAGTCACCGATCTGCGCCGGTACATGCAACTGGCAGTCGCTGGCCAGATACAGCAGCGGCTTCAGCGCCGCCTGGTGTTCGCTGTGTTCGCCAAGCAATACCTGCAGGCGCTCGCGCAGAGCCACGCGCGCATTGCGCCCCAACGCGAAGAATGCGTTCAGCGCCCCGCCCTGGGTAGCCTCGACGGCGGCCTTGGCGGCGCCGTCGAACAGGCCGGCGGCCAGCGCCGCTTCCAGGTCGAGGATTGCGTCGCCGATGGCCACGCCACAGCGCCTGGCTTCACCCGGCCGGCTGAAGATACCCATGGGCAGGTTCTGCAGCGGGAAGTCGCTGTGCCCGTTGGCGTGCTCGACCCAGCTACGGGCATTGGCAGTGTGGTTCATGGGTTATCTCCGGTTCGGGTTGAAGGTGCTCGGCAAGGTCGCCCAGCAACTATCGTAGTCGGCCTGCAATTGCGGGCATTCAAGGGCTTGCAGGCTCGGGCGCAGCACTTGGCTGGTCTCGAACATGAAGGCCATGGTGTTGTCGATCTTGTGCGGTGCCAGGTCGGCGGCAATGGCTTTTTCGCAGGTTTCGGCGTCGGGACCATGGGCGCTCATCACCCCGTGCAGCGACGCACCGCCCGGCACGAAGCCCTCGGCCTTGGCATCGTAGGCGCCATTGATCAGGCCCATGAATTCGTTCATCAGGTTGCGGTGGAACCAAGGTGGACGGAAGGTGTTCTCGGCCACCATCCAGCGTGGCGGGAAGATCACGAAGTCCATGTTGGCCAGGCCATGCACGCTGGTCGGCGAGGTCAGCACGGTGAAGATCGACGGGTCCGGGTGATCGAAGCTGACCGTGCCAATGGTGTTGAAGCGGCGCAGGTCGTACTTGTACGGCACGTTGCTGCCGTGCCAGGCGACCACGTCCAGCGGCGAGTGCTGCAGCTCGCAGGCCCAGTGCTCGCCCAGGAACTTCTGCACCAGTTGCACCGGCCCTGCGGCCTCTTCGTAGTGCGCTACCGGGGTAAGGAAGTCGCGCGGGTTGGCCAGGCCGTTGCTGCCGATCGGGCCCAGGTCCGGGAGACGCAGTGGTGCCCCATGGTTTTCGGCGATATAGCCACGGGCCTGGCCATCGAGCAGTTCGACACGGAACTTCATGCCGCGCGGGATCACTGCAATTTCCAGTGGTTCGACCTCCATCACCCCCAGTTCGGTAGCGATGCGCAGGCGGCCCAGTTCCGGCACCAGCAGCAGTTCGCCATCGGCGTTGAAGAACACCCTCTCCATGGAGCGGTTGGCGCGGTAGATATAGATACTGACACCAGCCGGCTTTTCTGCCGCCGCGTTGGCCACCATCGGCAGCCAGCCCTCGATGAAGTCGGTCGGCTCGCCGGGAATCGGCTGTGGGCTCCAGCGCAGGCGGTTGGGGTTGATGCCCCCCAACGGCCCACTCAGCGGCTGACGCGCCAGGCGCTCGAAACGCGGGTGCAATGCAGAGGGGCGAATACGGTACAGCCAGGTACGGCGCAGCTCGTTGCGGGCCATGGTGAACGCTGTGCCCGAAAGCAGTTCGGCATACAACCCGTAGGGCGCCTTCTGCGGCGAGTTCTGCCCGACCGGCAAGGCCCCTGGCAGGGCTTCGCTGGCAAATTCGTTGCCGAAGCCGCTGAGGTAGTGAAGGTCGGGTGAGGGGTCGCGAGTCATCGGTGCCTCCGGGCTCTGGCCGAGCCGTTGCGGGCAGCTGGCTGTTGCCCCGAGGTGGGGTGGCAGCGCGTCTGCATTGTTTTTATCGTAATCAGATTACGAATAACGTAATTTGCTACGCGCATGGCGTCAAGCTATAAAGGCCCGACTTGAAAAATGCAGAAGAAGATGTCCATGACCAAAGCCAGCTCCCCCGCCGATAACGGCAAGCAGAAAGTCCGCTCGGCGGAGGTCGGCACCGACATCCTCAAAGCCCTTGCCGAACTGTCCCCGTCCACCTCGCTGTCACGCCTGGCAGAGCATGTGCAGATGCCGGCAAGCAAGGTGCACCGTTACCTGCAGGCGTTGATCGCCAGCGGCTTTGCCGAGCAGGATGCCGCCACCAACCATTACGGCCTGGGGCGTGAGGCACTGCGGGTGGGGCTGGCGGCGCTTGGCAGCATCGACGTGCTGAAAATAGCCGCGCTGCCGCTGTCGCAACTGCGCGACGAACTGAATGAAAGCTGCTTCATTGCCGTGTGGGGTAACCAGGGTGCGACCGTGGTCAGCATCGAACCGGCGGTACGTGCAGTCACGGTGGTAACGCAAATCGGCTCGGTGCTGCCACTGCTTAGCTCGTCTACCGGGCTGGTGTTCGCTGCCTACCTGCCCGAGCGCGAAACCGTAGAGTTGCGTGACCGTGAGCTGGCTGCCCTGGGGCACGATGCCGACCACTACCAGGCGCTGCTGGCAGGCATTCGCGAACGTGGCCTGCACCATGTGCACGGCCTGTTGATGCCGGGCGTGGACGCGCTCTCGGCACCGGTTTTCAATGCCATGGGCCAGGTTGCAGCGGTGATGACCGTGGTCGGGCCGACGTCGATCTTCCATGCCGACGAACACGGCCCCGCAGCACTGCGGTTGCTGGCGGCCGCGCGCGAGACCAGCTGGCGCATGGGCTATTCGCCCGCCGCCTGAGCAGCAGCTTCACTGTTGCCCGAAACGTAAAGGTGAATGTCATAAGGGGCTATTTTTCCCACGGGATCAAGCGCTTATTCTTCACTCACTGGCCGGCATGAAGGGCTCTCCCCCCGCCTTTCAGGCCTGCGAGGTTCACCGACGTAGATTTTGAAGCTCCTTGATCTAACGTCTCGATTGGCCGCTGCGGCTTGCAGCGGCCTTTTTTATGGCCTGGATAAAGTGCCCTTCTGCGCGAGCCGGCAAAAGGTCTGCGCAGTCATTACCCATTTCAACCTAGCGGGTACTTCTGCAGGTTTTCCATCATCTGCTGCAGCGCCTGCAAACTGTCCTGCGGGTGCACCGCGCCGTCGAAATCACCAATGCGCGCCCAGTTCTGCGCCACCTGCTCGGGGGTAAAGCCTTCGCGGGGGTCAAAGCCCACACCCAGGCTACGCTCCCAACGCACCTTGCCGACCCAACCACCGCCCACCTCGAACAGCTCGCCGCTGCCCTGGCACTGCTCACTGCCCAGGTACATCACCAGCGGGCTGACCAGTTCGGGCTTGAGCCGCTCGAACACCTGCGGCGGGATCAGCCCTTCGGTCATTCGTGTTCCACCTGTGGGGGCGATGGCATTGACCAGGATGTTGTGCTTGCGCCCCTCGATCGCCAAGGTGCGGGTGAGCCCGTACAGGCCCAGCTTGGCCATGCCGTAGTTGGCCTGGCCGAAGTTGCCGTAGATACCGGAGGTGGAGGCGGTAAAGATCACCCGGCCCCAGTTCTGCTCGCGCAGGTGTGGCCAGGCCGCGCGGGTGACTTTGTAGGCGCCCTCGACATGCACCTGGTAAACCTGCTCCCAGTCGCTGTCGTCCATCTTGTGGAAGGTTTTGTCACGCAGGATGCCGGCATTGTTCACCAGCACATCGACCCGGCCAAAGCTGTCCAGGGCCTGCTCGACAATGCGCGCGCCGTGGCTGACCGAGTCGTGGTTGGCAACCGCGCTGCCCCCGGCGGCGCGGATCTCCTCCACCACCCGGTCGGCAGCCGAGGCGCTGGCACCTTCACCGTGGGTAGAGCCGCCGAGGTCGTTGACCACGACCTTGGCACCCCGCGCAGCGAACAGCAGCGCGTGGGCACGGCCCAGGCCACCTCCGGCACCGGTAACGATTACCACGCGATCTTGCAGACGGACAGGCTCGCTCATGCTCAAGGCTCCAGGCAGGTTCAGGTCAGCCGAGTGTCCGCCCCCAGCGGTGGGCGGACAATCAAGCTCGTGCAGGCTGAATGCCTGGCAATAACGCAGGGCGATGAGGCCCCGTCAGGACCACGCCATTTTCGGCTGGGGGTAGTTCAGCGGCTGTTCACGAAAGGCCAGGTAATGCCGCAACACCTGCACCGGCGCTTCGGTGTGCGGGTAGTGGCCAATGCCCTGCAACTGTACGGTGTCAGGCTCCGGCACCAGTTGCCGATAACGCTCGAGCATGTGCGCGCCGGACAAGGGGTCGACCATTCCGTTGATCAAGCGCAGGGGCACGCCCTTGCGCTGCATCGCCTCGACCCAGCGATCGCGGTGCAAACTGCGCTCGGGCATGTAGCCCACCAACTTGTGCAGGATGCGCGTGCCACGGTTGGCGGCGATCAGGCTCCAGAAGTCATCCAACGCGCTCTCACTGGGGTGGGTGCAGGGGCCGTAGACCTGGCTGACATTGCGCACCAGGTCGTCACGCCCGAACGAGCGCCCGACCAGCCAGCCGAAGCGGCTCAACAGTAGCTTCTGGATCAGCAGCGTGCGGCAGCTTTCGGCAAACAGCCCACTGTTGAGGAACACGCAGCTGGCAACCTCGACACGCTGTTCATGATGCCGCGCCAGCAGCTCCTGGGCCACGCTGCCGCCATAGTCGTGGGCCAGCAGGTGCACTGGCTGGTCGACGTGCAGGTGGGCTAGCAGGGCCTGTTGCAGGTCTGCCTGTTCCATCAGGCTGTACGCGTGATCGACCGGTTTGGCCGAATCGCCAAAGCCGAGCATGTCGCACGCAATCACCCTGAAACGCTGGGTCAAGGGCCCCCACAAGTAATGCCAGTCCCAACTGGCGGTGGGGAAGCCGTGTAACAAAAGCAGAGGCTCTCCTTGCCCTGCGGTCCAGTAGCGGATGCTCTGGCCCCGGAATGTGAAGCTTTGTCCCCGGGTTCGCCAGACGCACAATGGAATTTCGGCCAAAGGCATCAGATCGGTCCCGGGTAGGTGTTGGCGGAATAGGGCAAGGCTGCGGTCATTGCAAGTCACCTCGGCACTTACATGTGCTCTCTATGTCGAGGCTGAGTCTAGCCAGCAGCCCATGGGCTGAAACTTGCGTTGCCAGCCAGCTTGATGACTGAGCGAGTCAGTGGCACGAACGGTCAGAGCAGCATGGCCAGCAGCGGCGCCGCAAACAGGTTCATCAGCCCGGTCAGGACCATCACCAGCCCGGCCACCGAGCCTTCCTCACGCCCGACTTCCTGCGCCCGGCTCACCCCGGCGCCATGCGCGCCAACGCCAAACAATGCCCCCCGCGCCAGCGGCGTGCGAAGCGGTAACCAGCGCAGCAGCACACCGCCGAACATGGCGCCGAGCACACCTGTGAACATCACGAACACGGCGGTCAGCTCTGGCACGCCCCCCAGGTCATGCGCCAAGGGCATGGCGAATGGCGTGGTGATGGAGCGCGGCACCAGCGACAGGCTGGTTGCGCTGTCCAACGCCAACAGGTGCGCCAGCCCCCACGAGCTGGCGATCGAAGCACTGCTGCCAGCCACCATGCCGACCATCAGTGCCGGCCAATGCCGCGCCAGCATGGCCCGCTGCTGCCAGATCGGCACGGCAAAGGCCACAGTCACCGGGCCGAGCACGCTCATCAACCAATGGGTGTTGCGTGCATATTCGGCATAGGCGGTATGCAGCGGCACAGCGACCGCCAACAGTAATACCGGTACCAGGATCAATGGCGAAAAGAGGTAACGCTTGCTGCGCCGATACAGCCAGCGGCTGCCCAGATAGGCCAGCAGAGTCAGCGCCAGCCAGAACAGCGGCATGGGCTCAAGGCTCATGACGCAAGCTCCAGCGGCACACCAGCTCCACGGTCAGGGCGGTCACCACCATCACCATCAGCGTACTCACGGCGATCACCAGCAGGATGCGCCAGCCCTCATCACGGATCAGCGCGCCGTAGTCGAGCAGGCTCATCAGCGCCGGGATGAAGAACAGCAGCATCTCGGCCATCAACCAGCCCGCGCCCAGTTGCAGCATCGCCGGCTTGAGCACACCGGACGCAAAGAGTATCAACAACAGCGCCAGGCCCATCACCCCGCCAGGAATCGGCCAGCCCAGCCAACGGGCAAGCTGGCCGCCAAGCAGGAACAGGGCACACAGAATCGCCAGCTCGACCAGCAGGCGCAGGGCATTTTTGATTAACGCGGGTTTCATGGCGGGGTTCCTCGACAAGCCCTTATTTTAAGATTCGCCTGCCCAGGCCAGAAGCGAATTGTTAGACTGATCGCCATTCCATAATGGAATCCGGACATGGAATTCAAACAACTGCGCAGCTTCATTGAAGTGGTCCACCGCGGCGGCTTTACCCAGGCCGCACAGACCCTGCACGTCAGCCAGTCGGCCGTGAGCAAGCAGGTGGCCCAATTGGAGCAAGATGTGGGCCAGCCGCTGCTGGAGCGCCAAGCCTCGCAGCTACACCTGACAGCTGCTGGACGCATCGTGCTGGAGCGGGGCGAGGCCCTGCTGCGCCAGCGTCAAGCGCTGCTGAACGAACTGGACGACCTTGGCCAGATGGAGCGCGGTGAACTGCGCCTGGGCTTGCCGATGCTGGGCAGTGATGCACTGTTCGCAGGCTTGTTCGCCGAATACCGGCGGCGCCACCCGAACATCACCATCCAGTTGCTCGAAGGTGGCAGCCGAAGCGTCGAACAGGCAGTCAAGAGTGGAGAACTGGAGCTGGGCGGCAGCCTTACGCCCACTGACGAGTCGTTCGAGTACCAGCCGTTCTGCAACGAACCGCTGGATGCCCTGTTGCCGGCGGGCCATGGGTTGGCGGACCTGACCGAGGTGGACCTGGGGCAGCTGGCCGGTACGCCGTTCCTGCTGTACCAGCGCAGCTTCGTGCTGAATGACCGGCTGCTGAAAGCGTGCCAGCAGCAGGGGTTTACCCCCAAGGAAGGCGGGCGCAGTGGCCAGGCGGACTTTTTGGTGGCATTGGTAGCGGCGGGCCAGGGCGTGGTGTTGCTGCCCCGCGTGGTGGCAAAGGCACTCGAGCGCCCCGGGGTGGTGCGCTTGCCGCTGCGTTCGCCGGGGGATTTGCGATGGGACATTGCCTTTATCTGGCGGCGCGGGGGGTACCTGTCGCGGGCGGCACAGGCGTGGTTGGCGCTGCTACGCGAACATCACCGCTGACCGGCTTTTCAGGGTGCAGCCTGCCCTGCCCCTCTCGCCGCCAAGGCGGCACCCAGAGACCGAGCAGGCCCGGGGTCAGGACGCTTTCAATGCGGTGATCAACTCAGCCAACCATGGCTCTGCATCCGCCTCGGGGGTCACTGTCTCGCTGGCATCCAGGCGCAGCATCGGCTGCACTTCGCGCACGCCCAGTTCGGCAAACAGCTCGCGCATCTGCTCGCCTCCGCCGCAATAAGTATCGCCATAGCTGGAATCGCCCAGCGCAATCACTGCGCCCGGCAAGCCACGCCAGGCTGCAGGCAGCAGGTCACGGATGCTGCTGTACAGCGGCATGAGGTTGTCTGGCAGCTCACCCATGCCAGTAGTCGAGGTCACGGCCAGCAGGGCTTCCGGGGCAAAACCTTCAAGGTCCTGCAAAGTTGCGCGTGCCGCATGCCAAGCCTCCAGGCCTGCTGCCTTGAACAGTGCTTCTGCGTGACGGGCGACTTCATCGGCGGTGCCATAGACCGATCCGGAAATAATGGCGACTTTCATCGGGTAGAGGATTCCGAAACTGAGTGAAAACGTAGGATACTAGCATCCAGCGCTGGCAAAAGGCCGCCTCTACCAAAGTCGCCATCCTCAGCCCCGCTCCGCCCCTTGTCGCCCAGTGGCCAGAACATGATCAATGCGCAGTTATTGCAATCGATGGTCGATGCGTCCAATGACGGGATCGTGGTTGCCGAACAGGAAGGCGACGACACCATCCTGATCTACGTGAATGCCGCCTTCGAACGCCTGACCGGCTACAGCCGTGACGAAATCCTCTATCAGGATTGCCGTTTCCTGCAGGGCGACGACCGTGACCAGCTGGGCCGCGCACGCATTCGCAGGGCGCTGGCTGAAGGCCGCCCGTGCCGCGAAGTGCTGCGCAACTACCGCAAGGATGGCAGCGCTTTCTGGAACGAGCTGTCGATCACCCCGGTAAAGCGCGATGCCGACCAACGCACCTATTTCATCGGTATCCAGAAGGACGTCAGCCGCCAGGTCGAACTGGAGCGGGAACTGGCCGAACTGCGCGCTCATCCGAAACCCGACGAACGCGCCTGAACCAAGCGCGCCCTGCACGGTCAATGACGTTGAAGAAATCGCTACTACCGAGTTCGATCATGCAAGCAGATGCGCTCCTGACCCAGGCCGAGCTGGATTTCATACAGAACATGCAGCACTCGCCGCAATTGAACCTGGCCGATTCCATGTCGAGCCTGCTGGTCAATGGTGACCGCCGCATCCAAAGTCTGCTTACCCAGCTGGTGGCCAACGAGCAGGTGACCTTGCAGGCCCAGTTCAACAACCAGCAGATCAGCTTCCCTTTGCAACTGGTGGAAGACGAGTTCCACGCCCTTCACCTGCAAGTGGGCTCACCGGAAATCTACGAAGACGGCCCCATGCTGCGCCCTTGGCGCCTGTCGATGGACCAGCCGAGCCCGTTGCTCGATGAGCATGACCACGCTAGCGGCCTGTGGGTGCGCGATATTTCCTTCAAGGGCGTACTGCTGGAGGTGCGTGAGCTGCCATCTGCACCTGCCCGCTTCGAGCTTCGATTCGCCCCTGGCGGCATCCCCCCAATTGAATTGCATGGTGTTCTGGGCCGGCGCATCGGCCCGGACCTGGCAGCCTACGATCTCAGCCAAAGCCCGGCTGAAGAAATCGAACGTCTGCGCGACTACATTCTCCAGGCTCATCGCCGCGCCCACCCCGAGCTGCACAGTCAGGTATCCAGCTGACCTGCCAGAAACTGCCTCAAGCGCTGACGCATCACATCACCTTGTGCTCCCAGACAGGCAACAGGGCTGCCAGCCAGGCTGTCGTGCGCGATTTCTGCCGCTTCCCCGGCCAGCAACAACGGGCAATCCAGCACTGCCGCCAAGCGCGTCAGTTGCCGGGTAAGTTCTGCGGTGAGCGGCTGATGGGAAAACAGCACCAGGGCGTCCGGCTTCAGACGCTCACAGACCAGCGCCAACTCTTGCAGCGGCTGCCCGCAAACCAGTGGGGTCACGCCTGTTTCGTCACTGCCCAGGATCAGGCTGGTGACCAGCAGTTCAAGCTCATGGCACTGGCCCGGTAACGGCGAAAGCAGCACGGTGCGGCTACGCGGCCCATGGGCAAGCTGCAAACGTGCGAACACCCGACCTCGCAAGAACTGGTCCAGGAACAGCCATTCGCTGGCCTGCCCATACCCGCCGCGGCGCACGGCCATGTCATGCCAAACAGGCATGAAGACTTCGGCAAAAACCTGATCCAGCGTGCAGGCAGCAAATACCTCCTCGTAGAGGCGGCCCAGCCCTACGAGGTCGAAGCATTGCACCGCCAGGCGAATCTGGTGCTGCCAGCGCAGCCAGGCATCCGATGCGCCACTGGTATGCCCGGCAATGGCATGGCTACGAGCAAGAATGCTGCCCACCTTGCTGACGGAAACGCCGCGCTCCAGCCAGCCGAGGATACTGCGGATATCGTCGATATCGGCTTGGGAGTACAGGCGGTGGCCACTGTCGGTACGGATTGGCTGGATCAGCCCATAACGACGCTCCCAGGCGCGGAGGGTCACTGCGTTGACGCCGGTCAGGCGGGAAACTTCACGAATCGGAAACAGTACCTGCTGCTTGAAGCTCGCATCAATCACCGGCTTACGTCCCTGTTCGTTCATCTGCACGGCCTACCCGTGTGCGGAAGTTGAACACACAGTCTACTACGACAGCCCGGGCGCAGGATGCAATCGTTTGCCGGCTGAGTGCACCAGGCCAGACACCGCTGACGATCTACCTGTCCACCCGCTTGCCAGCCGGTTGTCTACAGGCCTCCCCGAACATGACAGGGGACAGGCGCAGCCACTGAGGCCAGGCCATACAACAGGCAAACAGTTCGGGTATGCTGGGCAGCAACCAAAGGACAGACAAAGTTGACCGCCCGAACATGAACAGCCCCATTCTCGTTACCGGAGCCAGCCAGCGCGTCGGGCTGGCCCTGGCCCTTGAACTGGCGCAGGCCGGCCATACGGTGGTCAGTGCCAGCCGCAGCGTCCAGCCACAGGCGGCCCACCCCAACATCGTGCAGTTCCAGGCAGACCTGTGCCTGGCGGCCGACCGCCAGGCGCTGATCGACCACTTGCACAGCCACTACGATGGACTGCGCGCGATCATCCACAACGCCTCACTGTGGCTCGACGACGGCCTCGACAACCTCGAAACCATGTTCCGCCTGCACGTCGAAGCGCCCTACCACCTCAACCTGGCACTCGGCGACCTGCTGGCCAAGGTGGAAAAGGCCGACATCATCCACATCTGCGACGAAACCTCTTCACGCGGCAGCAAGAGCCACATTGGCTATGCCGCCACCAAGGCGGCGTTGCAGAACATGGTGCTGTCATTCGCCGAAAAATATGCGCCCACGGTGCATGTGAACGGTATCCTGCCCGGGCTGCTGATCCTCAAGGAAGGGGGTGACGAAGCCTACCGCCAGCAAACCCTGAAAAAGGCCCTGCTGGAGTTCGAACCCGGCGCCGGTCCGCTGATCGAGACGGTCAAATACCTGCTCGCCAGCCAATACAGCACCGGCAGCCAGGTGGTCATCAACGGTGGCCGCCACCTGAAGAACCGCATGACTTGAGAGAACCCCATGACGCCACAGCAACAACTCGAACTCGAGGCCGCCGCGTTCCGGCGCCTGGTCGACCACCTGCAAAAGCGCACCGACGTACAGAACATCGACCTGATGAACCTGTCCGGTTTCTGCCGCAACTGCCTGTCCAAGTGGTACAAGGCAGCGGCTGACGAGCGCCAGCTCGACCTGAGCCTGGATGACGCCCGTGAAGCGGTGTACGGCATGCCTTACGCCGAGTGGAAAGCCCAATACCAGAAAGAAGCCAGCGCCGAGCAGCAAGCGGCGTTCGAAAAAGGAAAACCTCGTGACTGATCTGAACACCCTGCGCGCCAGCCTGGCCAGCGGCCAACATGCATTCGCCGACACCTTGGCGTTCATTGCCGACCACTACAGCTACCAGCCGCAAGCCTTCAACAATGGCGGCGTGGAAAATGCGGCCGGGCAGAACGAGGGGTCGTGCAAGACCCTGGGCCTGGCGTTGCTGGAAGGGCTAAGCGACAAGGAAGCGCTGCTGGCTTTTGGCGAGCATTACCGTGATGTGCTGGCCACGCCTGAGGGCAGTGACCATGGCAATATCCGTGCGCTGATCAAGCATGGGCTGGCCGGGGTGAAGTTCACCGCGCAGCCGCTTTCGCGCAAGGCTTGAGATGGCCGGGGCCGCCTTGCGGCCCCGCACTATCGAACCCCGCATCACTCCAGGAGGGTTCCCGGCCCCCCGCCCTGCACCCGGCCCCGCTGCAACCACTGCAACGTCACCGGCCACAAACTCTCGCGAAACCGGTCATGGAAGAACGCGAAATGGCCAATTTCCCCAACCGAGATATCCACAGGTGCAATCCGCAGGTGCCGCCGCTCGGTCCCCTGTAGATAACCCAGCAAACGCTCGGTCGCTTCCACCGTGCCAAAGGGGTCGTCGGTCAGGCTGATGGCCAGCGTCGCCGCCCGTACCTGGGCGAACGGGAGTACTGCCAGCGCGCGACCGCTGGGACGCTGTTCATAACGCGGTGTACGGGTGGTCCAGTCACGCACCACGCCGGATGGCGTGTCTTCCAGCCAACCCAGGCGCTTGCCGGGGAAGTAGCCAAACACCCAGTTCAGCAGCGGCATCACCACATGCCATTTGCCAACTAGCCGCCAGCGCTGGTCGGGTGCGTAATCGCGCCAGTAGGCAAACTGCGCGCCTACCATCACCACACGCCGCACCTGGCCGGCCGACGGTGCCAGGCCAACCGCGCAACCTCCAAAACTGTGCCCCACCACATCCACCGGCTGCCCAGGGAAGTGCTCAGCCGCGTGCGCCAGCATCGCCTCGAAATCGAGCCGGCCCCAGTCGCTCCACGAGGCCTGGAAGCCGCGCAGCGAAGCCGGTCGGGACTCACCGATACCACGGTAGTCGTAGGTCAGCACATCGCAGCCGTGGGCGAACAAGTAGTCGGCAAAACGGGAGTAGTAGCGGCAGCGTACCGAAGTGGCAGCGTTGATGATCACCAGCGGGCGCTGGGGGTCAGGTTGGGCATGGCGCCAGACGAAGCCACCGAGGCTGTAACCGTCGGCCGCAGGGTGGCGAAATGGGGTAGCGGGTTGGGTGAGGCTACTCATGGCGCATTTCCTGTCGTTGTGCGCCAAAACTAGCAAAGATTTTGTCGCCTGTACCGGTCTCTTCACGGGCTTGCCCGCGAAGAGGCCGGTACAGGCTGACCCGATTACAGCTCGACGCAGTCGAACTTCACATCGGTAGCCACGTCTTCGTCGTAGTTGACGTCAGCGCGCTCGAAACCGAACAGGTTGAGGAACTGCTTCTTGTAGCCGGCGTAGTCGGTCAGCTCGAACAGGTTCTCGGTGGTCACCTGTGGCCACAGGGCCTTGCAGGCATTCTGCACGTCGTCGCGCAGTTCCCAGTCGTCCAGGCGCAGGCGCCCCTTCTCGTCGACCTCTGCCGGCGCACCGTCGGTACGGTACATACGGTCGCGGTACATGCGGTCGAGCTGGTCCTGGGTGCCTTCGTGAACACCTTTCTCCTGCATGATCTTGAAGACCATCGACAGGTACAATGGCATCACCGGAATGGCCGAGCTGGCCTGGGTAACCACCGACTTGAGCACCGCCACATTGGCGCCGCCTTTCACTTCACCGGCCAGCTTCTGGTTCAGACGCAGGGCGGTTTCGTCCAGGTCCTGCTTGGCCTGGCCCAGTGCACCGTGCCAGTAGATCGGCCAGGTGATATCGCTGCCGATGTAGCTGAACGCCACGGTACGGGCGCCTTCGGCCAGCACGTTGGCGCCGGCCAGGGCGTCGATCCACAGCTGCCAGTCCTGGCCCCCCATCACGGTGACGGTATCGGCGATTTCCTGTTCGGTGGCCGGCTCGATGCTGGCCTCGATGATGGTGTCCTTGTTGGTGTCGATGGCGGTCGACTTGTACGGCTGGCCGATCGGCTTCAGTGCCGAGCGGATCACTTCACCGGTTTGTGGCAGCTTGCGCACTGGCGAGGCCAGCGAGTAGATGACCAGGTCGACCTTGCCGCCCATTTCGTTCTTGATCAGCTCGATGACCTTGGCGCGGGCCTCGTCGGAGAACGCGTCGCCGTTGATCGACTTGCTGTACAGGCCTTCGGCCTTGGCAAACTTGTCGAAGGCCGCAGCGTTGTACCAGCCAGCGGTGCCGGCCTTGGTCTCGGTGCCTGGCTTTTCGAAGAACACGCCCAGGGTGTCGGCCTTGAAGCCGAACGCTGCGGTGATGCGGGCTGCCAGGCCGTAGCCGCTGGAAGCACCGATGACCAGGACCTTCTTCGGGCCATCCTCGCGCACGCCCAGCTTGCGGGTGGCTTCGATCTGGTCACGGACGTTGAGCTCGCAGCCCTTCGGGTGAGTCGTGGTGCAGATGAAACCGCGAACCTTAGGATGAATGATGGCCAATGTCTGTACCTCGTCAGGTTTATGCCGGGGAAGCGCCGCTCGAGGGCGATTCCTGTTGATCAGAGGGTGAGACTACCCCCGCAGGTTATCCGACACATATTACGGGGTGATCATGGGGATGCAAAACTGTGGCGTGCCTGCGCAGGCCTGTCGGCGGTCGAGCCCGCGCCAACCGCCGCACTCAACCCGTCAAGATTTCGCAGCAAGATCCCCTGGCCGAACCGCGCGCATTCATTTGCTTTTCACATCAACCGTAAAGAAAAACAAACTTAACAAATAAGCCAAAGCCGCCGATGCTTGGGGCACTACGCCCATTGCCCGGAGAACAACAACATGAACGACGTGGTCATCGTCGCCGCAACCCGTACCGCCATCGGCAGCTTCCAGGGCGCCCTGGCCACTGTGCCTGCGGTCGACCTCGGCGCCGCCGTGATCAAGCGCCTGCTGGAGCAGACCGGGCTGGACCCGGCGCAGGTCGACGAAGTCATCCTCGGCCAGGTGCTTACCGCCGGCGCCGGGCAGAATCCGGCCCGCCAGGCCGCGATCAAGGCCGGCCTGCCCTTCAGCGTCCCTGCCCTGACGTTGAACAAAGTCTGCGGTTCGGGCCTCAAGGCCCTGCACCTGGCAGCCCAGGCCATCCGCTGCGGTGACGCCGAAGTGGTGATTGCCGGCGGCCAGGAGAATATGAGCCTGGCCCCCTACGTGATGCCCTCGGCCCGTACCGGCCAGCGCATGGGCCATGGCCAGCTGATCGACAGCATGATCACCGATGGCCTGTGGGATGCCTTCAACGATTACCACATGGGCATCACTGCCGAAAACCTGGTGGACAAGTACGGCCTTGACCGTGAACAGCAGGACGCCTTCGCCGCCGAATCGCAACGCAAGGCGGTGGCAGCGATCGAGGCTGGCCGCTTCGATGCGGAAATCACCCCTATCGTGCTGCCACAGAAAAAGGGTGAGCCGAAAGTCTTCGACCGGGACGAGCAGCCGCGCCCCGATACCACCGCCGAATCGCTGGGCAAGCTGCGCCCGGCGTTCAAGAAGGACGGCAGTGTTACCGCTGGCAACGCCTCCAGCCTGAACGACGGCGCTGCCGCCGTGCTACTGATGAGCGCCGCCAAGGCCAAGGCCCTGGGCCTTCCGGTGCTGGCGAAGATCGCCGCCTATGCCAGCGCCGGGGTAGACCCGGCAATCATGGGCATCGGCCCGGTTTCGGCGACCCAGCGCTGCCTGGACAAGGCCGGTTGGCAGTTGAATGACCTGGACCTGATCGAAGCCAACGAGGCCTTTGCCGCGCAGGCCCTGGCGGTGGGCAAGGCGTTGGAATGGGATGCAGCACGGGTCAACGTGAATGGCGGGGCGATTGCCTTGGGCCACCCGATTGGCGCTTCCGGGTGCCGGGTGCTGGTGACGTTGCTGCACGAGATGATCAAGCGCGATGCCAAAAAAGGCCTGGCGACCTTGTGCATCGGTGGTGGGCAAGGTGTGGCGTTGGCCATCGAGCGCTGATGTAGTCCAGCACACCCAGCGCCTTCACGGGTGAACCCGCTCCCGCGGGCCCCGCGAAGTGCGCCGGTACAGCCAGCACAGGATCAGGCCGCAGCGCGGTACTGCCCGAGCGAAGCGGCCAGCATCACCACTTCCTGGCACTTCTGCACAGCGAGGTCCAGCGGGCTTTCCAGCAACGAACAGGCCGGCGCCAACCACAGCCGCTCACCCAGGCGCTCGTCGGCCTCATGCAGCAGCCCCAGCATCTTGTCCAGGTCGCACGGCGAGGCATCGCGGCCGTCGACCAGGCCCAGCGACAGCACCTTGTAAGCAGGCAAACGGTCGAGAATGCTCTGATACTGCTCAGGTGCCTGCACCAGATCAATGTGAAGGCCATCGACCGGCAGGTTGGCGGCCAGGCCGAGGTTGCCATCGAGGCCACCCGAATAGGTCGCGATCAGCTTCTTCAACGGTGCGCGCTGAAGGATGTTATAGACGCGCTCAAAGGCATTCTTCCAGTCTTGCGGCAGTTCCCGGGCGAGGATCGGTTCGTCGATCTGCACCCATTCAACGCCCTGGGCAGCCAGGCGATTGAGGACCTCGTCATACAACGGCAGAAGGCGCTCGAGCAGCTCCAGCCTGTCGAAGTCACCGCCCAGGGCCTGGCCCTGCCACAGGTAGGTCAATGGGCCGATAATCACCGGCTTGACCGCATGGCCCAGGGCCTTGGCGTGTTCCACTTCTTCGAACAGTGGCCCCCAGTCCAGGGCGAACGGCTGGTCGCCTGTAATCAGCACGTGGTCGTTCTGGGCGAAGTCGCCGACTGGCAGCAGGTGGATACCGACGTCTTTCTGCACTTGCCAGTGGCGGGCCCGCAGTTCGCGGTCACCGCTAATACGTGGAAAGCCCAGGTTATGTGCCAGTGCCATGTCTTGTCCCTTCAGCATGCTCGAAATAATGAAAGGATTGTCCGGCTGATGAGGGTATTGAGACAAACTCATAAAATTTGAGATGAACTCAAGAAATTCTCATGATCAAGTATGTGCATGGGCTGTACCGGCCATTTCGTGGCGGTTCGACGCCTGCCCGAGTACGGCACAACCGATGTCTCGTTCAGAGCAACACCCTGCGCATCGGGACATGACCTCGCCCGCCATCTGCCGCACAATGCCACCCTGACCAAACCAGGTGCCCGGCCTCATGAGCCTGCTGAAAACCGCGCTGCGCGAACAGAACTTCGTCTGTGTCATGGAGTTCGTCCCTAAAGCCTCCGCAGAACGCTTCACCGCCATGCAAGCGATCATGGCCCGCGGGCACCTGTGCGGCTGGCCAATGACCGTGGCCATCGGCGACCGCGTCGGCAGCCCGCTGGACATGTCGCCGCTGGACGCCCTCGCCGCGTTCGACACCCCCGTGCCTGCGCTGCCGCATTTTTCCGGCAAGGACCGCGAACGCCATCACTTGCTCGCCCAACTGCAACACATGGACGCCGCCGGCCTCGACCAGTTGTTGCTGCTGACCGGCGATCGCCTGCCAGGGCATGAGCCTGGCCAGCGCCCCGTGCGCTATCTGGAGTCGGTGGCGGCCCTGCAGATTGCCCGCCAGGCCTGCCCACACTGGTTGCTGGGCGCGGCGCTGAACCCGTTCAAGTACCACGAGGAAGAAGGCGGCGCGCAATACTTCAAGGCCGAGAAAAAGCTGGCTGCAGGGGCCGACTTCCTCACCCTGCAACTGGGCTTCGACGCAGCAAAGCACCAGGAAGCCATGCACTGGATGCGCCGCCAGGCCGCGCCCAGGCCCATGCTGGCCTGCCTCATGAGCCTGACCCACGGCAGAGCGGCAATGCTCGACCACGTGGCTGGCGTTACCGTGACACCCTCCATGCGCGAAATGCTCGAAGCAGAAACGGCGCAGTCCAAGGCCTTTGCCCTGGCGCGCAGCGTTGACCGCCTGGCCTTGCAGATCATTGGCACGAAACTGATGGGCTACGCCGGTGTGCACCTGTCAGGTATCCACGGGCTGCAACAACTGCTTGCCCTGGAGGAGCGGCTTGAGCACTGGCAAGCGCAGGTTCACACGCTGGAACAATGGGTACCCGCCTGGCATGCCAGCTGGCAGATGCCCGGCCTGCCGGCGGTAACCTTCCATCCGCCCCAGGCGAACTGGCGCGACGGCGAATCACGGGTCGATGCCTCCTTCAAGGAGAAAACCCGTTATCACCTGATGCATGGCATGCATGCACTGCTGTTCAGCCGCCGCAACAGCCTGAGCAAGGCGTTCGGCTGGGCGGTGCGCCAGCCAGTGTGGGCTACCCGGGTTGGCGCACACGTGCTGCACACACTGGAGCGCAGCGTGAAGCGCCCGTTGGCAGGGTGTGATACCTGCGGCCACTGCCGCCTGGAAGACACCCTGTATATCTGCCCGGAAACCTGCCCCAAGGGCCTGGCCAACGGCCCTTGCGGGGGTACCGCGCTGAACCGCTGCGAGTTTGGCGACCGCGAGTGCATCCACAGCATCAAGTACCGCACCGCCAAGGCCGTGGGGCAAACCGCCATTCTGACCGAGCGGCTGATCCCGTGCATCGAGGTGGAGACCCGCCACCGCAGCTCATGGCCGCAATGGTTCGCCCCGCAAACCCCGCGCCGGGTCAGTCCGCAGCCAGCGCCTCGAACCCAGCCTGAATCTTAGCCTCGGGCAGGTCATCGGCAATGAATACCATCACGCTTTCGCGGGTTTCACCTTCGGCCCACTCGGCGTCCCAGTCAAAACCGTAGAGCTTGAGCACCCCCTGGAACACCAGCTTGCGCTCCTCGCCGGCAATGTTCAGTACGCCCTTGTAGCGCAGCAGCTGTTTGCCGTGGGTTTCCAGCAGCTCGTTCATGAAGCTGCTGAGGCGGTCGATGTCCAGGGCGGTTTCCGTGCGCAGCACCATGGTGCCGATACGGTCCGGGGTCGCGGGCTTGAGCACCGGGCGCAGCTGGGGTTTCAGGTTTGCGCCCAGATCCGGGTTGAGGTTGAAACCGCGCACATCCAGTAGTTCTGCCAGATCGATGCAGCCGTGTTCAACCACACGGACAGCCGCCCGGCCATTGATGCGGGCCAAGCGTTCGCGCAGGGCCTCGACAGCAGCCGGCTCGACCAGGTCGGTCTTGCTCAGCAGCAGGCGGTCAGCAAAGCCGACCTGGGCCTGGGCAATGGTTTGGGTCAGGTGCAACTCGGCATGCATGGCATCGACCAACGTGATGATGCCATCGAGGATATAGCGATCACGCAGCTCCTCGTCGATGAAAAAGGTTTGTGCCACCGGCGCCGGGTCGGCCAGCCCAGTGCATTCGATCACCAGGCGGTCGAAGGCGATTTCACCAGCATCCAGGCGCTCGAGCAGCAGGTACAGGGCGCGGGTCAGGTCACCGTGGATGCTGCAGCACACGCAGCCGTTGGCCAGGGTCATTACCTGCACCGGCTGGTCACCCAGCAGCTGGCTGTCGATGCCGGCTTCGCTGAATTCGTTTTCGATCACGGCCAGTTTCAGGCCGTGCTCGGCCTTCAGCATGTGCTTGAGCAAGGTGGTCTTGCCAGCGCCAAGGAAGCCTGTGAGTACGGTTACGGGAATAGGCGTCTGCACGCAGAACATCTCCTGTGCGGAAAAAACACGGGCCTCATCGCCGGCAAGCCAGCTCCCCGCAGGTACTGCACGAACCTTGCGGTTCGTGGGTGCCTGCGGGGAGCTGGTTTACTGGCGATGAGGCCGGTACAGGTTAACGCTTAAGGCTCAGCAGCACTTCGGCCCGGACTTGCCACCGTATCGCGCCTCCTGACGTTCGCGGAAAAACGCCTCGTACGTCATGACCGGCTTGTCCGGGTGCGTCTTCTGCATGTGCTCGACGTAGTTGTCGTAGTCGGGCATGCCGACCATCAGGCGGGCTGCCTGCCCCAGGTATTTACCCAGTCGACCCAGGTCGTTGAACATCGCTGCAGTCCTCTCAAGCGTCAGGCAGTGCCTGGAACGGGGTTTCCTTGTCGCTGCGCTCCTTGCGGCCCAGGGCGGCGTAGCCGACCTTGAGGGCAAAGAACAGCACGCTGAACACCACCAGCAGGAACAGGATGGTCAGGCCAGCATTGGTGTAGGCGTTGAAGATAACGTGCTGCATCTGCCCGATATCCTTGGCCGGGGCCAGTACCTGCCCGGCGTCCAGGGCGGTGCTGTATTTCTTGGCCAACGCCAGGAAACCAACAGCCGGGTTCGGGTCGAACAGCTTGATCAGGCCCGCCGCCGTGGTGCAGATCAGCAGCCAGGCTGCCGGCACCAGGGTGACCCAGATATAGCGCTCGCGCTTCATCTTGATCAGGACCACGGTGCCCAGCATCAGGGCAATACCCGCCAGCATCTGGTTGGAGATACCGAACAGCGGCCACAGGGTGTTGATGCCACCCAGCGGGTCGATTACGCCTTGGTACAGCAGGTAACCCCACAGCGCCACGCAACCGCCGGTGGCCAGCAGGTTGGCACCCCACGATTCGGTGCGTTTCAGGGCCGGCACGAAGCTGCCCAGCAGGTCCTGCAGCATGAAGCGCCCGGCACGGGTACCGGCGTCTACCGCTGTGAGGATGAACAGCGCCTCGAACAGGATCGCGAAGTGATACCAGAATGCCATGGTGTTTTCACCCGGCAGCACCTGGTGCAGGATCTGCGCAATACCTACCGCCAGGGTCGGTGCACCACCGGCACGGGCCAGAATGGTGTGCTCGCCGATGTCGCGGGCGACCGCCTCCAGTTGCTCGGGGGTGATCAGGAAGCCCCAACTGCTTACCGTCTGAGCCACCGACGCAACGTCGGCGCCAACCACGGCCGCCGGGCTGTTCATGGCGAAGTACACACCCGGCTCGATCACCGAGGCCGCAACCATGGCCATGATGGCGACGAACGATTCCATCAGCATGCCGCCATAGCCGATGTAGCGGGCGTTGGTTTCGTTGTCCAGCAACTTGGGCGTGGTGCCCGAGGAAATCAGCGCGTGGAAGCCGGATACCGCACCACAGGCAATGGTGATGAACAGGAACGGGAACAGAGTGCCCTTCCACACCGGGCCGGTGCCGTCGGTGAACTGGGTCAGCGCCGGCATTTTCAGCTCGGGCATGGTCACCAGGATGCCAATGGCAAGGGCGATGATGGTACCGATCTTGAGGAAGGTCGACAGGTAGTCACGCGGCGCAAGTACCAGCCATACCGGCAACACTGCAGCGACGAAACCGTAGCCGACCAGCATCCAGGTGATCTGCACACCCGTGAAGGTGAACGCCGGGCCCCACACCGGATCTGCAGCAATCTGGCCCCCCAGCCAGATCGAAGCCAGCAGCAGCACCACGCCGATGATCGAGATCTCGCCGATGCGGCCTGGGCGGATGTAGCGCATGTAGACGCCCATGAACATCGCGATCGGGATGGTCGCCATCACCGTGAACATGCCCCATGGGCTTTCGGCGAGAGCCTTGACCACGATCAACGCCAACACCGCCAGGATGATGATCATGATCAGGAAGCAGCCGAACAGGGCGATGGTGCCCGGAATGCGGCCCATCTCTTCGCGCACCATGTCGCCCAGCGAGCGGCCATTGCGGCGGGTAGACAGGAACAGGACCATGAAGTCCTGTACCGCACCGGCCAGCACCACGCCGGCGATCAGCCACAGCGTGCCGGGCAGGTAGCCCATTTGCGCGGCGAGCACCGGGCCCACCAGGGGACCAGCGCCAGCGATGGCGGCGAAGTGGTGACCGAAAAGAATGTGTTTGTTGGTCGGGACGTAGTCCAGGCCATCATTGTTGAGCACCGCCGGGGTGGCACGGCGCGGGTCGAGTTGCATCACTTTGGTGGCGATGAACAGGCTGTAGTAGCGATAGGCGACCAGGTAGATGGCCACTGCCGCGACCACGATCCACAAGGCGTTGATCGCCTCGCCGCGACGCAGGGCAACCACACCCAACGCGCATGCGCCTATGACTGCCAGCGCCAGCCACGGAATGTGGCGTAGCAGGCTATTATTGTTGTTCATGGTTAGCTTCCAGCTGGTGGATTGGAAAGACCGCCCACCGAGTCTAGGGCCAGTCAAGCGGCATTGCCATACTTGCTTTGGTCTAGAGCCTCTGCGGCCAGATTGCTGTACCTGATGCACATACCCATCTAACTATAGTCAGGATGTCACCCGAGGGCCCTACGCCATGAGCGATCACGACGAACGCCGCCGTTTCCAGCGAATCGACTTCGACGCCCCTACCGAACTTCGCCAAGGCATCAAACGCTGGCCTGCCACGTTGCTGGACTTGTCACTCAAGGGCTTGCTGGTAGAGCGACCGGAAAAATGGGACGCCGACCTGACTCAGGACTTCGACGCGATCATCCATCTGGACTCGCACACCCAGGTGAAAATGCAAGTCGAACTGCGCCACGAAGAAGAAGACCGGCTGGGTTTCATTTGCCTGTACATCGACATCGAATCGATGTGCCATTTGCACCGTCTTGTGGAATTGAACGTGGCCGACAGCACCGAAATGATGCGTGAACTGCGTCAACTCATCGAATAATGAAATCTCTTAGCTAGCTAATAGCTTCCCCACCCGGTGTTTCTTGTCTACCCAGACAGCTTTAAGGCTGGGTAGCAGAACTTTGTACACACCCCTTTAGTACAGCTTATGACGAGTTGGTACGGCTTCTGCATTGGGTTTTCGCACCCCGTGCAAGCGTTTCTGTGCGCGCTCCAATCAAAATATTGTATACAATTTTTGTGGCAATGATTTGTAGGAAGTGTCTACAGTAGCGGCACAACAATAAACAGAGAGCCTGCTCCATGACTACGTCCCCTAGCACGTCTCCCGCCCAGCGCCCCGAGGACGAAAACCTCGGGTTGGGTGCCAACCTGGCCTATGGTCTGCAGCATGTGCTGACCATGTATGGCGGGATCGTTGCGGTACCCCTGATCCTGGGCCAGGCCGCTGGCCTGAACGGCGCTGAAATTGGCATGCTGATCGCCGCCTCGCTGTTTGCCGGTGGCTTGGCCACCTTGCTGCAAACCCTCGGCCTGCCGTTCTTTGGTTGCCAGTTGCCGCTGGTGCAGGGCGTATCGTTCGCCGGTGTGGCGACCATGGGGGCCATCCTCAGCAGCGAGGGCGGCGGCGGCTTGCCGGGCGTGCTCGGTGCGGTCATGGCGGCATCGCTGATCGGCTTCCTGATCACCCCGGTGTTCTCGCGCATCACCAAGTTCTTCCCACCGCTGGTGACCGGCATTGTCATCACCACCATCGGCCTGACCCTGATGCCGGTAGCTGCCCGCTGGGTGATGGGCGGCAACAGCGCTTCGCCCGAGTTCGGCAGCGTGGCCAACATCGGCCTGGCGGCACTGACCTTCGCCATCGTGCTACTGCTGAGCAAACTCGGCAGCGCGACCATCTCGCGCCTGTCGATCCTGCTGGCCATGGTGGTCGGCACGCTGATCGCCTGGGCGCTGGGCATGGCTGACTTCAGCAAGGTCACTGAAGGCCCGATGTTCGCCTTCCCTACGCCGTTCCACTTCGGCATGCCGGAATTCCATATCGCCGCGATCCTGTCGATGTGCATCGTGATCATGGTGACCCTGGTGGAAACTTCGGCCGACATCCTCGCCGTAGGTGAAATCATCGATACCAAGGTCGACTCCAAGCGCCTGGGCAACGGCCTGCGCGCCGACATGGCATCGAGCATCCTGGCACCGATCTTCGGCTCGTTCACCCAAAGCGCATTCGCCCAGAACGTCGGCCTGGTGGCCGTGACTGGCGTCAAGAGCCGCTACGTGGTGGCCACCGGTGGCGTCATCCTGGTGGTGCTCGGCCTGCTGCCGATCATGGGCCGGGTGATTGCTGCCGTGCCGACCCCGGTGCTGGGCGGCGCCGGCATCGTGCTGTTCGGAACCGTAGCGGCCAGTGGTATCCGTACCCTGTCCAAGGTCAGCTACAAGAACAACGTCAACCTGATCATCGTCGCGGCCTCGCTGGGCTTTGGCATGATCCCGATTGCCGCACCGACCTTCTACCACCACTTCCCGAACTGGTTCGAGACCATCTTCCACTCGGGCATCAGCTCGGCAGCGATCATGGCCATTCTGCTGAACCTGATCTTCAACCACTTCACCACCGGCAACTCGGAAAACCAGTCGGTGTTCGCTGCAGCCTACGAGCGCACTATCCAGTATTCGGACATTTCCGCGCTGCGAGATGGCGACTACTTCAAGGATGGCAAGCTGTTCGATGCCGAAGGTAATGAAGTGCCGATGCTGGAACTGGACGAGCACGGTAATGAAACGGTCAGGCGCACGGCGGTGGCCGAGCACTGACCGCCAGCAGGAGCGAGCTTGCTCGCTCCTGCTCACTATTCGAACAATGCGTCCAGCGCCTGTTCCAGCCGTGTCACGGCTATCACCTGCAACCCCGCCGGCGCCTCTTTTGGCGCGTTGCCCTTGGGCACGATCGCCCGCTTGAAGCCATGTTTGGCTGCTTCCTTCAAACGCTCCTGCCCACTAGGCACTGGCCGCACTTCACCCGACAGGCCGATCTCGCCAAATACCAGCAGCCCATGGGCCAACGGCCGGTTGCGCAAGCTGGACATCACCGCCGCCAGCAGCGCCAGGTCCGAAGCTGTTTCCAGCACCTTCACCCCGCCGACCACGTTGAGGAACACGTCCTGGTCATGGGTCGGAATACCACCATGGCGGTGCAGCACCGCCAGCAGCATGGCCAGGCGGTTCTGGTCCAGGCCCAGGGTCACCCGGCGCGGGTTGGCCAGGTGGCTGTCGTCGACCAGCGCCTGCACCTCGACCAGCATCGGCCGCGTGCCCTCCCACGTTGCCATCACCACACTGCCGGGCACCTCTTCCTGGGTACGGTTGAGGAAGATCGCCGAGGGGTTGGACACCTCTTTCAGGCCACGGTCGGTCATGCCGAACACGCCCAGTTCGTTAACCGCGCCAAAACGGTTCTTCACCGCCCGCAGCAGGCGCAGACGGCCATCGGACTCGCCTTCGAAATACAGCACGGTATCGACCATGTGCTCCAGCACCCGCGGGCCGGCCAGCGAGCCTTCCTTGGTCACGTGGCCGACCAGAAATATCGCCGTACCGCTCTGCTTGGCGTAACGCACCAGCAATGCCGTGCTTTCGCGCACCTGGGCCACGCCGCCGGGGGCCGATTGCAATTGCTCGGTGAAAATGGTCTGGATCGAGTCGATCACCATTACCCGCGGTTTTTCGACCCGCGCCGTGGCAATGATGGTCTCGATGCAGGTTTCGGTCATCACCTTGAGCTTGTCCTGCGGCAGGCCCAAGCGCCGCGAGCGCATGGCGACCTGCTGCTGCGACTCTTCACCGGTGACATACAGCGCCGGCATGCCCACCGCGATATTGCACAAGGTCTGCAGCAGGATGGTCGACTTGCCGATGCCGGGGTCGCCGCCGATCAGCACCACCGAACCATCCACCAGGCCGCCGCCTAGCACGCGGTCCAGCTCGGTGCTGCTGGTGGTGAAACGCGGGATTTCCTCGACACTGACCTCGGCCAGGGTCTTGATCTGCGCCTGCTGCCCGGTCCAGCCGGCGCGGCCGCTACTGGGCGCCGCGGCACCGCCGCTTTCGATCATGGTTTCGACCAGGGTGTTCCAGGCCCCGCATTCGCCGCACTGGCCGGCCCATTTGGGGAAGGTCGCGCCGCACTCGGTGCAGCCATACAAGCGCTTGGCCTTGGCCATGGGTGGGGTCTCCTGGAAAAAACCGCCATGATAGCCGAGCAGGACGTGTCTCGAACGCATCGGGATGCGACAAAACTATTCGTTCTAACTACAGTCACTACCCCTGAACACAGCGCATGAAGCGTTCTAGTGGCTTACACTGCGTTAACCTTACCTTTTGTTACAAGGATCTAAACATGGGCATGCTCAATGAGTTCAAGGCCTTCGCGGTCAAAGGCAATGTCGTCGACATGGCGGTTGGTATCATCATCGGCGCGGCCTTCGGCAAGATCGTCTCGTCCTTCGTCGGCGACGTGATCATGCCGCCACTGGGCCTGCTGATCGGGGGCGTGGACTTCAGCGACCTGGCCATTACCCTGAAGGCAGCCCAAGGTGATGTGCCGGCGGTGATGCTGGCGTATGGCAAGTTCATCCAGACCGTGATCGACTTCGTGATCGTGGCCTTTGCCATCTTCATGGGGGTGAAGGTGATCAACCGCCTGAAACGTGAGGAGGCCGTGGCGCCGACTGCACCGCCGGTACCTTCTGCCGAAGAAACCTTGCTGACCGAAATTCGCGACTTGCTCAAGACGCAGAACCAGAACCGCTTGCCTTGAGCATGCCGGGGCTGCCTGGCAGCCCCACTGGCTTTACCAGTAATTCTCTACAGCCACCTGCCCCGGTCGCTTGCTCAGGCTCAGTTGAAGGTCACGCGCCTTCAACACCTTGCGCGTCTCGTCGATCATTTCCGGGTTACCGCAGAGCATCACCCGCGAATGCTCGGGCGAAAATTCCAGACCCGCAGCCTTCTCCAGCTCGCCATTCTCGATCAAGGTGGTAATGCGCTGGTTCAACGCCCCCGGGTGCTGCTCGCGGGTCACCACCGGGATGAACTGCAGCTTGCCGGCAAATTCAGCCAGGTAATCGCGCTGCTCAAGCCCGGCGATTTCTTCCCCATAGGCCAGTTCCTGGGCTTCACGCACCGAATACACCAGCTTGATATTGTCGAAGCGCTCCCAGGCCTCGAAGTCCTGCAAAATCGACATGAACGGGGCAATCCCGGTACCGGTAGCCAGCAGCCACAAGTCGCGTCCACCGACAAACCGGTCGAGGGTGAGAAAGCCGAAGGCCTGGCGGTCGATCAGCAAGGTATCGCCCGCACCCAGCCGGCTCAGTTCACTGGTGAACTCGCCGCCTGGCACCACGATGGAGAAGAAGTCGAGGTGCTCGTCATGCGGCGCGCTGACCATGGAATAGGCGCGCCACACCACGCTGCCGTCAGCCTTGGCCACGCCCAGGCGGGCAAACTGGCCGGAACGGAAGCGGAACCCGGCATCGCGCGTAACCCGCAGGCTGAAGAGGTTCGGCGTCAGTGGCTGAACATCGAGCAGGGTCTGGCGGGTGAATTTTTCGGCGCTAGCGGTCATAGGGGGCTCCAGGTTTGGCGTGTGCACAGTGTCGCTTAAAGTGGCCCGGATAAAAACCATCGCTTTGTAGGGCCACATTGAGGGTGATTGTGCCGAAGTCGCAGAAAAACATGACCGCTATAACAAAAAAATCCCAACGCCATGGTAGGTCTTTTCCTACAATGACCCGGGTACTCAAACGGATTGGATCCTGTAACCCTAAGGAGTGTTTCAGATGCTTCACTGGAAACCTGAGCATCTACATGCGTTTGTCAGCGAACGCAGCCCGCGGAAGCTGTTCGACATCGCAGTGCACCTGGCACAGGACCTGGGCATGGATTACCTCGGGTTGAACATTCGCATCCAGATCGCCACGCAGACGCCCAGGGTCTACCTGTACAGCAACTACCCAGATGAATGGATCGAGCGTTACCAGCGCGACGAGTTCTACAAGCAGGACCCGGCCGCCAATGTCAGCCATACCTCGACCATGCCAGTACTCTGGACTGACGACCTGTATCGCGAAGCCCCGCACTATCGTGAAGCGGCTTGCCGGCATGGCCTGCGTCATGGCTGGACACAGTCACTGCACGACCTGCAGCACAACGAAAGCCAGATCAGCGTGGCCCGCCCTGTCGGCGACATCAGCATCAACGAACTTTACGACAAAGCCGGCAGCGTGCAGTGGCTGTGCCACACCCTGCATTCCGTGCTGGGCGAACACCACCTGAGCGCGCTGTGCCCACCGCAGCCGAAAATGAGCGAGCGCGAACTGGAAGTGCTGAAATGGTCGGCCGCCGGTAAGACCGCTGCCGATGTTGCCTGCATATTGTCGTTGTCGCAAAGCACGGTGAACTTCCATATCCGCAGCGTCATCACCAAGACCAACGCCGCCAACAAGGCCGGCGCCATCGCTATCGCCGCCCTGCGTGGCTGGATCTGACCTTCAAACCTGCGACCTTGGGCAAAGCCCTGTAGAATCGCCCGGCAAAGCCCGGGGCGAACCGCAACGGGCAGTTTCATACCCGAGCCAGACGCCATGCCCCTGTTGACCACCCCCTACGCCGAACTCGACCTGATCCGCCAGCCGGAGCAGGCCAACGACCCGCTGCAGGCTTTTGATGCCGCCGACGAGTACCTGCTTGCGCAGTTGCACGAACAGGCACCTGCCGAAAACTGCCGGGTACTGGTGCTCAACGACAGTTTCGGTGCCTTGGCCGCCAGCCTGGCTGGCAAGCTGCAGGTGGTCAGCAGTGGCGATTCGCATCTGGCGCACCTGGCCCTGGAAAAGAACCTGGCGCGCAATGGCCTGCCGTTCGACAGTGTTCCGTTCGTGACGGCCAGCGAACATTGGCAAGGCCCGTTTGACCGGGTGCTGGTACGTGTGCCCAAGACCCTGGCCCTGCTCGAAGAGCAACTGATTCGCCTGCAGGGGCACCTCGCACCCGGTGCGCAGGTGATTGCCGGGGCAATGATCAAGCACCTGCCTCGTGCAGCCGGTGAGCTGATGGAAAAGTACATCGGCCCGGTACAGGCCTCGCTGGCGCAGAAAAAGGCCCGCTTACTCACCGCTACGGTGGCCGAACGGCCTGCCACCCGCTCCCCCTATCCCAGCCGCTACCGCCTCGACGTGCCGGCGCTGGAGTTGATCAACCATGCCAACGTGTTCTGCCGTGAGGGCCTGGATATCGGTACCCGGGCATTCCTGCCGCACCTGCCACGCGACCTTGGCCGTGCGCGGGTAGCCGACCTGGGCTGTGGCAACGGTGTGCTGGCGATTGCAAGCGCACTGGCCAACCCCGATGCCGAGTACACCTTGGTTGACGAATCGTACATGGCGGTGCAATCGGCGCGGGAGAACTGGCAAGCTGCACTGGGTGAACGCCCGGCGGTTTTCGAGGCGGCCGATGGCTTGGCCGGGGTCGAAAAGCAGTCGCTGGACGTTGTGTTGTGCAACCCGCCGTTCCACCAGCAGCAGGTAGTGGGCGATTTTCTCGCCTGGCGCATGTTCCAGCAGGCGCGCGAAGCGCTGGTGGTGGGTGGGGCGCTGTATATCGTGGGTAACCGCCACCTGGGCTACCACAGCAAGCTGGCGCGGTTGTTCCGTGGGGTTGAACAGGTAGCAGCTACGCCCAAGTTCGTCATCCTGAAAGCCCGCAAGTAGGCGCCCTAGGCTCAAGCTGTGGGAGCGGGCTTGTCCCGCGAACTGGACACCGCGGTGACTGTCACCGGCTTCGCCGGTGTTCGCGGGGCAAGCCCGCTCCCACAAAGACTCCGCTTTTCTTAATGGGTGGTAAGGCCAGCAGCCCCCATGAACAGCCGCATCACCCAGGCCGCCACCCCCAGCGCTGCAACACTCATCGCCCAGATCAGCACCAGCCAACCCAGCCGCTGCCACAGTGGCTTCTTCTCTTCCAAGCCATGCTTGCCAGTCATCATGGGGCCCTCCTAGTGATAGCCGTCTTCGTGGGTCACCTTGCCGCGGAACACGTAGTAGCTCCAGAAGGTATACATGAGGATGAACGGCAGGATGAACAGCGTGCCCACCAGCATGAAGCCCTGGCTCTGCGGTGGCGATGCGGCATCCCAGATCGAGATCGACGGCGGAATGATGTTCGGCCACAGGCTGATGCCCAGGCCGCTATAGCCAAGGAAGATAAGCACCAGGGTGAGCAGGAATGGCGTGTAGTGCGCATTGCGCGCCACCGCCTTCAGTAACCCGTAGAAAGTCACCAGCACCAGCAGCGGCACCGGCATGAACCACAGCAGGTTGGGCATGCTGAACCAGCGGTCGGCGATCTGCGGGTAGGCAATGGGCGTCCACAGGCTGACGATACCGATCACTGCCAGCAGCACCAGCGCCAGTGGCCGGGCAATGTCGTGCATCGTTTTCTGCAGCGACCCTTCGGTTTTCATGATCAGCCAGGTGCAACCCAGCAAGGTGTAGGCCACGATCAGCCCCAGCCCGCTGAACAGGCTGAACGGGGTCAGCCAGTCGAGCGTGCCACCGGCGAAATGCCGGTCGACCACCTTGAAGCCCTCCAGGAAGGCGCCCAGTGCCACGCCCTGGAAGAAGGTGGCAATCAGCGAACCCCAGATGAACGCCTTGTCCCAGATATGCCGCTTCTCGGCGGTGGCCTTGAAGCGGAACTCGAAGGCCACGCCGCGGAAAATCAGACCAATGAGCATCAGGATCAACGGCAGGTAAAGCGCTTCGAGCACCACCGAATAGGCCATCGGAAACGCCCCGAACAGCCCCGCCCCACCCAGTACCAGCCAGGTTTCATTGCCGTCCCACACCGGGGCGACGGTGTTCATCATCACATCACGGTCATGCTCGCCCTTGACGAACGGGAAGAGCATGCCGATCCCCAAGTCGAAACCATCCATCACCACGTACATCATGACGCCGAAGATGATGATCACGGCCCAGATCAGCGGAAGGTCGATACCCATGGCTCAGTTCCCCTTGTTCAGGCTGACGGTGTTGGCCTCGTGGCCATCATCGGCGGCGGACAGCGGCCGCGCCGGGGTGCGTTTGGTGCCAGGGCCACCGGGGTTGGTCTCGTCCCCCTCACCGGTCTGCGGGCCTTTGCGCACCAGGCGCATCATGTAACCAAGGCCAGTGCCGAACAGCGCGAAGTACACCACCACGAAGGCTACCAAGGTAAAACCGAGCTGGGCGTAACTGTGGTTGGACACACCGTCGGCGGTGCGCATCAGGCCGTACACCACCCACGGCTGGCGGCCGATTTCGGTGGTGAACCAGCCGGCCAGCACTGCGACCAACCCGGAGGGCCCCATCCACAGCGCCACATGCAGGAACGGCCGAGAGCTGTAGAGCGTGCCGCGCTTGCGCAGCCACAGGCTCCAAAGGCCCACGAAGATCATCAGGAAGCCGAGGCCGACCATGACCCGGAACGACCAGAACACAATGGTTGAGTTGGGTCGGTCTTCAGGCGGGAACTCCTTCATCGCCGGGACCTGTTTGTCCAGGCTGTGGGTCAGGATCAGGCTGCCCAGCGCCGGAATTTCGACCTTGAAGCGGGTAGTCTCGGCCTTCATGTCGGGGATGCCGAACAGGATCAGCGGGGTCGGCTCGCCGGGCACGTTTTCCCAGTGCCCTTCGATCGCCGCAATTTTCACCGGTTGGTGCTTGAGCGTATTGAGCCCGTGGAAATCGCCGATCACAGCCTGGATAGGGGCGACGATCAGCGCCATCCACATGGCCATCGACAGCATCTTGCGCACTGCCGGGTTATCCCGCCCACGCAGCAGGTGCCAGGCCGCCGAGGCACCGACGAAGAACGCGGTCGAAACGAACGCAGCCGTGGCCATATGCATCAGGCGGTAGGGGAACGAGGGGTTGAACACCACTGCCAGCCAGTCCACCGGTACCACCCGGCCATCGATGATCTCGTGGCCTTGCGGGGTTTGCATCCAGCTGTTGGAGGCCAGAATCCAGAACGTCGAGACCAACGTGCCGAGTGCCACCATTACCGTGGAGAAGAAGTGCAGGCCACGGCCGACACGGTTCCAGCCGAACAGCATGACCCCCAGGAAACCGGCCTCGAGGAAGAAGGCGGTGAGGACTTCGTAGGTAAGCAATGGGCCGGTGACGGCGCCGGCAAAATCGGAGAAGCGGCTCCAGTTGGTGCCGAATTGATACGCCATGACCAAGCCCGAGACCACGCCCATGCCGAAGTTGACGGCGAAGATCTTCGACCAGAAATGGTAGAGGTCACGATAGACCTGGTTGTGGGTCCGCAGCCAAAGGCCTTCGAGGACTGCCAGGTAACTGGCCAAACCAATGGTGATGGCCGGGAACAGGATGTGGAACGACACGGTAAAGGCAAACTGCATTCGGGCGAGCTCTAAAGCCTCTATTCCGAACATGGTGCTTCCTCTTCAGATAATCCGGCGTCTGGGCTTGTGGCCCCGTCGCCCACTGCCCCCACTTGGTCGAGCACGGCGCGTTGGAATTGTTCTGTTCGATCGCAGGGATTCCGGCCCATAGGGCCAACTCGTTAGCTCTGGAACGATTGACCCAGATCAACGACTGCTAGGAAGCATAGTCCCGAATGGCCAGATGGGCCGTGCGGTTGATTGCCGCGTGACCGGTTGCCCCACCCTCTATCGTGCCGCGTTGAAAGCTGCCGATTCGGGCAAACAGTAACCGCTTGTTACAAACAGATGATACGCTGCGCCCCCTCCTCTACTGCGCCGAGGCCCTTGGTTTCCGATGTCCGATTCCGCACCGCAGTTGTTGCGTCACCACCGCCCTTTCCTGGCTTTCTGGCTGGCCCGTGTGTTCACCGCCAGCGGTTTTCAGATGCTCACCGTGGCCATTGGCTGGCATCTCTACCAGTTGACCGGCAACGTGCTGGACCTGGGCCTGGTCGGCCTGGTCGAATTCGCCCCACGGGTGCTGTTCATGCTGCACACCGGGCATGTCGCCGACCGCTATGACCGGCGCAAGGTCGCCGCCGTGTGCCAGAGCCTGCAGGGGCTGATTGCCCTGGCGCTGGCCGTGGGCAGCGCCACCGACAACGTCACCCGCGAGCTGATTTTCGCGTTGGCCTTCGTGCTCGGCGCGACGCGCTCGTTCGAAATGCCCGCGACCCAGGCACTGTTGCCCAATGTGGTGCCGCCCAGTCTGTTCCCCCGGGCAGTGGCGGCGTCGGCGTCGGCCACGCAGTCGGCGACCATCGTCGCGCCAGCGGTGGGTGGCTTCTTGTATGCCTTCGGCAGCATCTGGGTATACGGCCCCACCGTGGCCCTGTACGCCATCGCCTGCGTACTGACACTGAGCCTGCAGGCGCGCGGCCAGGTCGCCCAGCGCGGGCGCGCCAGCATCGAGTCGCTGCTGGCGGGCATCCGCTTCATCCGCAGCCGCCCCGACATCCTCGGCGCCATTTCGCTGGACCTGTTCGCCGTGCTGCTGGGCGGCGCCACGGCGTTGCTGCCGGTATTCGCCAAGGACATTCTGCTGACCGGCCCGATGGGCCTCGGCCTGCTGCGCTCGGCACCAGCGGTGGGCGCGTTGCTGATGTCACTGTGGCTGGCGCGCTTCCCGTTCGAGCGCAACGTCGGGCGCACCATGTTCACCGCCGTAGGCATTTTCGGTGTGGCAACCATTGCCTTCGGCCTGTCGACCTCGTTCTGGTTCTCGCTGGCGGTGCTGGTGGTGCTGGGCGCGGCAGACATGATCAGCATGGTCATTCGCAGTTCATTCGTGCAGCTGGAAACGCCCGATGAAATGCGCGGGCGCGTGAGCGCGGTGAACGGGCTGTTCATTGGTGCTTCAAACCAGCTCGGTGAGTTCGAATCCGGGGTGACGGCGCACTGGTTTGGCACAGTGCCAGCGGTAGTGATGGGTGGGGTGGGCACGTTGGTGGTGACCGGGGTGTGGATAAAGCTATTCCCCACACTGGCCAAGCGGGACCGGTTGCATAACGGCTGATGGGTTGCCTGTTGTGGCGCGATCGCCTGCACAGGCTGCGAAAACCCATTCCCCAACGGCCATAGGCCCCCGCCATGCATGCTGGTATGATGCGCGGCTTTTTTCCGCCCCACACAAAACCACGGCAACCGGTACGGTCTGTGCTTTGCTGATGGGGTCGATACATTCATGGCGCCGGGGGCGCCTTGGGGAGCGGGCATGCTGGAAAGGCTGTTTCAACTAAGAGCACACAACACCAACGTGCGCACCGAGATTCTCGCGGGCGTCACTACCTTCCTGGCCATGGCCTACATCCTGTTCGTCAACCCGAGCATTCTCGGCGAGACCGGCATGGACAAGGGGGCGATCTTCGTTGCCACCTGCCTGGCCGCGGCCATCGGCTCCACCACCATGGGCCTGATCGCCAACTACCCGATCGCCCTGGCGCCGGGCATGGGGCTGAACGCGTTCTTCACCTACACCGTGGTGCTGCACATGGGCCACACCTGGCAAGTGGCGCTGGGTGCAGTGTTCCTGTCGGCGGTGATGTTCTTCCTGCTGTCGATCTTCCGCATTCGCGAATGGATCGTGAACAGCATCCCGCTGCCGCTGCGCTCGGCAATTGCCGCTGGTATCGGCCTGTTCCTGGCGCTGATCGCGCTGCATAACGCGGGTATCGTCGTCGATAACCCGGCCACCCTGGTAGGTTTGGGTGACCTCAAGCAACCGGCTCCGGTCCTCGCTACCCTGGGCTTCTTCCTGATCGTCGGCCTGGAGTCGCTGAAGGTCCGCGGCGCCGTGCTGATCGGCATCCTGGCAGTGACCGTCGCTTCGATCGTGATGGGCGTTACGCCATTCGGCGGCATCGTGTCCATGCCACCATCGCTGGCGCCGACCTTCCTGCAACTGGACATCGCTGGCGCGCTGGACGTGGGCTTGGTCAGCGTGATCTTCGCCTTCCTGTTCGTCGACCTGTTCGACAACTCCGGCACCCTGATCGGCGTGGCCAAGCGCGCAGGGCTGATGGGCAAGGATGGCCACATGCCGAAGATGGGCCGTGCCCTGATCGCCGACAGCACCGCCGCCATGGCCGGTTCGCTGCTGGGTACTTCGACCACCACCAGCTACATCGAGTCCGCTGCTGGCGTGAGCGCCGGCGGCCGCACTGGCCTGACCGCCATCGTCGTTGCCGTGCTGTTCCTGCTGGCGCTGTTCTTCGCCCCGCTGGCCGGTAGCGTACCTGCCTTCGCCACTGCCCCGGCGCTGCTGTTCGTCGCAGTGCTGATGGCCTCGGGCCTAGCAGAAATAAACTGGGACGACGTGACCGAAGCCGCGCCGGTTGTAGTGACTGCCCTGGCCATGCCGCTGACCTACTCGATCGCCAACGGCATCGCCTTCGGCTTCATCTCCTGGACTGCCGTCAAGCTGATTTCGGGCCGCCACCGCGACCTGAACCCGGCGCTGGTGATCCTTTCCATCCTGTTCGTCATCAAGCTGGGCTGGTTCAACGCATGAGTGCTGCTTTCGACCCCTCCTCCTACGCCACCCAGCTGGACGCCAAGGTGGCCCGGCTGCGCGAGCTGCTGGCGCCGTTTGGCGCGCCGGAGCCGGCTGTTTTCGACTCGCCGCGCGAGCACTACCGCCTGCGCGCCGAGTTCCGCCTGTGGCGCGAGGACGGCAAACGCCACTACGCCATGTTTGCCCCGGGCGAGAAGCACAAGGCAATCCTGATCGAAGACTTCCCAATCGCCAGCCAGCGCATCAATGAGTTGATGCCACGCCTGAAGGCGGCCTGGCAGGCTAGCGAAGCGCTGGGCAACCGCCTGTTCCAGGTGGAGTTCCTTACCACCCTGGCTGGCGATGCCATGGTCACCCTGTGCTACCACCGCCCGCTGGACGAGGCCTGGGAAGTGGCGGCGCGGCAATTGGCCGAGGACCTGAGCGTGAGCATCATTGGCCGCTCCAAGGGCAAGCGCCTGGTGATCGGCCGAGACTATGCGGTGGAAAAACTCGACGTGGCCGGCCGTGTGTTCAGCTATCGCCAGCCGGAAGGCGCATTCACCCAGCCCAACGGTGCGGTGAACCAGAAGATGCTCAGCTGGGCCTTCGAGGCGATGGGCGAGCGTGAGGATGACCTGCTGGAGCTGTATTGCGGCAATGGCAACTTCACCCTGCCGCTGGCCACTCGCGTGCGTCAGGTACTGGCGACCGAGATCAGCAAGACGTCAGTCAATGCTGCGCTGAGCAACCTCGACGAGAACGCTGTGGATAACGTGCGGCTGGTGCGTTTGTCGGCAGAGGAGCTGACCCAGGCGCTGAATGAGGTGCGACCGTTCCGTCGCCTGGAAGGCATCGACCTGAAGCGCTATCAGTTCGGTACCGTGTTCGTCGACCCACCCCGGGCCGGGATGGATCCGGATACCTGTGAGCTGACCCGGCGTTTCGAGCGGATCCTGTACATCTCGTGCAACCCCGAAACACTGGCGGCGAACATTGCCCAGTTGCAAGATACCCACCGCATCGAGCGTTGCGCGTTGTTTGACCAGTTCCCGTATACCCATCACATGGAGAGTGGGGTGCTGCTGGTTCGGCGCTGATCGTCGGATCGCTGGGGCTGCGTTGCAGCCCCAGGCGTTAATTCAGAAGTCGAAGAACACCGTCTCCCCTTCCCCCTGAATACGGATATCGAAGCGATACGCCGTCTTCCCGTCCACTTCGCAACGCTTGGCAATCAGCGTCTCGCGGCGCTGCGGCTGCTCGATCAGGTTGAGCACCGGGCACTTGGCATTGGCCTGGGCCTCATCATCGAAATACAGGCGCGTGTGCAGGTGGATGTTGATCCCCCGCGCGAACAGGCTGATGTTGATGTGCGGCGCCATCGGCACGCCAGCGGCGTTGTTCACCACACCCGGCTTGACCGTGTGCAGGGTCCATTCGCCGGCATCGAAGGTGGTGGCGGTGCGGCCAAAGCTGTTGAAGGCGTTTTCCAGGTTGTAGGCATCCTGGTACTCGCCATTGGCATCGGCTTGCCACACTTCCAGGAACGAGTCGCGCACCAGGTGACCGTTACCGTCGTATACCTGGCCGAGCAGCAGAATATGCTCGCCCGGCGCGTCCGGCTTGGCCAGGCGGTTCCAGATTTCCTGGTCGCGGGTTGGGTTGCCGGCCGCTTCCAGGGCCAGGCCGATGTGCACGTAGGGGCCGGCGGTCTGCGAAGGGGTTTCCGGCAGCAGTTCGATTGGCATGGCGGGGTCCTCAGCAGTTTTCGAAGTGGGTCTTGCGCTGGCCGCGCAGCACGATGTCGAAGCGGTAGGCCAGGCAGTCCATCGGGTTGGCGTTGCTCATGTCGAGCTTGGCGATCAACTGCTGCACGGCTTCAGGGTTGGCGATCGACTTGACGATCGGGCACATCGGGATGAGGGGGTCACCTTCGAAATACAGCTGGGTGATCAGCTTGGTGGCAATCGACGGGCCGCTGATGGCGAAGTGGATGTGCGCCGGGCGCCAATCGTTCGGGCCATTGCGCCATGGGTACGGGCCCGGCTTGATGGTGCGGAAGCTGTAGTAGCCATCACGGTCGGTCAAGCAGCGGCCGACGCCACCGAAGTTCGGGTCCAGCGGTGCCAGGTAGCGGTCGTTCTTGTGGCGATAGCGGCCGCCGGCGTTGGCTTGCCACATCTCTACCAGGGTATTCGGCACAGGCTTGCCGTACTGGTCGACGACGCGGCCGGCAACGATGATGCGCTCACCGATCGGCAGGCCACCGTTGTTGAAGTTCAGCAGCAAGTCATGGTCGTGGGCGCCGAAGCCCAGGTGGGAAAAGTCCGGACCAGTGGTTTCACTGATCGACTGTGGAATGCTGACCAGTGCCTGGCGCGGCGAGCGGGCAATGGACGTCTTGTAGTCAGGCGTAAGGGCTTTAGGGTGCCAGTTGCGATCACGGATCACGAAGCGGCTGTTGTCCTGGGCGGGCATGCCGGTTTCCTCTCTTGGAATTATGAGAACGCCTGGGCGTGGCAGGCGGACTTGCAGTTTCGAGCATGTCGCGCGCGATGAATATTGAATTGAGCTGCTTTAAACATAACCATTTGGTTATGGGTTAACACCTTGGTCTGACACCAGGCGCAGTCGTGGACTAATCTTGTCTACTTGTTTCACGCTCCGGAGAGCATTCATGGAATGGCGAAAAGGCCGACGCAGCGACAACGTGGTCGATGCCCGAGGCGAAGGTGGCGGTGGCGGCGGCATGCGTTTCGGCGGCGGCAAGGGGCTGGGCCTCGGGGCAATACTGCTGATTGTCGGCATCGGCTGGCTCACCGGGCAGGACCCGTTGCAGATTCTTGGCCAGCTCACCGGCCAGATGGAGCAGCAACAACAGCAGACGGCGCCCAGTGGTGCGGGCGGCAAGGCGCCGCCGGCAAATGACCAGCAAGCCGAGTTCGTTGCCTCGGTCCTGGGCGATACCGAGGACACCTGGAAAGCGCTGTTCGCTGAAGCCGGTAAGCAATACCGCGACCCTAAACTGGTACTGTTCAGTGGCCAGGTCAATTCTGCCTGTGGCTTTGCATCGGCGGCGGTGGGGCCGTTCTACTGCCCGGCGGACCAGCGGGTTTACCTCGACATGTCGTTCTTCCGCGAAATGGAAACCCGCTTTGCGGCAGCTGGTGACTTCGCCCAGGCTTACGTGATCGCCCACGAAATCGGCCACCACGTGCAGACCTTGTTGGGTGTTTCGGCCAAGGTCGATGCCGCCCGGCGCAGCGGTCAGCGCATGGAGGGTGACAACGGGTTGCTGGTGCGCCAGGAACTGCAGGCCGACTGCCTGGCCGGGGTATGGGCCTACCAGGCACAGAAGCGCCTGAACTGGCTGGAGCCAGGTGATGTCGAGGAGGCACTGAACGCAGCCAATGCCATTGGCGATGACCGCCTTCAACAGCAAGGCCGTGGCCGCGTGGTACCGGACTCGTTCACCCATGGCACCTCGGCGCAGCGGGTGCGCTGGTTCAAGGCCGGGTTTGCCCAAGGTGAGGTGAACAGCTGCGATACTTTCAGTTCGCGCAACCTCTGATACCCGGCCCGACAGGCTGACGCGGTCGCTTCAGGAACGGCGGTAGCCGCGAACAACGGCAAAGCCGGTGCCATCTACCGCGTCGCCTGCTTCGCGGGTAGACCCGCTCCCACAGCGCCCGCGCCAGAGCGCTCCCTCATATTTTGCTGAAAAAGCGTTTCAGCTTCCGCATTCATTGCCGATAACCCCTGCACGAGTCAGCGGGCACCCAGAACAACAACGCCTGGCGATCGAAGATCAAGCGAGCGAAAACTACTTCTGGAGAGCGTGCATGAACAGCTGGTTCGCCAACATCAGCGTCAACCTCAAACTCGGCCTGGGCTTCGGCCTGGTGCTGGTCCTTACCGGCCTGCTGGCCCTGACCGGCTGGACCAGCCTCGGCAGCCTGATCGATCGCAGCAACTGGATGGGTGACATTGGCCAGCTGAACAAGGACCTCACCGACCTGCGCATCGCGCGCCTGCAGTACATGATCGCCAACGGCGACGATGCTGCAGCCGCCAACACCCAAGCCAAGCTGGACGCCTTCAGCAAGCAACAGGCCTACCTGGCCAGCACCTTCAAGAGCCCGGAAAACGTCAAGCTGCTGGGGGAACTGGGCGAGACCATCAGCGCCTACAAGTTGTCGCTGAACAAGATGCGCCAAGGCTACGACGCTACCCGCTCCGCACGTACAGCCATGGACAGCTCAGCCTCCCGCGCCGACCAGGCCATGGACGTGCTCAGTCAGGAAGTAATGGCGCGCCCAGAAGCCGACAGCACGCGCCTGGCCCAGTACCAGTTGATCAGCAAGGCCCGCCAGCAACTGCTGCAGGTGCGCATCGACGTGCGTGGCTATATTGCCGACAACAGTGCCGCCAACGAGCAAGCCGCTCTGCGCCAGCTGGACGCCGCACTGGCCGATATCGACAACCTCAAGCGCCAGCTGCCCACCGAAGAGGCTCGCCTGCAACAGTTCGAAAGCGCGGTGCTGGCCTACCGCAACGCCGTTAGCCAGTTCCGCGACGCGGTTGCCAACATCACCACCTCACGCGCCGAAATGACCGTGCAGGGTGCCGATATCGTCAAGCGCAGCGATGCGCTGTACAAGATCCAGCTGGAGCGCCGCGACATCGAGAGCAGCCAGGCTCGCAGCCTGCAGGCCATCGCCACGCTACTGGCGCTGCTGGTCGGCGTGCTGGCAGCGGTGCTGATTACCCGTCAGATCACCCGCCCGCTGCACGACACCCTGGTGGCGGTGGAGAAGATCGCCAGCGGCGACCTCACCCAGCACCTGCGCGTCACCCGCCGCGATGAACTGGGTGTGCTGCAACAAGGCATCGCGCGCATGGGCACGACCCTGCGCGAGCTGATCAGTGGCATCCGTGATGGCGTCACGCAGATCGCCAGCGCTGCCGAAGAGCTGTCGGCGGTCACTGAACAGACCAGTGCCGGCGCCAACAGCCAGAAGGTTGAGACCGACCAGGTGGCCACCGCCATGCACGAAATGGCCGCCACCGTTCAGGAGGTTGCGCGCAACGCCGAGCAGGCCTCGCATGCCGCCACCAATGCCGACGACGAAGCCCGCGCTGGCGACCGCGTGGTGGGTGAAGCGATTGGCCAGATCGAGCGCCTGGCCGAGGACATGCATCGTTCCACCGAGGCCATGAACCTGCTGCAGCAGGAAAGCCAGAAAATCGGCAGCGTGATGGACGTGATCAAGTCGGTAGCCGAACAGACCAACCTGCTGGCGCTCAATGCGGCGATCGAGGCGGCACGTGCTGGCGAGGCCGGGCGTGGTTTTGCCGTGGTCGCCGACGAAGTGCGTGGCCTGGCCCAGCGCACGCAGAAGTCCACCGAAGAGATCGAAGAGCTGATTGCCAGCCTGCAGCAGGGTACTCAGCAAGTGGCGAACGCCATGCAGGGCAGCCGTACCTTGACCGACAGCAGCGTCGAGCTGGCACGCAAGGCCGGCGCCTCGTTGGAAAACATCACCAGTACGGTTTCGGGCATCCAGTCGATGAACCAGCAGATTGCTGCGGCGGCGGAGCAGCAGAGTGCGGTGGCTGAAGAAATCAGCCGCAGCATCCTGAATGTGCGGGATGTGTCGGAGCAGACCGCAGCGGCCAGCGACGAGACAGCAGCATCGAGTGTTGAGCTGGCACGGTTGGGTGGGCAGTTGCAGATGCTGGTCAGTCAGTTCCGCGTCTGACCTTCGGCGCTGTCCCGACACAAGTCCGCTACCCCATTGATCGACGTACGCCGGTCTTTGGGGAGGCGGCCTTGTGTCGCGCCAGGAGAGCAAGGCCCTCCCGGCGTGCTGACAGGTATTACTTGACGATCATCCCCACCCCACGCCCACGTGGATCGGAAGCGGTCTCCAGCTTCGCACCCTCCACCCGGATCGCCTGGATATCGCCCATCTCCCAACCCTGGTCTTCCAGCACGTAGCCCATCGTCTTCAACTCATCAGCCACCGGCCCGGTCAGCGGGGCATAGCTGTCAAAGTAGATGGTGTCCTTGGGCAGCAACTGGTGATGCACGCGCTGCGCCGCCACGGCCTTGTCCAGCGGCATGCCGTAGTCATACAGGTTATTCATCACCTGGAAGATCGAGGTGAAGATCCGCGACCCGCCCGGGGTGCCGATCACCAGCTCGACCTTGCCGTCACGGGTCATCAGGCTGGGGCTCATGGACGACAGCATGCGCTTGCCCGGTTCGATGGCGTTGGCATCGCCACCGACCACACCAAAGGCATTCGCCGCCCCCGGCTTGGCGCTGAAGTCATCCATCTCGTCGTTCAGCAGGAAGCCCGCCCCCTTCACCACCACGCCACTGCCGTAGTCGAGGTTGAGGGTGTACGTGTTGCTGACCGCGTTGCCCTGTTTGTCGACGATCGAGAAATGCGTAGTCTGGTGCGGCTCCAGGCCCGGCTTGACCTTGTCGGTGTCGGAAATGGCCTTCGGGTTGACCTGCGCAGCGCGCTTGGCCAGATAATCCTTGGCCACCAGCTTGTCCACAGGCACTTTTGTGAAAGCCGGGTCGCCGAGGTAATCCGCCCGGTCGGCGAACACCCGCTTCTCGATCTCGGCCAGCAAATGAATGTACTGCGCCGAATTGTGCGCCACCCCCTTGAAGTCCGCCGCGCGGTCTTCCTTGATGCCCAGCAGCTGGGCCAGGGCAACACCCCCGGAGCTTGGCGGTGGCGCGGTGTAGACCACGTTGCCACGCCAGCTCACGGCCATGGGCTCACGCCATACGGCCTTGTAGTCCTTCAGGTCTTCTTTGGTGATCAGGCCCTTGTCGGCCTGCATCTGGGCCACCAGCAAGTCGGCGGTCTTGCCCTGGTAGAACTCGCTTACGCCCTTGTCGGCGATACGTTCCAGGGTCTGTGCCATTTCCGGCTGCTTGAACAACTCGCCGACCTTCATGTTGCCAAAGTAGTCGTTGAAGTTGGTCGCGGTCTTGAACATGCCTTGGGCATCGTTGCGGTACTGGTATTGCTTTTCCGCCACCTTGAAGCCGTTTTTCGCATAGCCGATGGCCGGGGTCAGCAGCTCGCTCCAGGGCAGCTTGCCGAACTTCTTGTGCGCCTCCCACAGGCCCATCACCGTGCCGGGCACGCCAGCGGCGCGTACACCGACCAGGCTAAGGTTCTCGATCACCTCGCCCTTGTCGTCCAGGTACATGTTGCGCGTGGCAGCCTTGGGCGCAACCTCACGGTAGTCGAGGAAGTACGGCTTGCCGTCAACGAAGAGGGTCATGAAGCCACCACCGCCGATGTTACCGGCCTCGGGGTACGTCACCGCCAGGGTGAATGCCGTGGCCACTGCAGCATCTACCGCGTTGCCGCCCTTTTTCAGGATATCGGCGGCTACCTGTGCACCATATTGATCAGGTGCAGCCACCGCGCCGCCCTCCAGATTGGCGGCGTAAACCGAGGAACAGCTCAGGATCGCGGCCGCGAGAGCCAGGTACTGGAACGGAACAATACGCATGACACTTCCTTGGTGTTGTTTTTGTTGAGCAGTCAGTAAGGCCGAAGCGCTGCGACTGTGCAATCAACCGAAGGAAGTTTCGCCGCCTGTGGACAGGATCTGTCGCGTTCAGGCAACTCAGCAGGCGTACATCGCAAGCTTGCGCTGGATGAAATCGAGAAAGCACTGGATACGCAGCGCCAACTGGGTATTACGGTAGTACACCGCGTGGATCGGCTGGCGGTAGCCGTTGTTGGCCTCGCTCAGCAGCACCTGCAGGCGCCCGGCCCGGATGTCTTCGTGGGTCATGAAGTGCGACAGGCTGACGATGCCTTCGCCAGCCAGTGCCAGCTGGCGCAAGGTCTCCCCGCTGGAGGCGATAAGCGCCGGGCGGATGCTCCAGCGATCGCCCTGGGCATGCCGTAGCGGCCAGTGGTTGAGCGACTCGGGTTGGCTGAAGCCAAGCAGGCAATGGTTGGCCAGGTCCTCGACGCGCTGTGGCGTGCCGTGCTGTTCCAGATAGGCCGGGCTGGCCAGCACCTGCACCGGGCTGCAACCCAGGTTACGTGCGTGCAGGCTGGAATCGGCCAGCTCACCAATGCGTATTGCCACATCGGTGCTCTGTTCCAGCAGGTCGATGATCAGGTCGTCGGTGTTCAGCTCCAGCTCGATGCCCGGGTACTGGCGGCGGAACTCGCCGATCCACGGCAGGATGGCATGCAGCATGAATGGCGCAGCGGCGTTGATACGCAGACGCCCGGTGGCGGTCTGGCGGTTCATCGACAGGCGCTCTTCCATGTCGTCCATCTGCTGCAAAATCAAGCGCGCACGCTCGACGAAGAAACGGCCTTCCTCGGTGAGGTCCATGCGCCGGGTAGTGCGGTTCACCAAGGTGGTACCTAGCTTGCCCTCCAGGCGGGACAGGGTGCGGCTGACGGCAGATGGGGTCTGGCCCATCTGCTCGGCAGCGGCAGAGATCGAGCCGCAGTCGATGACGGCGACAAATACCTGGAGTTCTTCGGAGCGGGTTTTCACATCTGGGCCTGTGATTGGAGTCTGCAGAAATTAGATAGCCGCTTGTCGAGGCCAAGTCCAGCGGCGCCTGTACCGGCCTCTTCGCGGGGCAAGCCCGCTCCCACAGGTATTGCACAGTATCAAGGGCTGCGGAGAACTTGTGGGAGCGGGCTTGCCCCGCGAAGAGGCCAGTGCAGGCAACACATCACTGCGCCTTGCCAAACACCTTGTCCAGATGCGCTTCATAGGCCGCCAAGGCCGCCGGCACATCCGGGCGCTTCATCACATCCGTCGCCAGGAAAGTCGGCAGGCCAGTCATGCCAAGGAACTGGTTAGCCTTGTGGAACGGGAAATACACCGCGTCCACACCCCGGCCCTCGAAGAAGTCGCTCGGGTCATCGAAGGCCTGCTGCGGCGCGTTCCAGGTCAGCGACAACATGTACTGCTTGCCGTGCACCAAACCACCGCTGCCGTACTTCTGCGTGTGATCCGACCGGGTACGGCCGTCGTTGGCATACAGGCTGCCGTGGCCAGCGGTGAACACATCATCGACGTACTTTTTCACTGTCCACGGCGCGCCCATCCACCAGCCGGGCATCTGGTAGATCACCACATCGGCCCAGAGGAATTTCTCTACCTCTTGCTGGGCGTCGTAGCCACCATCGATGAACGTTTCACGCACATCGAAACCGGCCCGGTCCAGGTGAGCCACCGCAGCCTGGTGCAACGTTGTGTTGAGGCGACCATCGGAATGGGCGAACTGCTTGCCACCGTTGAGCAGAAGAATCTTTTTCATGCTGGCCTCCGGGCCGTTCCAGAAATTCAGGCCGGCAGGTTAGAGGCTCGCAGGCGGGCGATACAGCCTCTGTAGAGCAAAATACAATTGACCTGAAGTCACGAATACCACACAGATTATTGCCGTAGAATCGGTTCACTTTCCATCAATGAGTAGCGTCCATGAGTGAGCAGTTCGCCTTCATCCTCAAAGCCAAGACCCGTCCGGAAATGGCTGATGCCTTCGAAACCCTGTTCCGCCCTTACGTCGAGCCAAGCCGCCAGGAACCGGGCTGCATCGAGTACCACATGCTGCGTGACCAGCAGGACCCAAGCCTGTTTGTGTTCTTCGAAGTGTGGGCCGACCAGGCCGCGCTGGATGTGCACTCGGCCTTGCCACACATGACCGCGTTCTTCGAAAAGCGCATGGACTACCTGGAGCGCGATTTCGATATCCAGCGTGTCGACATGCTCAGCGCCTCGTCCGCTAGCCGTTGATCAGCAGATGGCCGCCAAGTATGGCCAAGCCAACGAAGAAGCAACGCTTGAACAACAGCGCGCTGATGCGCTGACGCAGCCACTGGCCGGCCAGCATGCCGAGCAGGGCTGGCGCCAGCATCAGCAGTGACGCACCCAGCGCCTGCCCGCTGAGGGCATCCTGCCCGGCCAGGCCGACGGCCAAGGCCAGGGTCGAGACGGTGAACGCCAGCCCCAGGGCCTGGATCAACTGCTCCCGGCTCAGGCCCAGGCTCTGCAGGTAGGGCACAGCCGGCATCACGAACACCCCGGTCGCTGCGGTGACCACGCCGGTGACCAGCCCGCAAAGCGGTCCCAGCCAGCGCTCATGCCGCACCTGCAGGTGCAAGCCCGAGCCCATCAGCCCATCCAGCGCATACACCAGCAAGGCTGCCCCCAGCGCGTGTACGGCCCATGGACCACTGTTGATCCCCAACCAGGCGCTGCCCAGCAAGGTGCCGACAAAGATCAGCGCCAGCATCGGCCCCAGGCGTACCAGCAAACCCCGCAGGTGCCCACCGCTGGCCAGCTGCCACAGGTTGGTGAGGGTTGAAGGAACGATCAGTAATGCTGCTGCCTGCGCCGGTTGCAGAGCCAGGCCCAACAGGCCCATGGCAATGGTCGGCAGACCGAGGCCAATCACCCCCTTCACCGCCCCTGCCAGCACAAAGGTCAGTACCACCAGCAATGTGAGTGCTGGGCCTATGTTCTGGTAGAAAGCGAGCAAGGTATTCATGGGCCGATGATGCTGATTGCCGGGTGGAATGAAAATCTGCCTTATATTCACCCAGACTCTTGCCTAGGTAGAGCCACATGCATTTCGACCTGATCGACCTCAAGCTTTTTCAGCACACCCTGGAGTGCGGCAATATCACCGCCGGTGCCAGTCGCAGCCACCTGTCACTGCCGGCGGCGAGTGCGCGCATTCGTGCCATGGAAGCTTCGCTGGGTATCCCTTTGCTGGAGCGTAATCGCCGTGGCGTGCAGCCGACGCCGGCCGGCCAGGCCCTGTTGCAGCATGCACGGCTGATAGCGCAGCAAGTCGAACGCCTGCAATTCGACCTGGGCCAGTACGCGCAAGGGCAGCAGGGCCAGGTGCGCCTGCTGTGCAACACCGCCGCGCTTACCGAGTACCTGCCCGAACTGCTGGCCAGCTACCTGGCGGCCAACCCCGGGGTCAGCGTGGATGTGCAAGAGCTGCCGAGCTTGCGCATCGTGCAAGCGATCACCCAAGGCATGGCTGACCTTGGCATCGTGTCGACCGCAGCCCCCAGTGATCACCTGCAGACCCGGCCGTTTCGCGACGACCCGCTGGTACTGGTGACGCCGCTGGGCCACCCGCTGGCCAGTGTGGCGGCCCCCAGCTTCATCGACAGCCTGAGCCATGGCCATGTCGGCCTGGGGGCTGGCAGTGCACTGGCGTTGTATCTGGAAGAACAAGCCCTTCGCGAGGGCCAACGCATGCGGATACGAGTGCGGGCAGAGGGGTTTGACGGGGTGCTTCGCATGGTCGCCGGCGGGGCGGGGGTGGGCGTGGTGCCGCTGGCAGCAGTGCAGCGTTGGCAGGGGGTGTTGCCATTGCACTGGGTGACGCTGGAAGAGCCATGGGCCAACCGGAGACTACTGTTATGCGCACGGGATTTTGCGGCGCTGCCAGGCTTTGCCACGGGGTTGGTCAGCGCCCTTACCGGCGCAGGTGCAGCACGGGGATGAGCTGACACTCGATCTCTGCAAGAGCGGCATGTTGCGCAGTCGCCACATGCTTCAGGATGCTGCGCACGATGCTCTTGGGTAATTCCGGGGGGATCACTTCAGATAAGAGCGCAATAACACCGCCATCTTGTCCGCCTCCTCCTGCCGTTGATCCGCACTCAACCCGTCCGACACCAGGTGCTCGCGGATATGCCCTTCCATCACTTCGGCCATCAGCCCGTTCACCGCGCCGCGTACGGCGGCGATCTGCTGCAGGATCGCCAGGCAGTCTTTGTCTCCCTCCAGCGCCGTCTCCAGGGCGGTAGCCTGGCCTTTGATCTTGCGCACCCGGGTCAGCAGTTGCTTTTTGCTCTTCAGGGTATGTGCCATTGGTTTCAACACCATGCTAGGTATACTGGGGTATAGTATATTTCTCGGTTGTTCGGGAGCATGATAAACCATGGCGACAGAAACCTCAGACCGCTGGCAGCACAGCCACCAGTTCCACACCAGCAACCTCGGCGCCGAACGCAAGACACGCCTGGCCGTATGGCTCACCGCGGTGATGATGGTCGCGGAAATTGCCGGGGGCTGGTTCTATAATTCGATGGCCTTGCTGGCAGACGGCTGGCACATGAGCTCCCACGCCCTGGCCCTGGGCCTGTCGCTGCTGGCCTATGCGGCCGCACGGCGCTATGCCGTTGACCGACGCTTTGCCTTCGGTACCTGGAAAGTCGAGATTCTTGGCGGCTATTCCAGCGCCCTGCTGTTACTGGGCGTGGCCGGGCTGATGGTGTTCCAGTCGCTGGAGCGGCTGCTGGCCCCAGCGCCGATTCACTACGACCAGGCCATCTTCATTGCCGTTATTGGCCTGGCCGTCAATCTTCTCTGTGCCTGGCTGCTGCGCGATGACCACCACCATCACAATCATCACACGGGCCATGACCACCACCATGACCACGGCCATCACCACCACGACCTCAATCTACGCTCGGCCTACCTGCATGTGATGGCCGACGCTGCCACCTCGGGGCTGGCAATCGTCGCCCTGCTCGCTGCCAAGTTCTGGGGCGCCAGCTGGCTTGATCCAGTGATGGGCATGGTCGGTGCGCTGCTGGTGGCACTGTGGGCCCGTGGCTTGCTGCGTGATACCGGGCGGGTTTTGCTGGACGCAGAGATGGACGCGCCGGTGGTGGAAGAAATACGCGAAGTGGTGGCGCAACTGCCGGTGCCAGCCAGTATCACCGACCTGCACGTGTGGCGCGTGGGCAAAGATCAGTACGCCTGCATTCTCGGCCTGGCCAGCCACGGCGTTCTCAGCGCCGACAGCGTGCGCCAGGCCCTGGGCGTCCATGAAGAGCTGGCACACGTCACCGTCGAGATAAACCGCCTGGCATAGCGCGGGCAGGCAGCTGGACGTCGAGCCCAGGCAACTGCGGCTCGGTCGATGGCCCTATGGTGACGAGTCATTCAGCCAGTCACCAGGAGTTGTGCCATGTCCGATTTCATCACCGTCCTGCGCGAAACCTGCCCGACGCCGGTCGTGGACGCCACCAAGTGGAAGCGCATCGGCGGCGATCCGCACACCGTCAACCTCAACGCCTACTTGTCGGCCGACGGTAGCAAGATCATGGGCACCTGGATCTGTACCCCAGGCAAGTTCGAGGTCAACTACGAGAAGTGGGAGTTCTGCCACTTCCTCGACGGCTACTGCATCATCACTCCGGAAGGCGAAGAACCCAAGCACCTGAAGGCAGGTGATGTATTCGTGATCGAACCGGGTATGAAAGGCACCTGGGAAGTGGTCGAGACCGTGCGCAAGTACTTCGTCTTCGCCTGATCCCACAGGGTCTGCATAGCCCTGCAAAAAAAACGCGGGGCAGCCGCCCTTCCCTCTGGTGCGCAGTTACAGAGGGAAGGCCGCCTGGCCCGCGATGAAGTCCACCCCTTGCATCAATCCTTCTTGCGATAACCCTCAACGATGGCCGAGAAGTCCTTGCCGCCCTCCCCGCGCAGGCTCATGGCCTGATACAGCTGCTGGGCCACGGCGCCGAGGATCACGGGCTGATGAGCCTGGCGTGCAGCTTCGGTCGCCAGCCCCAGGTCCTTGAGCATCAGCTCGGCACCAAAACCACCGGTGTAGCCACGCGATGCCGGTGCGGTCTCGACAATGCCCGGCCATGGGTTGTAGGTGTCCGAACTCCAGCAGCGCCCGGTTGAACTGTTGATGATGCCAGCCAGCACCTTGGTGTCGATGCCCAGCGCATTGCCCAAGGCCATCGCCTCGGACACGCCGATCATCGAAATGCCCAGCAGCAGGTTGTTGCAGATCTTGGCGATTTGCCCGGTGCCAACCTCACCGCAGTGCACGATGTTGCGGCCCATCTGCTCCAGCACCGGTTTGAGGCTGGCGAACAATTCGGTGCTGGCACCGACCATGAACGTGAGCGTGCCGGCCGCGGCACCGCCAGTGCCACCGGAGACCGGTGCGTCGCCCATGTCTACACCCTTGGCCGCTGCAGCCTTGGACACATCCCGGGCGGTCTGCGGGTCGATGGTGCTGCAGTCCACGGTCGGCGTACCGGGGCGAATACCGGCCAACACACCGTCGTCGTTCAGGTACACACTGCGTACATGGGCTGCAGCCGGCAGCATGGTGATCACCAGTTCGCTATTGGCTGCCGCGTCCTTGGGCGACGGGCTGATTTGCCCGCCCAGTTCGGCCAGCTCGGCGAGCACGGCCTTGTTCAGGTCGAACAGGTTCAGCTGGTGCCCGGCCTTGATCAGATTGCGGGCCATGGGCGCACCCATGTTGCCCAGGCCGATGAATGCGATACGCATGTCGTGCTCCTTAGCGCAGGCTGATGGTGGTGTTCACACCGTCGTTGACGCTGTCGTCATCGAACCAGCGCGCGGTAACGGTCTTGGTCTGAGTGTAGAACTGCACCACTTGCTTGCCGTACGGGCCCAGGTCGCCGAGTTTGGAGCCCCGGGAGCCGGTGAAGCTGAAGAACGGTACCGGTACCGGAATCGGGATGTTGATACCGACCTGGCCGATGTCGATTTCGCTCTGGAACTTGCGCGCGGCCGCGCCGCTTTGGGTGAACAGGCCGGTGCCATTGCCGAACGGGTTGGCGTTGACCAGGGCGATCGCCTCGTCGAGGGTATCGACCTCCAGGGTCACCAAGACCGGGCCGAAGATTTCCTGGGTGTACACCTGCATGTCGGTCTTCACGCCAGAGAACAGGGTTGGGCCGACGAAGTTGCCTTGCTCGTAGCCCGGTACCTTGACGTCACGGCCGTCGAGTTCCAGCTTGGCGCCTTCCTTGATACCGCTTTCAATCAGGCCCAGCACCCGCTCCTTGGCGCGTTTGGAAACCACCGGCCCCACGTCGGTACCTGGCTCGCAGCCGGCATTGACCTTGAGCTTGCCAGCGGCTTCCTTGATATCCGGCAGCCACTCGCGAGCCTTGCCTACCAGCACGGCCACCGAGGTCGCCATGCAGCGCTGGCCAGCTGCGCCGAAGGCGGCACCGACCAGGGCGTTGATGGTTTGCGTGCGATTGGCATCGGGCAGCACCACCGCGTGGTTCTTGGCGCCCATCATCGACTGAACCCGCTTGCCGTGCTGGCTACCCAGGTTGTACACGTGGGTGCCTACTTCGGTAGAACCAACGAAAGAGATCGCCTTGATGTCCGGGTGGGTGCAAATGGCATCCACCACCTGCTTGCCCCCGTGCACCACGTTAAGCACACCGGCCGGTACGCCGGCTTCCAGCGCCAGCTCGACCAGTAGCATGGTCGACAGCGGGTCTTGCTCGGACGGCTTGAGCACGAAGGTGTTGCCGCAGACGATGGCCATGGGGAACATCCACAGCGGGATCATCGCCGGGAAGTTGAACGGGGTGATGCCGGCGCATACGCCGATCGGCTGGCGCAGGGTGTAGGTATCGACACCGCCAGCGACGTTCTCGGCGAACTCGCCCATCTGCAGGGTACCGATGGACGCCGCATGCTCGACCACTTCCAGGCCGCGGAAGATGTCGCCCTCGGCGTCTGCAATGGTTTTGCCCTGTTCAGCGCTGAGCACCTGGGCAATCCGTTTGGTGTGTTCGCGGATCAGCGCCTGCAGCTTGAGCATGATGCGCATACGCGCGCCGATCGGGGTATCGCGCCAAGTCTTGAAAGCGCGATGGGCAGCGGCCACGGCAGCGTCGACTTCTTCGACGGTGGCAAACGGCACGCGCGCCAGCACTTCTTGGGTGGCCGGGTTGACGATGTCGCGCCATTCGGTGGTTTTCGACTCGACCCACTGGCCGTCGATCAGCAGCTTTACCTGCTCGACCTTGGTGCTGCTGGGGGATTGCGGTGCGTTCATCTGCGTTCTCCTTGGAATTATTGTCGGGACGAGATCGCCAGCGCCGGGCAAACGCGAGGTGGCGTCCTGAGGCTTGTTTCGAGTATAGATGTGCAAACATCCAACAAGAACGCACAAAAAAACCGGATCATCATGCAAAAAGACCTCACATCCCTGAGCGCGCTCAACTGGGACGACTTGAAGTTTTTCCTTGAAGTGGCCCGCACCCGCAAGGCCAGCAGTGCCGCCAAACGACTGAGCGTGGACTACACCACCGTGTCGCGCCGCATCAGCTCGCTGGAGGGTGCGCTGGGCACCTTGCTGTTTGAAAAGTCGCGGACCAATGGCTTTGTCCTCACCGCCGAAGGTCAGCGCCTGCTGGGCTATGCCGAGTCGATCGAGAGCACGCTGCACATGGCGTGCGAGCAGGTGTCCGGGTCGGGCGTGGCGTTGTCGGGGCATGTGCGCATGGGCTGCACCGAAGGCTTTGGCAGCTTTTTCATCACCCCACAGCTAAGCCACTTCGTCGATGCGTATCCGGCGATTTCTGTGGATATCCTGCCGCTACCGCACTTCATCAGCCTGTCCAAGCGCGAAGCGGATATCGTCATTGCCCTGGAGCGACCGGAGCACGGGCCGTATGTGTGTTGCAAGCTGTGCGACTACCGCTTGCGGCTGTATGCGACCCAGGATTACCTGGACAGCCACGCGCCGATTCGCCAGGTGGCGGACTTGGCCAGGCATCCGTTCATCAGTTACGTGGATGACCTGGCGTTCAGTTCGGAGCTGCTGTACCTGGCCAACCTCATTCCCAGCGCCAACGCGCATTTGCGCAGTACCAGCGTGATTGCCCAGTACACGGCGGCGTTGCAGGGGCGTGGGTTGGCGATCCTGCCATGCTTCCTCGCCGCGCAGGACCCGCGATTGGTAACGGTGTTGCCGGAGGAGATCGAGGTGACGCGGCAGTTCTGGATGTATTGCCGGGAGGACTTGCGCAAGTTGAAGCGCATTACCCTGCTGTGGGATTACATCCGGGCGGTGACCGAGGCGAATGCGCCGTTGTTGATGGGGCAAACCCGCGAGATGCGCTTTGCCCAGGCCTGATGGGCCTGCGTATTTCCAAGGACAAGCACAAATCCTGTGGGAGCGGGCTTGCCCGCGAACACCGGCGAAGCCGGTGCCAGATACCGCGTTACCTGCCTCGCGGGCACGCCCGTTCCCACTGGAGATTGTGACAGCCCGAGAGGCGACGATCAGTAGGACGCTACCACGATGGACACCCGGCGGTTCTCGGTACGCCCGGCGCTGGTGCGGTTGTCCGCCACCGGTTGGCTGCTGCCGAGGCCACGGCTGTGGATGTTCTGCGGCTGCATGCCGACCCCGACCAGCGCCGTGCTCACGCTCTGCGCGCGGCGCTCGGACAGCTGCTGATTGTAGGCCGTCTTGCCGGACGAGTCGGCATGCCCGTCCACCCGCACGGCCTGGATACCCACACTGAGCAGTGCCTTGCCAATACGCTCGACAATCGCCTGGCTTTGGCCGTTGAGGCTGTCCAGGTCGCTGCCGAACAGCACTTTGCCAGACAGGTCGTAAGCCCAGCCTTCGTCGGTTGGGGTGAAACCTTCGCGCTTGAGTACGGCAATCTGTTCAGGGGTAAGGCCCTTCGGCGGTGCGCTCTGGCAACCGGACAGCGCCAGCACGGCGAGCAGCAAAACCCAAAGCGGAAAACGTATAGCCTGTATCACGGGGTCAACTCCTGTTCTTGATTTCCGTGGCGGACCGTTCCGTCTGCGCCACATGCCAATGGCCGCGTCGTTCGCGCTTGGCCTGGTACATCGCCGCATCGGCGGCATTGAGAAGACTGGCGGGGTCAGTGCCGTCATCCGGGTAATAGGCAATACCGATACTCAGTGACGTGGCGATATTGCGGCCGCTGTCCAGCTGCACCGGCAGCTTCATGCTGGCCACGATCTTCTCGGCGATCTGCTCGGCATCCCGGCGCGTATGCAAAGGCGTCAACAACACGGCGAACTCGTCTCCGCCCAGGCGCGCCACCAGGTCGTGCTCACGCAGCTGGGCGCGCACCCGGTCGGCGACGCTGATCAGCACTTCGTCGCCCACGGCGTGCCCAAGGGTGTCGTTGATCTGCTTGAAGTGGTCGCTGTCGAGGAACAGCAAGGCCAGATGATCCTGCTGGCGTGCCGCATTGCGCACGCTACGGTTCAGGCGCCCCTCGAAGAAGGCGCGGTTGGGCAGGCCAGTGAGGCTGTCGTGGCTGGCCTGGTGGGCCAAGGTCTGGTTTTCGCTCTGCAGGTGGCTTTGCCATACCTCCAGTTCGTCCAGCAGGGCGTTGAAGTCATTACCCAGCTCGTTGAGTTCGGCAATCGCCGCTTCAGGTACACGCCGATCGAAGCTGCGCTCGCGGCGGGCGGCGTGCGCGACACTGGCCAGGCCACGCAACGGGCGGGTGATATCGCTGAGCAGCCGACGCGACAGGTACTGAGCGGCCAAGGCACTGAGAATCGTGCAGCACAGGATACCGGCCAAGCCGCCAAGCAGGAATAGCAACAGGCTGCGGCCCTGACCGACCAGTTCTATGTGCCCGACCTGTTGCTGCTGGTGCATGATCGGGAGGTTGACGGGCTCATCCAGCAAGGCGCTGGCGACTTGCACTTCCAGCAAGGCGAGCATGCCGGTATCGCCCCGTTGCCAGTGCGCCAGTTGCTCGCCCTCATTGTTGAATACCTTGGCCTCGGCAACCTCTTCGGTACTGGCGATCAGCGCCAGTGATTCATTGGCAGCAGCACTGTCATTGAACACCACTGCCGCTTCCACGGTGTAGTTGATCGACCGTGCGATCAGCTGCAGGTTGTGGTTGGCGTAGACACTCAAGGCAAGCACGCCCAGCAGGGTCAGGGAAATACCGGCCAGGCCCACGGCGAGCAAGGCAACGCTAAGGTGACCACGGCCCAGCACTGAACGCAGGGTCGGGCGCACTCTGCGCTTGCCGGCAGGCTTCATGGCTGCACCGTCCGGCGGCGCGACAGTTGCAGAACGCTGGGGTGAATACGCACGCCAGAGCGCGCCACCGAGTCGAGATTGACCTCGAAGGCCACTTGCTGGTCACTGACCTGCAGGCAGAACAGGCTGCCGACCGTACACGGGTCGTTGGCCTCGCTGATGCTCAGGACCGGGTGGCCGCTGACGCGCTCGAACAGTTTGTCACGCTGGCCTTGGTCGAGCTCGCCGATATAGATGGCGTCGCAGGCCTGGGCGACCTGCGCGTCGTCTGCCAGCAGGCGCTTCACCTGCAAAGGGCGCCCGGACTCCTGTACATGCCCCTTGATCAGGTCATCGGCGTACTCGGTCGGGCCGACCAGGCAAAGGCGCAAGGTGGAGGGTTCGACCGGCCAGCGGGCATAACTGAAAATGCCCAACACCACCTGGGTAACGGCCTTGGCGCGCTGTTGCGCCTGGGCGGCGGTTGCGGCGGTTTCTGCCCGGGCGTGGCCTGAACAAAAGAACAGGACGGCCAGCAATAGCGAAAGCGCACAGCTTGTCAGTCGCCTCGCGGACACGTTCATGGGGGGGAATCTCTTGAAGTCCTTTGCGGTATCGGCGCAACGATAGCACATGGCCGCATCGTTGTAGGAGACGCCGATCTCAGAGGCATGTGCACCCTGTGGGAGCGGGTTCACCCGCGAAGCAGACGACGCGGTGGATGGCACGGGCTTCGCCCGTGTTCGCGGGACAAGCCCGCTCCCACAGAGATTGCGCTGGATTCTAGAAGTTGATCAAGCCCGCTGTTCTCAGGTACTGCATCAGCCTCAAGCCCACATGGATCGCGCTAGATTCTAGAAATTGAGCAAGACAGTTGCTACCACAGGGAACGCATGTCTTAGCAAAACCCAAGTGAGCCCGCGGTTCCCCAACGCTAGACCTGTTCGAGCATCAACCCGGAAATGCGCCGCACCTTGCGCGCCACCGCTTCTTCGAAAATACCTTGGCGCGGCTCGACCAGGCTGAAGCAGTGCTTAGCGCGGGTGATACCGGTGTACACCAGTTCCTTGGTCAGCACCGGGTTAAGCGCGTCCGGCAGCACTAGCGCGGTGTGGCCGAATTCCGAGCCCTGGGACTTGTGCACGGTCATGGCAAATACCGTTTCCACTTCGTTGAGCCGGCTAGGCAAGACGAAACGTACCCCGCCGCTGCCGTCGTTACGCGGGAAGGCCACACGCAGCAGCGGCTCACCACGCTCATCCGGCAGGCGCAGGGCAATGCCGATATCGCCGTTCATCAAGCCCAGGCCATAGTCATTACGGGTCACCAGGACCGGACGCCCCTCGTACCAGGGCTGCTGGCTGTCGATCAGCCCGGCACTGTGCAGCACCCGCGCCACGCGCTGGTTGAGGCCTTCGACACCCCAGGCACCGCGGCGCACCGCGCACAGCAACTGGAAGTCCTCGAAGCTGTGCAACACCTTGCCCGCCCATTGCTCCCAGGCGGGGTCGTCAAACGCGGTGCCCAGTGACGGCCGGTAGCGGCCAAGGGTGCGCAGGTAGCTGCGGTAGCCTTGCGGGCCGTCACTGCCGCGGTTCAGGCCATCGAGCAGCAGGCGGTCAAAGGCGCGGTCCTGCTCGTGCTTGAGTGCCAGGCTGTGTACGTCGGACGGTGGTGCAGCCAGCAGGTTGCGCGCCGCGTGTGAGTCCTGGCGGTTGACCAGCCGCGCCAGCTGGCCAATGCCGCTGCCTTCGCCAAAGCGCCGCGAAAAACGCAACATCACCACCTGCTGAGCCAGCGGGTTGCGCTGTTCATCGCCAACCTTGAGGCCACTGTCGGTCAGCGATTCGCCACTGATCTGTTCCAGCCAGGTAGCGGTCTGCGGTGAGTAGTATCCCTCCTCGGCGTCCCGACACAGGTCGCCCAGTACGGCCCCTGCCTCGACCGACGCCAACTGATCCTTGTCGCCCAGCAGCACCAGACGTGCCCGGGGCGGCAAGGCATCCAGCAGGTTGGCCATCATTTCCAGGTCGATCATCGACGCTTCGTCGACCACCAGCACGTCCAGTGGCAACGGGTTGCCGCCATGGTGGCGGAAGTGCCGCGACCCCGGGCGGCTGCCGAGCAGACGGTGCACGGTGCTGACTTCGGTTGGGATCTGCCCGCGCACTTCGGCGCTGACCTGCAAACGCTCGACCTGCTGGCCAATGGATTCGGTCAGGCGTGCAGCGGCCTTGCCGGTCGGGGCCGCCAAGCGGATACGCAGCGGCCTGCCCTGCTCCACTGCTGGCGCCTGCAACAAGGCCAGCAGGCGCACCACGGTGGTCGTTTTACCGGTGCCAGGGCCGCCAGTGATGATGCTGAAGCCGGCACGGGTAGCCAGCGCGCAGGCGAGCTTCTGCCAGTCCACCTGGCCGGCTGCTGCCCCGCCCTCGAACAACTGCGCCAAACGTTGCGGCAGGTCCGCAGGCGGTACCTCGGCTTGGGTCAGGCGTTGGCGCAGCGTATGGTCGATGCGCCGCTCGTAGCTCCAGTAGCGGCGCAGGTACAGGCGTTCACTACTGAGCACCAATGGCCGCGCCTGCTGGCCCCGGGTGTCGCCAGCGGCCACCAGCGGGCTGGCAGCGATGCGCTGGCGCCAGGCATTCAAATCGAGGTTGGCCAGCAGCTGCGAGGGCAGCAGCAAAGGGCCGGTCAGGGCATCACCTTCGGGCGGCAACGACAGGGCAAAGTCAGGTTCGGCCAGGGTTTGCTGCAGATCGAGGCAGACATGGCCATGGCCCAGCTGGTGGCTGGCCAATGCCGCCGCCAGCAACAGCAAGGGGTCGCTGCCGGGTGCGCGTTCCTCGAGGAACGACACGAATGCGCGGTCCAGGGCACGCAGCCAGCCCCGCTCTACCCAACGATCGAGCAGTTGCAGCAGGTCACCGCTGTCATGCTGTGGAGCCAGCGCCAGCAGGTGTTCGGCGTGCAACGGGGTGGGCAACAGATCGACAAGGCTGCGGCTCATAGCTCGGCTCCGGCAAACAGGTCCTGCTGCACGGGCGGGTGCTCGCCACGAAACAGCGCATCCAGGCTTTCGATCAGCTCGCGCGGCGGTTTGACGTGGTACACGCCATGGCCGCTGCTGCTGGCACCGCGCAGGAAGATGAACAGGGCGCCACCCACGTGGCGGTCGTAATCGTAATCCGGCAGTCGCGCGCGCAATTGACGATGCAGGGCCAGCAGGTACAGCACGTACTGCAGGTCGTAGCGGTGTTCGAGGATGGCCTTCTCCATGGCCGGGGCATCGTAAGCCTGGATGTCCGGGCCCAACCAATTGGACTTGTAGTCGGTCACGTAGTAGCGCCCGTCCAGCTCGAACGCCAGGTCGATGAAACCTTTGAACATGCCATTGAGTACAGTCGGTTGCGCCGCCGGTCGTGCCTGGCCAGGGTGCGTGTGGCGTGCCACCAGGCGGTCTAGCTGTTCGGCGTCGACCCGGTGGCTGGCGAACCAGAATTCCATCTCGATCTGGTAATGACGCAGCTGCCCAAGCTTCAGCCCCTGCTCGCTGCCTGGCAGCGGCAATGCTTCGCCCAGCAAGCGCTGCATCCAGTCACTCAGGGTGGTGATCCAGCCGGTCCAGTCACGGCGGTTGCAACGCTGGCCAACCATTTGCGCGATCATCTGCGGATTGCCGCTGACCTGGCTGAAGCCTTCGCGGCCCGCCCACTCCAGCAAACCATGCAGGAAGGTGCCGGGGTTCGGCCCCCGCGGGAAGCGGTGAATATCGCCGCTGTCGGCGGGGACTTCGCGCAGCATCTGGGCATCGACCACCTCATCATCCAGCAGTTGCTGGGCCAGTGAGCTGTCGGCACCGAGGGTCTGATCGCCGACGCGCAGGGCGCTATACGAAGCGATCCACCAGTGTTCGGCCGCTGCGCGGCGTGGCTTGCGTGCAGGCAGCAGTTCACGCTCGGCCTGTGGCATGCGATACACCTGTTCATCCGCCTGCGGCAGGCCCGGGCACGTGATGTGCGGGCTGGTCGCGGCCAAGGCCTGCAGCCAGTCGCCCAGCTGCGCCGAACCGGCCAAGGCAAGGCCGCCACCCAGCAGGTAGCCGAATGCCGAACGGTGCAGTTGCGAGCTTTTCTGGTTGCCGCGCTTGAGGTCGGCGACGCCCAGCCAGCAGGCATGCTGGGCGCGGGTCAAGGCCACGTAGAGCAGGCGCAGGTCTTCGGCCAGGCGCTCGTCATCGGCGCGCTCGATCTGCTCGGGTTTAGGGGTAAGGGTAAGGTGGGCATTACCCTCGCTGTCATGCCAGGCCAACGGCAGGCGGCTGCCGTCCACCGGCTTGCTGGTGCAGATGAAAGGCAGGTAGACCAGGGGATACTCCAGGCCCTTGGACTTGTGGATAGTCACCACCTTGACCAGCTGTTCGTCACTTTCAAGGCGCAGGATCTGTTCTTCGCCAGCCTGCCCGGAACTGGCCAGATGCTCGGCCAGGTGGCGAATCAGCGCCTGTTCGCCATCCAGCTCGCCGGCGGCCTGTTGCAGCAACTCGGCCAGGTGCAGCAGGTTGGTCAGCACCCGTTCGCCATCGGCGCGACGGATCAGCGTGCGCGGCAGCTGAAAATCATGCAACAGATGGCGCAACATCGGCAGCACGCCTTGGCGCTGCCAAGTGTCGCGATAGTGGCGGAAGCGCATGACCCAGCCTTCCCAGACCCGTTCGTCCTGGTTCAGCCGGTCCAGCGCGGCCAGCGACAGGCCAAGGGTAAGGCTGGCCAACGCGGCCTTGAGCAGGCGCTCCGAGTCGGGCTCGGCGCAGGCCTTGAGCCAGGCCAGCAAGTCGTGGGCTTCCTGGGCAGCGAACACCGAATCCTTGTCGGACAGGTACACACTGCGCACCTCACGCGCGGCCAGCTCGGCGCGAACCATCTGCGCTTCATGGCCATCCCTTACCAGGATGGCAATGTCTGACGGCAGGCAGGGCCGCAGTTCGCCCTCGGCATTCCGGAAGCCCGCCGTGCCGCGCTGGCCGCCATTTAGCAAAGCGACGATATGGCTGGCGCAACTGGCTGCCAGCTGTTGGCGGTAGGTAGTGCTCGAGACCGGTTCGTCACTTTGCAACTGCCAGCATTGCAGGGCTGCGCTGGCTTCACCGTCGATCACCCATTGCTCGCCCCGGCCTTTGGCGCGGACCTCGATGAACGGCAGCGGGTTGTCATCGGCCTCGCGGAACAGGAATGCACCGCGCCCCGCTTCACGCGCCTCAGCTTGCAGGAAAACCTGGTTGACCGCCGCGACCATCGCTTTGCTGGAGCGGTAGTTGGTGTCCAGGCTGTGCAGGCGACCACGGGTGGCACGCCGGGCGGCAAGGTAGGTGTAGATGTCGGCCCCGCGGAATGCGTAGATCGCCTGCTTGGGGTCACCGATCATGAACAGGCCAGTTTCTGCACGATTTTCGCTGATCTGGTAGATACGCTCGAAAATGCCGTACTGGACCGGGTCTGTGTCCTGGAACTCGTCGATCAGCGCTACCGGGAACTGTTCGCGGATCAACCCGGCCAGGCGCTCGCCAGCCTCGCCGGCCAGTGCATGCTGCAGACGCACGAGCATGTCGTCGAAACCCATTTCCGCACGCCGGCGCTTCTCCACTTCAAAACGTGCCGACACCCAGCTGGCAGCGTGCTCCAGCAAGGGTGCATCCGGGCTATCCAGGGCCTGCAATTGCTGTTGCAAGGCCTGCATGGCGATCAATGCGGGGTGTTCAGGAGGCTCCCCCTTCCATGCCTCGGCCATGCCCTCGGGGGTCAGCCGGGTAAAGCCGGTGCCCAGGTCGAGCTCCAGCAGTTGCTCGTCGCTGGCCCAGGCACTGAGCTTGTCGAACCACGGTTCGAAATAGCGTGCCTGCATCTTGCGGCCGTCGACTTGCTTGGCGGCCAGAGCATCGCGGCAGAGCTGCCGCAGTTCCTCGGCCCACTGCGCCCATGGCGTTTTCAGGCGCGCCAGCTGTTCGCTGCGTTGCTTCAGCGATGCCTCAATCAGTGCTGCGGGCTCTGGGCCGTCCTGCTGGGCGCGGACCCGGCCGAACAGCGGGCGAATGCGTGGGAGCAAAGCGTCTGGGCTCCCCCAGTGGCCGCGTACCCAGGCCAGGGCGTCACCTTCCATGCTGTAACAGAATCGCCGCCAGTAATCGCGCATGACCTGGCCTAGCAACTCGCTGTGGTCGGTTTCCAGGGTCTGGGTAAACAGGCTGCCGCTGTCGAAGGCATGCTCGCGCAGCATGCGCTGGCACCAACCGTGAATGGTCGAAACCGCTGCTTCGTCCATCCACTGCACGGCGATTTCCAGGCGGCCGGCACAACGTGGCCAAGCCTCCTCGGGGTAATCGTCACGCAGCTGATGCAGCAGCGGATCGGCACCTTCCAGTTCGCCACGGAAGAACCGGGCGGCTTCAGCGAGACGCGCGCGGATACGCTCACGCAGTTCTTTGGTGGCTGCGTCGGTGAATGTCACCACGAGAATCTGTGGTGGCAGCAGCTCGCGCTCGAAACCCTGCTCGCCACCGTGACCGAGGATCAGGCGCAGGTACAGCGCCGAGATGGTGAAGGTCTTGCCGGTGCCGGCGCTGGCCTCGATCAGCTGGCTGCCATGCAGGGGGAAACTCAGTGCCAATGGGCGGACCTGGGTCATGCGCCTTTCTCCGGATTGCCCAGGGTTTGCCAAGGGGCAGTGAACAACGGGCGGTACAAGGTTTCGCACCAGCCTTCAAAGGTTTCGTCGGCGCAGAGCGCTGCGAAATCGCGGAACTGCCGGGCCAACGCAATGCTCTCACTGCGCTCGCCGAAGCTGGTGCGTTCATCGCCTTCATAGGCGCGGGCGGCTGCGGCCAGGGCCTTGTCGGCATCGTCCTGGGCCAGCCAGGCAAACGCAGTCTTGGCGGCGACCGACAGCGGCGCATTCATCGCCGCCTGGCGAGCGACCAGCAGCTCGCCCAGCAGTTGCGCAGCCGTTTCTTGCGGCAGCGGTGCGAGCAACAGGGTCAGATCACTGGCTACCAGTGCGCTGTTGTAGGGGTAACCTGCCGCACAGGCCGCCAGGTGCGTGACCCACGGCGCAATCAGACGATGCCACTTGAGGTTGTTGCGCCCGGCGCTGATGGTGTTGGGCACCGTGGTAATGCTGAGCAGGCTCTGGTCATCGGCCTGGAACACCCGGCCCAGCCAACCTTCGAGGCGGTGCCGACCGTGCGCGAAGTGAATCGGCAAGGCGCCCTCGACCAGCTGTGGCCAGCGCTGCAACAACTGCTGATGACGCTGCAACAGGTCGGGGAGTGGTTCGATCAATTCGTTCTGCAGCAACTCGCCAAAACCGGCCAGTGGTAGCAGGCCGCAGGCTTGCAGGCGCCTGGCCTGGGCCTGCAGGGCTTGTTCGGCTTTATCCGGCTCGGCCAGCGCTGCGCCGAGCAAGCGCTCGCTGGCGCTGTAACGTTGCAGGGTGTCGAGGACGAAGGGTTCTTCGTCCGGGGTCGGCGCTTCCAGCGCTTCGAAATACACCTTCAGGCGCTGGCTGAAGAAGTGCCGCACCGGATGACGCAAGAAGTCATTCAGCTGGGTCAGGCTCAGCGCTTCATCATCGTCATAAGGCGGCAGCCCAGGATCACCTTGCTCAGCGTCCTCGCCCTTCTGGTGCAGCACCTGCCATTCGTGGGCATAGCTGAACAGTGGACTGCCCTTCTGGAAGTAACGTGGGCTGAACGGTTGCAGCGGGTGTTCCTGAGTCAGCGCATGCAGCAGTTGTTCACCCGCTTCAGCTGGCTGCCCGTGCTCGCCACCGGCCAGCTGCCAGCCGGCAGCGACATGGTCACGCAACTGGCCGATGAGTACCGAGGCCGGGCGCTCGCTGTTATCGCGGATACTGCGACCGACCCAGCTGACATACAGCTGGTCACGTGCCGACAGCAGCGCTTCAAGCAGCAGGTAGCGGTCGTCTTCGCGACGCGATCGGTCACCGGGGCGGTAGTCACTGGCCATCAGGTCGAAGTCCAGCGGCTGCTGGGCGCGGGGGTAGTCGCCATCGTTCATGCCCAGCAAGCACACCACCCGAAACGGAATGGCACGCATGGGCATGAGTGTGCAGAAGTTTACCGAGCCAGCAAGAAAGCGTTGCGACAGCTTGCCCTGGTCCAGGCCCGACAGCCAGGCTTCGCGCACCACGGTCAACGGCAGCGAGTCCTGCAGGCCGACGGACTCGCACACTTCAAGCCAGCTGTCGCGTAGATCCTGCAGTTGCATCAGCAGGAACTCATCATGCTCGCCTTCGGCAAGGAAGAACACTTGCAACAGGGCGTGTAGCCGCTCGCCCCACTGGCTGACAGTCGCAGGCTCGGACAGGGCCTGATACGCCACTTCAAGGGCGTCGAGCAGTGCAACCAGTGGGCCAATCAACGCCGCATCCAGGCCGCCGATTTCATCGTACGGTTCTATGCCATCACAGGCCTCGCCTACGCCTACGGCATAGCCAAGCAGCATGCGCCGCAGACCGAAGCGCCAACTGTTCTGCTCAAGCCCGGCGGGCAAGCCCAGGCTGGCCCGCTGCTCGGCGTTGAGGCCCCAGCGGATACCTGCACCCTCGATCCAGCGGTGCAGGGTGGGCAGGTCGCTCTCACGGACCCCGAAACGGGCTCGGACTGCCGGTACGTCCAGCAGGTCGAGCACTTCACTGACCGCAAAGCGGCTATCGGGCAATTTGAGCAGGTGTTCGAGGGCGATCAACAAAGGCTCGCGGCCACGCTGCCCCTGGTCAGTCAGGGTAAACGGGATGTAGCGCGGATCGTTGCGCTGCAACTGGCCGAATACAGCCCGGATGTGCGGCGCATAGGTGTCGATGGCCGGCAGCATGACGATAACGTCACGCGGGCGCAAAGTGGGGTCGGCACTGAAGCGGGCCAACAGCTGGTCGTGGAGTATTTCCACTTCGCGTTGTGGGCTGTGGGCGATGTGGAAGCGGATCGAGCGGTCCTGGGTCGAGTCGACGGGTGGCCACAGCTCACGGGTTTCGGCAAGCGGCCGCAGCTCAAGAATGTCGTCTTGCAACTGGTTGAGCAGCGTGGTGGGTGAGCCGTCGCTGAACAGGTCGATGCGGCCGTCGCTGAACACGCCCTGGTAGCTGCCCGGGTCGTCGTAGCTATCGAGCAGGTTGATATAGTCGCGACCTTGTTTGCCCCAGGCAGCCAGCAACGGGTGGGCATGTTGGTGCAGCGACTGGTCATCCAGCTGCAGGGGCATGCCCTGCTTACGCTGTTGGCGTTTGTACTGATGACGCAGCAGGTCCTTATCGGCAACGATGTCTGCCCAGTGGTGGCGGCAGGGGTTGTGCACGCACAACAGCACCTGGCTGAACCGCGCCAGGCCTGCCAAGGCTTCCAGGGCCTGTGCTGGCAGCGAGGAGATGCCGAACACGATCACTCTCGATGGCAGCCCGGCAGGTGCCTGCTCCAGGCTGTTGATGCGCTCGATGAAGCGTTGGTGTACCCCGGCTCGGCTCTGCGCCATGCCCTGCTCGCCGACATCGTCAAGCAACGCTCGCCATAGTTCGGCCTGCCAACGGTTGCCCGGAGGCAACGCCTTGCGCTCGCCGCGGGCAGTGTTGAGGATGTGCTGGCCGGCGGCCCAGTCCTTGAGCCAGTCGGCACGGTAAACCTGATACTGGTCAAACAGGTCGGCCAGGCGCTCGGAGAGCTGGTAGCGCTTGCGCAGGTCGCTGTCGTCGTTGAGGAAACGGCGCAGCGGCTCGAAATGCGGCCGCTCGATAAGTGCTGGTAGCAGGCGCATCAGGCGCCAGGTTAGCGGAGCCTTGTCGAGTAGGGACACTTCGGGAATTTCGTCACGACCCAGCACGCTGCGGTACAACTGCCACATGAAGGTGCCGGGCAGTTGCACATCGATCGCGGCGGCAATGCCGCAGCCCCCCAGATCATCTTCCAGCGGGTCTTCGGCCAGGGCCAGCTTGAGCCATTGGGCGATACCATTGCTCTGCACCAGGGCGATTTCGTTTTCCAGCGGCGCCAGTGGGTAGCGACGCATCCAGCTCACCACCAAGCTGCGCAGATCGTCGAGGCGGTTGCTGTGGACGATCATGAAGCCAGGGTGAAGCTGGGGGGTGGTGAGCATCGGGAGGTCTCTAGCAGGCGCGGGAGGCTGTGGAGGGAACGATATCACGCGCAACACGCTCCCACAGAGGGCTTGGCGAAGCCAGCGAGGGTTGGCTCGAGCCAGGAATTTTACGACCACAAAGACAAAACCCCTACCTGCATGTGCAGATAGGGGTTTTGCGAAATGAATCTTGACGATGACCTACTCTCACATGGGGAAACCCCACACTACCATCGGCGATGCATCGTTTCACTGCTGA